>NZ_JBIAUK010000011.1:0-84219 GCF_042892775.1 Streptomyces sp. NPDC001717 | reverse complement strand
GCGCTTCTCTGTGGGGTGTTGGGAGGCCGGGGGCTTGGACCCCTTGCTGACGTCCCCCCCCCGTGTGGGGTTACCGGGGGGGGGGGGCGGCGCCCCCCCCCGCGCGGCCCCCACCGGCCGGAGCGTTTGCGCGCCCTCCCGTACTACTGCACGCGTGGCACGTGCTGGGTGACGCAGTGGACGCCACCGCCGCCCCAGGCCAGGGTGCGGGCCGGGGTGCCGACCACCTGGCGGCCGGGGAAGAGCGACGCGAAGCACGCGAGGGCGAGCGCGTCGGACGGTTCACCCGAGAGCGGGACCACGACGCTGCCGGAGGTCAGGTAGTAGTTGGTGTAGCTGAAGGTCTCCACCAGCAGTCCCTTGTGCCGGAAGTGGGGCTGGTACTCCATCTCCACCACCTGGAAGGGCCTGCCGCAGGCGTCGGTCGCGGCTTGGAGCACCGCCTTGTTCGCGGCCATCCGGGCGTGGTTGGGGTCGGACGGATCGGGCTGGGTGTGGAGCAGGATCCTCGCCGGTCCCAGATAGGCGGCGACGAGGTCGACGTGACCGTTGGTGATGTCGTCGTGGTACAGGCCGTACGGCAGCCAGACGACCTTGCTCGCTCCGTACGAGGCGAGCAGCTGGGCTTCGATCTGGGCTCGGGTCATGCCCGGGTTCCGGTTCGGGTTGAGGAGGCATTCCTCGGTGGTGACGAGGGTGCCCTGGCCGTCGGTGAGGACCGAGCCGCCCTCCAGGATCATGCCGACCTGCGTGCGAGGATCGCCCAGGTGGGCGCACACGCCGACGGGGAGGAAGTCGTCCTTGTCATACGGGTACTTCCCGCCCCACCCGTTGAACCCGAAGTCGACTCCGGTGCGGTGCGTGCCGCCGGGGTTGACCACGAAGAGCGGTCCGGTGTCGCGGGTCCAGCAGTCGTTGAGCGGATACTCGATGACGGTGACCGTGCTGCCGCACTGTTGGCGCGCCTGGGCCGCCGTGCCCGGTTCGGCGAACATGAGCACCGGCTCGAAGCGGGCTATCTCCCGGGCGATCCCGGCGATCTCCGCCTGGACGTCGGCGAGCAGCGACCCCCAGCCGGCCGTCCTGTCCCAGGGCCAGGCCATCACGCAGCCCGCGTGCGGCTCCCATTCGGCCGGTGCGTGGAGCGGGTCCGAGCTCGCCTCGGCGAAGGCGGTGCGGCCGAGCAGGGGGACGGCGGCGGCCGCGAGTGCGGCGGCTCCGAATCCTCGGCGCGTCATGCGCGGTCGGTTCGTGCGCGGGAGGCCCGGGCGTGGCAGGTCCATGACATTACTCCTTCGATGTGCAGCGGATGCCGGAATCAAGGGGGATCTGCGGATCAGAAGCGGAGCAGAAGGGGGCGAACCCGGATCGGACGTCGATCGGAGGTGGATCAGACGCCGATCCGACGTCGATCAGAGGTGGTCGGCTGCGAGGACGCCCTCGCTCCGGTCACCCTCCGGCGCCGTGCGCAGCGCGTGGTGGGGCTTCCTGACCGCGAGGTAGACCAGTCCGGCCGTGATCACCGCGCCGGTGCCGATCAGACCGGCCCAGACCTGGTACCAGGGGGCGCCGGGCGGCGCCAGGATGGCCCGCGGCCAGCAGACGTTGACGACCTCGAAGGCGGTCCACAGCACGGCCAGCACGTTCAGGAAGGTGCCCTTGCGGCCGAGCCGGATGTGCCCGGAGGGGACCCAGGTGCCGCGCAGCCGGGCGATCAGCGCGGCCAGCGTGACCAGGAAGAACGGCAGGAAGGTGGCCGCGGTGCCGAAGGCGATCAGGCTGCCGATGGCGGTGGCGTTCAGGCCCAGCAGCAGGCCGGTACAGCTGACGAGGGTGGAGGCGATCAGGCCGCCGATGGGGGCCTGGCGGCGGTTGACCTTGCGCACGTGACGGGAGAGGGGGAAGCCGCCGTCACGGGCCAGCGAGTACACGCCGCGGGCGGCGCCGCCCTGGGAGGCCATGGCGCAGGCGAGGAAGCCGACCAGGACCACGGCGACGAAGGGCTTGTCCGACCAGGAGCCGAAGGCGGTGGTGACGGCGGTCGTCACCGGGTCGAGGTCCTCACCGGCGACGACGGCCGCGGGCGAGGGGTGGGCGAGGGCCACGGCCATCGCGTTGAGGATGACGACGAGGCCGACGCTGAGCAGCGCCCACCACATGGCGCGCGGCACCTGCCGGCCGGCGTCCTTGGTCTCCTCGGCGGTGGAGACGCAGGCGTCGAACCCGATGAACCCCCAGCCCGCGACCGCCAGTACGGCCAGGAAGGCCATCGTGGTCGATCCGCCGGACAGCTCCTCGGCGCCGAGGGTCTCGGTGAACAGGGAGAAGCCGTGTTCGCGGAAGAACAGCAGCAGCGCGAAGCCGACCAGTACGGAGGCGATGGCCTCGGCGGCGATGCCCAGGGAGACGAACAGGCTCAGGATCCTGATCCCGTACGCGTTGACGAGCATGCAGGCCAGCAGGATCCCGGCGGCCACGGCGACCATGGCGCCCGGCGTGGGGGTGACGCCGACGAGGGCGAAGACCCAGGGGGCCGCCAGGTAGGCGACGGTGGTGTTGCCGAACATGACGGCGAACTGCCACACCCAGCCGCTCATCCAGCCGAAGGACGGACCGAGCAGCCGGCGCCCCCACTGGTAGGGCCCGCCGGCGAGCGGCCACTGGGAGGCGAGCTCGGAGTAGACGTTCACGACGAGGCACTGGCCGAGCAGCACGATCGGCAGCGCCCACACCCAGGCGGGGCCGGCGATCATCGTGCCGACCATGGAGACGGCGTAAAGGGCCACGACCGGCGAGACCACGGCGAAGCCCATGGCGATGTTGCCGAGGACGCCGAGGCTGCGGTTCAGCTCCTGGGTGTAGCCCAGGTCCGTCATCCGGGCCGCGTCCGCGTCCGTGCCGGCGCTCACGTCCGCGCTCGTGAGCGCGTCCGTGCGGGGGGAGGGAAGGTCTGGCATGTGTACCTCTCACGATGCCGGAGCGCGCCGGGGGCGGCCGACGCGTCCCGGCGACTAAATCTAACGTCGTTAGGTTTCGGGATTGCGGGGACCTTAACCCGACCCGGACCCCAGGGGAAGACCCTGCCAACGGGTAACCTGACGGCCACGAACGAGGGGGATCACACGTGGGCCGTCCGAACCAGCCGCTGCTCAGCCGCGGGAACATCGCCCGCGCGGCCCTCGAACTGCTCGACGAGGACGGCCCCCAGGCCCTCAAGATGCGGACGCTCGCCGACCGGCTCGGGGTCAAGGGCGCGTCGCTCTACCACCACGTCGCCTCCAAGGAGGACGTGCTGGACGCCGTCTCGGAGCTGATCAACGAGGAGATCGACCTGAGCCCGCTCGACGGGCCCGACTGGCGCGAGGGGATCGCGGCGTACGCGCGCGGCTACCGTCGGGTGTACCTGCGCCACCCGAACGCGATCGCGCCGGCGGCCCGCCGCCGGGTCGAGGCGGACCGGGCGCTGCGCGGATACGACGCCCTGCTCGCGGCCCTCGTCCGGGCGGGCTGCACACCGGCGCGGGCCGCCGAGGCCGCCGCCGCCATCGACTACCTCGTACTGGGCTCCGCACTGGAGACCTTCACCGCGGGCTTCACCCGCCCCGCCGCCGAGTACCGGCCCGCGTACCCGGCGCTCGCCGACTCCCTCGCCGAGTCGGCCACCACCGGGGAGGGCCTGGACGCGCTCGACGACCGCGGCTTCGAACTGGGTCTGCGCCTGGTCCTCGACGGCCTGACCGTCGGACCCGGAGCACCCTCGCCCACCATGTGAGAACCGTTACCTTCTCTCCCTAATCGGACATTTCCATGGTGATGATGGATGACCTCAACCGTCATCTATGCGCCCCTGCCGCGGCCTGCGAGCCCCGGCGACCGGTCGGCGACCGGTCCGGCGCCACAAGGAGAGATGTGCGACCTGCGGGCAGCTGGACACGTAATCGGCGGATCGCCGCGATGACGACGGGCGGCGCCCTGGTCCTCGGACTGGGCGGCCTCTACGTCGCCGGGCTCGCGGCCGGGGACGACATCGCCTCCGGGACCCGCGTCCGCGGCGTGGACATCGGCGGCATGAGCCCCGCGGCGGCGGAGCGCAAGCTGACCGACGCCTTGGGGCCGCAGGCCACCGCGCCGGTCGCCGTGCGCGTCGGCGACCGGGTCGAGGAGGTCACCCCTGCCGCCGTCGGGCTGTCCCTGGACGCCGCCGCGACCGTCGACCGCGCCGCGGGCGAGGCGCCCGGGCCGTTCGGCGTCATCGGCCGGCTGTTCGCCTCCGGGAACCCCGACGTCGAGCCCGTGATCCGGACGGACGAGAAGACCGCGCGCGCCGGCGTCGACCGGCTCCGCGTGAGCACCGCACAGCAGGTCCGCGACGGTTCCATATCCTTCGACACGGGCAGGCCGAAGGTGGTCGCCGCGCAGAGCGGCGTCACCCTCGAACAGGACGCGGCCCTCGACACCCTGCGGGCCGCGTACCTGGCGCCCCGCACGGACGGCGGCCCGCTCGAACTGCCGGTCCGGCGCACCGAGCCGCGCGTGGGGGCCGATGAGACCAAGCGCGCCCTGCGCGAGTTCGCGGCGCCCGCGGTCTCCGGGCCCGTCACCCTCACCGTGGCCGACACCCGCGTACCCGTCAGCCCCGTGGTCCTCGGCGAGCACCTGAAGATGAAGGCCGACGACACCGGCCGGCTCGTGCCGACGCTGGACTCGGGCGGTCTGCTGGCCGACCCCGCCGTGGCCGGCCCCCTCGGGGAGGCCGTCGGCTCACCGCGCGACGCCGTGCTCGGCCTCGACGCGAACGGCCGCGCCGTGGTCACGGAGTCGAGCCGCTCCGGACACGAGGTCACCGAGGAGGCCCTCGGCCGGGCCGTGATGCCGCTGCTCACCCGCTCGGGCGCCGCCCGGAGCGCCGTGGTGGCCACCACGGCCGTCCAGCCGGAGCTCACCGACGCCGAGGCGCGGCGGCTGGGCATCAAGGAGAAGCTCTCCTCCTTCACCGTTCAGTTCCCGGCGGCCCCGTACCGGTCCAAGAACATCGGCCGGGCGGTGGAGCTGATCAACGGCTCCGTGGTGATGCCGGGGAAGGAATGGAGCTTCAACCGCACGGTCGGCGAGCGCACCAAGGAGAACGGCTTTGTCGACGGCATCATGATCAACGACGGGCGGTACGTGAAGTCGCCCGGCGGCGGCGTGTCCGCGGTCGCCACGACGATGTACAACGCCGTGTTCTTCGCCGGTCTCAAGCCTCTGGAGCACGGGGCGCACTCCTTCTACATCGAGCGCTACCCGGAGGGTCGGGAGGCGACCGTCGCCTGGGGCACCCTCGACCTGCGCTGGCTCAACGACTCGGGCCACCCCGTCTACGTCCAGGCGCAGTCGACCGACACCTCGCTGACGATCACCCTGCTGGGGACGAGGAAGTACGACGAGATCCGCGCGACCAAGGGTCCGCGCACCAACGTCACCCCGCCGGCCAAGCACACGGACACCGGCCCGACCTGCGAGGTCCAGACGCCCCTGGAGGGCTTCGACGTCAAGGTCGGCCGGATCTTCGTCAAGGGCGGCCAGGAGGTCAAGAGCGAGGAGTACTCGACCCACTACACCCCGCGTGACGAGATCGTCTGCGAGCCCGCCCCGACAGCGTCCACCACGCCGGGCGCCGCCCCGGCGGCGACGGCGCAGGCGGTGCCGTCCCCCGGCTCGGCGTAGTACGGTCCGGCTCCGGCCCAGGGCCCGGCATTCGGATCAGGCGCGAGCCCGGCACGATCCGAAAGCCGGGCCCCGGTCCGTCACCACCAGTAGACGGGGTAGGCCGGAGCCTTCCGGCGGACGCGGGAAGCGGCGTACCCGGTCAGTACGAGCAGGACGGTCGCGCCGAACAGCAGCGGGACGAACCGGCCGGGGGCGGGCGTCTGGAGCACGATGATCACGGCGGTGGCGACGGCCGGCGAATGCGGGGTGCGAGCGAGCATGTTGAGGCCGAGCGTGAGGCCCGCCGCCACGGCGGCCGCCCAGGCGCTGCTGCCGGCCGCCGCGAGTACGGCGTAGCCCATCGCACTGCCCAGCAGGTGGCCGATGACCACGTTGCGCGGCTGCGCGAGCGGAAGGTTCGGGGCGCTGTGGACCAGCGCGGCGCTCGCGGCCAGCGGGGGTATCAGCACCGGTTCGTGGATCATCGCGCCGATCGCGACGAGGGCCAGCAGGACGGTGGTCGCCGCCGCGATGCTGTGCAGGGCCGCCGCCGGGGCGGGCCTGGCCGGCGCCCGCACGACGAGCCCCGGCCACCGGCGCACCGGAGCGCTGTCGGGTGCCGGTGGGGAATCGACGTCCGGGGCGGGTGTCGGCTGCGGGCGGAGCGCGGCGTTCGTACTCATTTCAGCTGTTTCCGGGCAGGCGGCCGCGCAGCGGCCGGGGCGGGCAGGACGACGCCGGGCAAGGGTGGTGCCGGGACAGGTGCGAACGCCCCGGGACTGCGGGTGGCCGGGGACATTTCAGACGACCCTACCTGGCGGGTGCCCGGCAACCGCTGCCGAGGGGGGTGACTTTGCTCCTACGAGGGGCCGGGCCCGCCCGCCGGCGGGCCCGGTCCGCCGAGGACCTCAGAGCCTGACGCTCCACGCGGCCGTGGCGCGCAGGGTCTTCGCGATCTCCGGGTCGCGCACCGACGGGGACCGGTCCTCGGCCGTCACCGACAGCCGGTGCGTGCGCAGGTCGAAGAGCCGGAGTTCCGCCACGGCCACCTCGGTGCGGCCCTCCAGCCGCTTCAACTCCTTGCCGTCGAGGTACCAGCGGACCGTCATCCGACGCCCGTCGGCGGCCTCCAGGGTCGGCACGGCCACCTTCGCCCGGTCCCACAGCCGCAGGGTGCGGTCGGTCGGGGTGAGCGCGGTGACGATCCTGGCGTGCTGGTAGAAGCCGGCGATCATCGCCTCGGTGCCCGGGAGGTTGAACGGCTTCCCCAGCACCCGCATGATCGAGTTGTCGGTGGGCCGGTACAGCCCGGTCACGTAGTAGCCGCCGCCCTCGTACGCGCCGACCGTGCCGCCGTCCGGTGACGGCTCGCCCAGCCAGCGGTACCACTTGGCCCGTCGGCTCGCCATCCGGTCGGCGGGAAGGCCGGAGACGTTGGATTCGCCCGGCTCGGGGCCGGTGTACTTCTCGTAGTCCGGGACGCCGGGGTAGAAGTACTCGTCGGCGAGCTTGCCCAGCGAGTGGCCTGTCTCGTGGATGGCGACCTGGCCCGACTTGGCATGGCCCGCCGAGGCCGTCGAGATCCCCTCGTAGCCGAGGGTGGCGCTGCGCTCGTTGTAGCCCGCGCCGCCGTACTTGGCGCTGTTGGCCAGCACGATCACCAGGTCGGCCGCGGGCGCCTTCGCCACGTACGCGTCGACCTTGGGTTGGTCCACGCAGAGCAGCCGCTCGATGTCCTCGCACCAGAAGTACGAACCGAGGGCGGTGTCGCGCGCGGTGGCGCGGTCGGGGTCGCCGGTGACTCCGGAGTCGTGGGAGACCGCGTCGACGGTCCAGACGTTGAAGAGGTTGCGGTAGGTGGTGTACGGCTCGACGGCCGTCACCTCGGCCCACTTCTGCGCCGCGTCGGCGTGGAACCGGTCCAGTTCGGCGGCCGTGTAGCCGTCCCCGATGACGACGACGTCGAGACGGTCGGCGGTGGGGCCGTTGTCGACCATTTTGGCGACCTCGCCGTCGGCGGCCCGTTCGGCCGGGCTCAGCCCGCGGGCGGTCTTCGCCGGACCGGCGCCGCCCGGCGGGACCAGGACGTGCCCGGATCCGGCGTCGCCGCCCTGTTCGGGCCCCGGTATCTCGACGGCCACCCGCGGCTTCGCCGATGGTTCGCCGCTCGTGGCGCGGGCGGGGCCCGCGGCCACCAGAACGGCCGTCGCGCAGGCCGCCGCGGCGACCGCGCGCAGGGCGGCGCGTGCGGCGCCCGGGCGTGTACCGACGTCCATGAAGTCCTCCCCCGTGAAAGGTAGTTAAGCATTCGGTTAAGTCTGCTGAATCAGCTGCTTAAACTAAGCGCGGTGCCGGGGCGTTCGCAATGGCCCACTCCCCCCTGAATACTGGGGAGTTCGAGCGATCAGGGAGTTTCCATGGACGAACCGGCCGACATCGGGCGCAGGGTTCAGCGCCTGCGCAGCGAACTCGGCCTGACCCAGCGCCGGCTGGCGGAGCCGTCCTACACCTCCGCCTACATCTCCACCCTGGAGTCGGGCAAGGTCCGCCCGTCCGAGACGGCGCTGCGCTTCCTCGCCGAGCGCCTGGGCACCTCGTACGAGGAACTCGCCACGGGCCGCCCCGCCCACCTGGCCACGGAGCTGCGCCTGGCCCTCACCGACGCCCAGCAGACCCTGGCGACGGGTGAGGCCGACGAGGCCGCCGACCGCTACCGGGCCCTGCTGGCCCGGGCGGAGGAGCTGGCCCTGCCGGCCGAGCAGGCGGAGGCCCGCCTCGGGCTGGGTGACTGCGCCCTGGAGTCCGGCGAACTGGCCGCGGCGATCGACCACTTCGAGGAGGCCGAGCGGCTGCTGGCCGACGAGCCGCTCCCCCGCCGGGCGCGCCCGATCCGGGGGCGCGCCGTGGCGCACCTGCTGTCGGGCGAGCTGCGCTACGCCTGCTACCTCCTCGAATCCACCATCGACGAGCTGGGCGCGAGCGGCCTCGCCGATCCCGAGGCGCTGGTGCTGCTCTACGCCGCGGTGATCGGGCCGTACATCGACATGGGCGCCCACGCCCGCGCCGCGCGCGCCGCCGAGCTGGCGCTCGCGCTGGCTCCGCAGGTGGGCGATCCGGCACTGGTGGCGGGCATGCACCGGCAGGTGGCGCGGACGTTCCTCGCGGAGGGACGGATCGCCGACGCCGACGCCTCCCTCGCCAGGGCCCAGGAGATCTACGGGCAGCTGCGGCTGCGGACCGATCTGGCGCACTGCCACTGGATGCGCGGCTACGTCCACGCCCAGAACGGCGAACTCGCCTCGGCGGAGCGGGAGCTGCGCACGGCCCGGTCCATGCTGTCGGCCCGCCGGGCCGCCCTGTACACGGCGCAGGTGGAGGTGGAGCTCGCGGACGTGCTGCGCCGGCTCGGTCGGTACGAGGAGGCGGCCGGGCTGCTGTCGACGCTGCTGGAGCTGGGCGAACGGCACGGCAGGGTGCACGCGGGCGGCGCCCACCGGCTCCTCGGCCTGATGGCCGAGGAGCGCGGTGAGACCGATGCGGCCGAGCGGCACTACGTACAGGCGCTGGCACTGCTGGAACGCAGCGGGGCGACGGGCGATCTGGCCGACCTGTGCCGGCTGCTGGGCGATCTGCTGCGGCGCACGGGCCGGGTGGAGGCGGCGCTCGACGCCTACCGGACCGGGCTCGGGCACCGCGCGGCGCCGGGCACCACCACGCTGGGCCCGGCGCCGGCCGGGCTCGGCCCGGTCAGTGGTTCTCGGTGGGCCGCAGGTCGCGGGGAATGAGCGTCCAGGTGGTGGCCGCCGCGGCGACCGCGAGGGCGCCCGCCATCAGGAACGCGGGGGTGATCGCCAGGGTGTAGGCGTGCGAGGCCGCGTCGAGCAGGGTCTGGCCGACGGCGCCGCCGAGGCGTTCGGCGGTGTGCGCCGCCTCGCCCACGGAGTCCCGTACGGCGGCCGTGGTGGGGCCGTCCAGTCCCAGGGCGGGCAGGTTGCCGCGGTAGAGCGCGGCGGCCGTGGAGCCGAGGATGGCGACGCCCATGGCCGAGCCGAGCTCGTAGCAGGTCTCCTCGATGGCGGCGGCGCTGGAGACCTCCGCCGCGGGGGCGGTGGAGATCAGCGTCACCGAGGCGACCGTGGTCGCCGTGCCGGCGCCGAGGCCCATGATGGTCAGGGCGGCGGCGAAGGCGGGGTAGCCGAGGTCCGTGAACTGCTGGAACACCCAGGGCAGGGCCATTCCGGCGGCGAGTACGACCAGTCCGGCGCCGAGCACGTGGCGGATCGCGAAACGCTGCATGAGGGTGGGGGCCACCATCGAGGCGACGATCAGCGCGAGCGGCGCGGGCAGCAGGCGCAGGCCGGCCTCCAGCGGGGTGTAGCCCTGGCCGTACTGGAACCACTGGGTGACGAGGAACAGGATCGCGCCCATGCCCACCATCGGCAGGAAGATCGCGGTGGCGGCGACGCTGAAGGCGGGCTTGGCGAACAGCCACACCTGGAGCAGCGGGTTCGGCACGCGCAGCTGACGGCGCACGAAGACGGTCAGCGCCACGGCGGCGACGAGGAGCAGGGCCCAGGGCAACGGGTCGGCGACCCCGCTCTTGCCGAGCTGCTTGATGCCGCCCGCGAGGGCGAGCATGCCGACGACGGACTGGGCGACACCCCACCAGTCCCAGGCGCCGTCGGTGCGCGGGGCGCGCGATTCGGGGAGGTAGCGCATGCCGGTCGCCATGATCACGGCGGCGACGGGGAGGTTCAGGAGGAAGGCGGAGTGCCAGCCGTAGTCCTGTACGAGCAGGCCGCCGATGACCGGACCGAAGGCCATGCCGCCGCCGAAGACGGCGGCCCAGACGGCGAGGGCGAAGGCGCGCTCCTTGGCGTCGGTGAAGACGCTGCGCAGGATCGACAGGGTGGACGGCATGATGGCCGCGCCGCCGACGCCGAGCAGGGCGCGGGCCGCGATCACGTGCCAGGCCTCGGTGGACAGCACGGCGATGAGGGAGGCCAGCGAGAAGATCGCGAAACCGGCCATGAGCAGCCGCTTGCGGCCCCAGCGGTCGCCGAGGGCGCCCGCGGTGACGAGCAGGCCGGACAGGGCGAGCGCGTAGACGTCGATGATCCACAGCTGCTGGACCGCGCCCGGCCGGAGGTCGCCGACGAGGGAGGGGAAGGCCACGTTGAGGATCGTGGTGTCCATGGAGATCAGCAGGAGGCTGCCGGAGAGGATCGCGAGGACGATCCACCGGCGGGGGTCCTGCGTGGGGGTGTGCATGGGAATCCGTTCGGAGTCGAGCGGGGCTCGGGTCGGGGTGTTCGGGGTTCGGCCGGACGCCAGACAGTCGGCCGTGCGCCAGGCCGTCGGCCGTGCGCCGGGCCGTCGGCCGTGCGCCGGGCCGTCGGCCGTGCGCCAGACAGTCGGTCGTGCGCTAGGCAGTCGGTCGTGCGCCGCCGAGGAAGGAGGTGAGGACCAGTCGGCCGATCTCGCGGGGTGCGAGGTGGCCGTCGCGCACGCCCTCGGCGGCGGCGTCGAGCAGGCCCCAAAGGGAGTACCAGATCCAGTAGGGCGGGAGGTCGGCGCGCAGCCGCCCCAGCCGCTGGCCGAGCCCGAGGAAGGCGAGGGCCCGCTGGTCCTGCCGGTCCACGCCGGCCCGGAACTGGGGGTCGGCGAGCACGGTGGCGTCGCGCGTGGTGAAGCCGTACAGGTGCGCGGCGGGCAGCAGGGCCACGACGAGTTCCTCGAGGGCCGCGTCGAAGGCGGCCCCGTCGGCGCTCTTCGGCAGGTCGGCCGGGGTGAGACAGGCGTCGACCACCTGGATGGCCCGGACGGCGACGGCCTTCAGCAAGGCCTCGCGGGTCGCGTAGCGGCGGCTGAGGGTGGCGCGACTGGTGCCGATGCCCGCGGCGATCTGCACCATCGAGGCGCTGTGGTCGCCGGCGAGGACCCGGGCGGCCGCGTCCAGCAGTTCTTCTTCACGCACGAGAGTGAGCCTCCTTCGCCTCGGATGATACAAAATTGTCTCACCTGAGGCAAAGGAGGTTCACTCCCTGCTCTTGTTCCCCTGGGGCCTACTCCCCGTTGGTGCGCGCGCGGGCGCCCTCGCGGGTGCGGGACGCGGTCTGGGCGCGCTGCGGGTGGCGGCGCACGTACTCGTGCTCCAGCTCGTTCATCCGCTTGGTGTGGGTGACCAGGGCATCGTCGGACCCGTGCAGCAGGGTCTCGTGGCGCGTGCGGTGGATGGCTTCCAGCTCCTTGAGGAGCCTGCCCTCCTCCAGCCTGCTCGCCGACGGACCGCCGTCGTGCTCCGTCATGTCGCGTGCACCTCCTCGGCACGAGTCCTGCGGGCTTCGTCCCCCGCCTCCATCATGCGCCGCCGGGGCTCCGGCCGCCGATCTCCGCGACGAGGGCGCCGCAGAAGGCCTTGAGGTCGCGCGGTCTGCGGCTGGTGATCAGGGTGGTCGGCGCCGCGCGGCAGACGTGGACCTCCTCGTCGACCCAGGTGCCGCCGGCGTTGCGGATGTCGGTCGCGAGGCTGGGATACGAGGTCAGGGTCCTGCCGCGCAGTACGTCGGCCTCGACCAGGATCCAGGGGGCGTGACAGATCGCGGCGACCGGTCTGCCCGTCTCGAAGAACTCCCGGACGAACGCGACGGCCCGCCGGTCCATGCGCAGGGTGTCGGGGTTGGCGAGGCCGCCGGGCAGTACGAGCGCGTCGAACGCCTCCGCCGGGTCCTCGCCCAGGACGTGGTCGACGGCGTGGGCCCCGGCCTTGTCGAGGTGGCGGTAGGCGCGGACGACGCCCGGCTTCGTGGAGACCAGCCGGGGGATGGAGCCCGCCTCCAGCACGGCCTTCCAGGGCACGGTCAGTTCGACTTCCTCGACGCCCTCGGGCGCCGTCAGGAACGCGATGCGCATGCGGGTGGCCTCCTTCCCTCCTCCCAGGGTGCCCGCTCGGGCAGGACCCGGGCGCGCGGGAGCCCGCGAATGGGGGGTGCGAGGATCAGGGCGGCCGCGCAGCAGGCGCTGATCACGGCCCCCACCAGGAGCAGGCGGTGGACGCCGAAGAGCGCGCTCGCGGGGCCGGCGAGGGCTTGGCCGAAGGGGATCGCCAGGACCGATCCGGCGATCTCGTACGCGGTGACGCGGCCCAGCCGGTCCGCCGGGATCTGCGTCTGCACGGCAGTGGCCCACTGGACGCCCCAGAACGCCCAGCCGACCCCGCTCAGCCCGTACCCCAGGAGGAGCAGCGGCAGCGCGGGGACCAGGGCGGCCGCCAGCGGCATCAACGGGAACAGGAACATCGCGACGCCGCCCGCGAAGAGCGGCCTGGAGGGCCGGATCCGGATCGCGACCAGGCCGCCGAGCACGCAGCCGGCCCCGAACGCGCTCTCCGCGTAGCCGAAGGCCGCCTTGCCGTGGGCCTCCATGACGGAGACCGCGCCGAGCGGGGTGACCGGGCCCCAGACCAGGACCCCCAGGACCCACCAGATGAGGATGACCCCCCACATCCAGGACCGGGAGCGGAATTCGACCCAGCCGGTCCTCAGGTTGGCGAGGGTGGAGGCGGACCGGTCGACCTCGAACCGGGGCAGTCGCAGCGCCGCGAGGCAGGCGGCGCTGACCGCGAAGGTGGCCGCGTCGACCGCGAACACGGTGGCGGCCGAGGTGACGGCGACGAGCAGCCCGGCGAGTGCCGGACCCGCCATCGTGGCGATGCCCTGGCTCACCCGGAGCACCCCGTTGGCCCGTTGCGTGTCCTCGGCGACCTGGGGCACGAGGCTGGAGACCCCCGGCTGGAACATCGCGGTCGCGACCCCGCCGAGCACCGCGCCGCCGATGATGAACCACAGGGGCGGGTGGCCCAGCCAGAGGTAGGCGGCGAGGCCGGCCTGGAGCAGGCACCGGACCGCGTCCGCACCGATCATCAGCGGCCGGGGGTGGAACCGGTCCGAGAACACCCCGCCGAAGACGACGAAGAGGGCGAACGCCCCCATCCACGCGCCCAGCGCGAAACCGACCCCGCTCACCCCGTGGCCGAGCCCGAGCATCGCCACGGCCATCGCGACCGGGATCATCGTGTCGCCCACCACCGACAGGGTGCGGGCGGTGAAGTAGAGGGTGAAGTTCCCCGTCCGGAAACGGGACTTGACGGCAGCAGTGGTCGAGACCATTTGCGCATCCTCCGACGCGCGGCCCTCGCGGTCAAGCGCTTTGGCGCGCCGGTAGACAGTGTCTACTACCGACTGGTAGACAGTGTCCATGGACGAGCAGGAGAGACCGCTCCGGGAGCGGCTGATCGACGTGGGCGTGGAGCTCGTGACGAGCGAGGGCACCGCCTCCCTCGGGCTGCGGGAGATCGCCCGCCGGGCCGGGGTCTCGCACGGGGCGCCGCGCCGGTACTTCCCCACCCACCACTCACTGCTTTCGGCGATCGCCCGGCGCGGGTTCGCGGATCTCGGTGCGCGGTTCACGGCGGCGTGCGCCGGGGAGCCCTCCGCTCGCGGGCAGGTGCGGGCGCTGGGGGCCGCGTACGTCGGCTACGCGCTGGAACAGCGCGGGATGTTCGAGCTGATGTTCCGCCACGACCTGCTCGACAGCACGGGGCAGGAGCCCACGGGCGCGCCGAGGCTGCGGGAATCGACGCTGCCCCTGTTCGGGCTGCTCGTCTCGCTCGTCTCCCGCTGCGGGGCGGCCGAGCCGGAGGTCACGACGGCCGCACTGTGGGCCAACCTGCACGGCGTGGCGCAGCTCTGGGGGTGGGGCAGTCTGCCGCTGATGGTGGCGAACGCGGGGATCGCCGTCGAGCGGCTGGTCGACGCGGCGCTGGACGCGCACCTCGGTCCGGCTCCCCCCGGGGATCCCCGGCCCGACTCCGGTCAGGCCTCCGGGAGCCCCTCGTGAGGCCCCGGATCGCGCTGCTCGTCAGCGTGGCCGGCGCCATGATCGTCGCGCTGGACGGCACCGTGCTGAGCGTGGCCCAGCCGAGCCTGCGGCGTGACCTCGGGGCGAGCCTCGCGCAGGTGCAGTGGACCAGTACCGCCTACCTCCTCGCCGTGGCCGCCTTCCTGGTCGTCGCCGGACGGCTGGGCGACCGGTACGGGCACACCCGCCTGCTCTTCGTCGGGGTGCTCGGCTTCGCCGCGACCTCGGCGGGCATCGCGTACGCGCCCGGCGTGGGCTGGGTGATCGCGTTGCGCGGCGCGCAGGGGGTGTTCGGCGCGCTGCTCCAGCCCGCGACGTTGGCGCTGCTGCGCCTCGCCTATCCCCCGGAGCGGCTCGGCACGCCGATCGCCGTGCGGACCAGCGCCATCGGGGTGGCCGCCGCCGCCGGTCCGCTGCTGGGCGGTGCGCTCGTCGGGCAGTGGGGCTGGCGGGCCGTGTTCGTCATCAACGTGCCGGTCGCCCTGCTGATCGCCGTGCTGACCCTCGCCGTACGGGCGCCCGTGCCGCCGCGCGAGAGGTCCGGGCGGCTGGAGTTCACCGGCCCGGCCCTGCTCACGGCGGCGCTCGCGGTCTTCGTGCACGCGCTGGTGGGGGTGCCCGGGTACGGGTGGCTGTCCGGTCCGACGCTGCTGGGGCTCGGCTCCGCTGCCGGGCTCGCGGTGGTGTTCGTACGCCGTGAACGGAGCTCCGCGCGGCCGCTGGTGCCCGCCGCGGTGGCGCGCTCGGTGCCGGTGGCCGCGTCGATCGGGCTGCTGCTCGCCGTGTCCGCCGGGCTGTTCGGCGCGCTGTTCACGGCGACGTTCCGACTCCAGGACGCGCAGGGGCTCGATCCGCTCGGCACCGGGTTGCGGGTGCTGCCGTTGACGCTGGCGATGGTCGCGGGGGCGCCGGTTGCCGGGTTCGCGCTGCGCCGGTTCGGACCGAGGCGGACCGCGCTCACCGGTACGGGGCTGGTCGCGCTCGGCATCGCGGGGCTGGGCTCGGCATCCGGGGTCGCGTTCGGGGTGCTGGGCGCCGGGTTCACCACTGTGATGGTCACCGCCACCGGGACCGTGGTCGGCGAGGCCCCGGCCGGGTACGCCGGGGTGATCGGCGGGCTCAAGCAGACGGCCATGAACATCGGCCCGGCGCTGGGCATCGCGGTCGCGGCGGGCGCCGGAGCGGGCGGGCTCTCCCTCGCGGCACTGGCAGCGCTGGTCCTCGTGGGATTGGCGCCCGCGTCACTGCTGCCCGGCGCCGGAACCGGCCGCGCGGGCCCGGCAGTTGCGGGCGACCTCGTCGGCGAAGGCCAGGGCGGGCGGGGCCAGCGCGGACCAGCGGCGGACCGCCCAGCCGACGGCGAGGGGCGGCAGGGCCGGGATGGGGACCAGCCTGAGCGGGCCGTCGGTGCCGGGGACCCGCCAGCCGGGCAGCGCGGGCACGACGGCGTGGCCCAGGCCGAGTTCGGCCAGTAGCAGGGCCGTGTCCCAGTCGGCCACGCTCGTGTCGGAGCGGACCCGGATGCCGGCCTCGGCGAGGGCGGCATCCAGGTGGGCGCGGGAGGCGGAGTTCTCCGGGAGCCGGATGTGGCGGATCCCGGCGAGGTCGGCCGGCTCGATGCGGGCGCGGGCGGCGAGGGGGTCGTCGGCGCCGACCGCGAGCACCCAGGGCAGTTCCATGACGGGACGCTGCTCGATGCCCCGCACGGGTCCCCCGATGGTGATCCACGCGAGGTCGAGGTCCTCGGCGGCGAGGGCGTCGAAGCAGCTGCTGCTGGAGTTCTCGGTCTGGAACTCCAGGCTCACCCCGGGGTGGCGGCGGCGGAAGGTGACCACGGCCTCGGACATGAAGTGGCGCACGGTGGTCGCCCCCGTGGTGACGCGCACCGTGCCGCCGCCTCCCCCGGCGAGTTCGGCCAGGCGGCGCAGGGCGCCGTCGAGGCCCGCGAGCCCGTCGGCGGCGGCCGCTTGCAGGATGCGGCCCGCCTCGGTGGGCACGACACCGCGGGCGTGACGCTCCAGCAGGCTCATGCCGGTCTGCTTCTCCAGCCGTCGTACGTGCCGGCTGACGGCGGGCTGGGTGCGGCCGAGGTCACGGGCGACGGCGCTGAGATTGCCCGCGCGGCAGACGGCCACGAACACACGGAGATCGTCCAGGGTCACGAGACCCAAGGTATCCCTTGGGGAGGGGGAGCAAATCGGAGGATTGACTTGGGTTTTGGGCCGGTCCAGGATCGATGCAGGCCCGGGCGGCAACCCGTCCGACACCTCCGCCACGGGGTCCGGACCCCAGACGGAGGCGAGGACGGGTGCCGACCCGTCAGCAGTGGCTCACGGCGTGAAGGTCCACCGCTGGGCCGGGGTGTTGTCGCAGGCGGTGCGGGTGAGGACGGTGCCGTTGGCGGTGGCGGAGCCGGCCGGGGTCAGGCACTGGCCGGCGTTGCGCAGGGTGCTCTGGGGGCCCGCCTGCCAGGCCTGTCCGGCGCTGCCGTCACAGGCCTGTACGGTCACCCGCGAGGCGTTCGCGGCGTCGAGGCAGACTCCCGCGAGGCCGGTGAGGCGCCCGTCGGGCTGGAGGGTCCAGCGCTGGTTGGGCCCTCCGTGGCAGGTGTAGAGGGTGGGTTCGGTGCCCGGGGCGGTGGCGCTGTGCGGGAGGTCGACGCAGCTCGTGGAGGCCGCGTTGACGAGTTCGGCGTCGGCCGGGAGCGGGGCCGGGCGGCCGGTGAGGGTGATCTCGGCCGCGCTGCTCCAGGGGCCGCGACCGCCCGCCTCGGTGAGGGCCTTCAGGCGGACGTAACGGCCGGCCTTCGGGGAGAGGGCGGTGTTCTTGGCCGCCGCGGTGTCGGCGAAGGTGCCGCTGCCCACCGGGGTGCCCCAGTCGGCGGTGGTGTCGGAGACGTAGACCTCGTAGGAGCCGATCCGGCCGTTGACCCCGCCGTCCTGGCGGGGCAGGTAGCCGAGGCCGTCGACGGTGTGCCGGGCCCCGAGGTCGATCTGGATCTCGTGCGGGAGCGGGGCGGGCTTCGAGGCGGACCACGCGGTGTGCCACATCGTGGCCGGGTTCCCGTCGAAGGCGTTGGCTGCGGCTCCGTTCTCGGCGGCGGTCTCCTGGCTGTCGGCGTACACCAGGGACCAGGCCGACTGCGCGATCGGCGTCGAGGAGGGCAGGGCCTCGGCCGCGGGGACACTGGTGCCGCCGGCCGAGAGGCTGAACGCGCCGCTCTTCGTACCGGTCTTGACCCACAGGACGCCGGAGCGGTCGGCGGCGTCGAAGAACCAGCCGGTCGCGGCCGCGTCGTAGGCGGCCTTCGAGGTCTGCCGGGTCAGCGCGGCTCCGTCCACCGTGACGGTGGTGGGCGCGGAGGCCACGTGGAGGGTGAACTCGTAGCCGCGGGAGGCCGGCTTGCCGGCGTAGTCGCCGGTGGGGGCGCCCACGGAGACGGTGACGGTGCCCGAACCGGTGGTGGGGGCGGTGACGTCGACCCGCTGGCGGGCGTAGGCCCCGGACTGGTGGGCGCGGGTCAGGCCGTCGTCCTCGTACAGGCTGAAGGAGGAGGCGCCGCGCGGGTGGATGTCGTAGGTGAGGGTGGAGACGGGCTTCTCGCCCGTGAAGTTCATCTGCGGCCACATGGGCACGATGCCGCCGCCCTTGACGAACAGGGGCAGCGTGTCGAGGGGCGCCTGGTAGCCGTTCAGCCAGCCCGGACCCGCGTACGTCTTCCCCGTCCAGTAGTCGGTCCAGCTCCCCGCGGGGAGGTAGATGCCGTCGCGGACGGAGGTGTCGGAGACGACGGGCGCGACCAGGAGGGAGTCGCCGGCCATGAACTGGCCGCTGGTGAGGTTCCCGCGGGCCACCGGGTCGTCGGGGTACTCCAGGACCATCGCGCGGGTGCTGGGGACTCCGCTCTCGTGGGCGACGCGGCTCATCGTGTACAGGTACGGCATCAGCCGCATCTTCAACTGGAGGTACTTGCGGTTGATGGACTGGTACGGCTCGGCGAAGCGCCAGGGCTGCTTGTCCTGGTAACCGGCGGACGGATTGGTCGCGCCCCAGCCCGACATGGTCATGAAGGCCGGGGTGAAGGCCTTCCACTGGAGGTCGCGCGTGTACGTCTTGGGACTGCCGCCGAAGATGCCGTCGACGTCGCCGGAGGCGTAGTTGAGACCGGACAGACCCGCGCCGGCGATGGCGGGGACGTGCCAGCGCATGTCCTCCCAGGTGCCGTAGGTGTCGCCGGTCCAGACGACGGCGTTGCGCTGGGTGCCGGCCCAGCCGTCGACGGTCCAGACGTAACGGCGGGCGTCGGAGTTCTTCTCGATGCCGTCGACGGCCTGCTGGACGCCCTGGAAGGCGGTCTTGTAGCCGCCGCCGATCCAGGCCACGTCGGTCTTGACGCCGCGGCTGCCGGCGGTGCCCACCTCGTCGGCGATGGAACCGAGGCCGGTGGAGGTCCACAGGCCGGTCTGGAACCCCTTGGCCTTCAGGGCGTCGACGGTGGACTTGAGGGGCGCCGTGTAGCCGCAGCCGTAGCCGTCGTTGGGCAGGAACCAGCCCGAGGGCATGTCGGCGGCGCGCGCGTCGGTCGCGTACCCGACGACGTCGGGGGTCGTCTGGTGGCGCAGCCGGTTGTGGTCGCCCTGGTAGGCGGGGTTGGAGGCGTTGAAACAATCGGCGTTGCCCAGTTCGAAGCCCCACATCGGAGCCATGAACGGCTTGCCGCTCACGTCGGTGTAGGCGTCGAGCACGGACTTGAGGGAGTCGCCGGTGAAGTACCAGGCGTCGAAGCGCTTCTCGTCGTGGGTAAGGGTGCTGGGCGCGTTGAATCCGTACGAGCCCGGGGCCCAGGTGTTGCGCATGACGCCGTAGCCGTTGGTCGACATGTAGAAGGGTGCGGGGCTGGCGTTGTTGTTCTCGCGCCACTTGTTGTCCACCGCGACGGGTACGGTCTTGCCGCGCAGCGCCCATTCGCCGAGGCGCAGGCCGGTGCCGTAGAACTGCTCGTCCGCGCCGCGGGCCAGGTACTGGGTGGTCTGGCTGTTGGTCCAGCTGGTGGGCTGTGTCTCCTGCCAGACGAGGGTGGTGTTGTCGGCGCGGTAGACGGAGAACTGGAGGGGTGACTTGTTCACCCTGATCGAGAGCGCTCCCGTGTTGATCCGGTAGTACGTGCCCGTGTCCGAGAAGGTCGTGGCGACGGAGCCGAAATCGGTGGTCGGGGCGAGATCGGAGCCGGCCGGGTCGTTGGTGAAGGTGCCGTCCGGGGAGAGCCAGAGCCGGAAGATGTCGGCGCGGGCGACGACCACGCGGGCCTTGGCGCCACCGGAGGCGGTCACCGTGAAGGTGTTCCCGGACTGGGTGAAACCGGTGACGTTGCCCGCCGTCGCGGTGGCTCCGGCGGGGGCCGCGGCGGCAGGTGGGGCGACGGGTCCGGCGGCGGCCAGACCGACGACGGCGAGGGCGCCGGCGAGCAGGGCGGCGCGCAGGCGGCCGGCCCGGGGGCGGATGCGGGGCAGTCTCATGGGGCAGCTCCTCGTGCGGTCCGGATCACGAACTCAGCTCTTTGGCATGCACCTGGCAACTTGCACCGGCAACATAGCGCCCACGCGGCTCCACTTGAAGGATGATGCTCGAAATTGCCGCACATCAAGCAACTTCGAGCAGTCGGTCTACTCGCCGCCGCCACTCGACCCCGGGACCGACAGGACGACCGTGCGGCCGTCGGGGTCGGTCAGGGTGCGGGGGAAGTCCCCCGTCGACACGGTCAGACCGAGGCGGAGGTGGCCCGTCTCGGGGCGGCGGGTGGCGGGGTAGAGCTCCAGGACACCGCCGTCGGCGAGGGTCGCGGCATAGTGGTCCGGCCCGTTCCCGTGCCGTTCCGGTACGAGGTCGAGGCCGAGGCCGGCGTAGAAGTCGCGGCACTCTTCCAGCCGGTTCGTGTAGATGACGAGCAGGTCGACGGTCACGCCGCGCCACCCGCCGAGGGCTTCTCCCGCCACAGCAGGGCGGTCGAGCCCTGCAACGCCAGGTCCAGGCCACCGAGGACCGCCGACACGACCCACAGTGTGCGGTGGTCGGGCCGTGACACCGCCATCGTGAGTGCGAGCACGAGAGCCACCGCGGTGCACAGCGGGTGCAGGAAGCGGGTCCGGGCCATGAATGCGAGCATCTGTCGTCCTTCCGTCGGTCGGCTGACACGCCAACTCGGCTTGCACGCCTGGGCAATGGGGCACCCTCTGGCATCCCGCTCAAGGTATACATACCATTGGAGGTATGCCAAGGAACAAAGAGTCCGACGAGCTCGAAGAGCGGGACCTCGCCTACCGGATCGCCCAGGCGGTGCACGACCGGCGGACCGAGCTGGGCTGGTCGCAGCGTCAATTGGCGGAGGCCGCCGGGATGAGGCAGCCGCACGTCTCACGACTGGAGGCGGCCAGGAGCCTGCCGAGCCTCGACGTCCTGCACCGGGTCGCGGAGGCGATGGGCACCGACCTCACGGTCTGCCTCGTGCCGCGTGAAGCCGCGAAGACCGCCGAGGTGGCAACTCGATGACGTTCAGAGTGGGGCACCGTCACTCCGGGTACGCGCTGGAGGCGGTCGCGGCCGTCATCGTGATCGTCGCCCTCCTGGTCAGCCGGGGGACGGGACCGGCGGGGTTGGTCACCTACATGATCGGCCAGATCCTGATGATCATTCCCGTCACGATGCAGATACGGCACCGCATCGCGCCGCCATGCGCGGAGTGCGTCAAGGCGATGCCGCTCAACCCGGCGGAATCCGCCCGTGAACGCGGCGGGCCGCGCGTGGCGTTGTGGGCCGCCCACACCTTCTTCGGCTCCTCACCGCGGATCGCCCTGATCGCGCTCGCGCACGTCTCCCTCGCGGTTCTGGACTCCGTCCCGCTCTACCGACTGCTGGACATGGGCGGCGCGGAGCGGCGGGCGTACCTCTTCCTCGTCGTCGGGATCGTCATGACCGTGGCCGGCACCTGGATGACCCGCACGCACAACCGCCTGGCACCGTGGTGCCCCTACTGCGACGACGGGGACGAGGACGAGGAGTCCCCGGCCGTCGACCCCGCCGGCGGGCGGGGCCGGCCCGCGCCCGCCTAGAGCACGACCCTCAGTACGGGTGCGGCCGCCGTGGTGCGGCGGTGGCCGCACGGGTCGAAGGCCAGTACCACCGGCTCCCCCGGGCGCTGGCGCCAGGAGATCCGCTCCGCCGCTCCCCCGCACACCGGGCAGCAGGGCAGCGGGCCGGGCTCCGGCGGGCAGTCGGGTGCAGCCGCGAGGGGCGTGGCGTGCGGTTCGCGCATGGAGGCTCCCTGCTGGTGCGGGTGGACTGATCGCACTGTGCCATGGCGGGGCCCCTCACCGCACGGGCGAATCCTCCAGTGTTCTGGCTGGTCAGAGGTGTGGTCGGCAGGGGGATTCCGGTCTTCTTGGGGGCACTTTGTGATCAACCGCTTCCGCCCGCGGCCGACACCAGGCCGGATTCGTAGGCGGCGATCACGGCTTGCGCCCGGTCGCGGACGCCGAGTTTGCCGAAGATGCCGGTGATGTGGTTCTTGACCGTGGAGACACTGATGTCCAGTTCTCGGGCGATCTCGGCGTTGTCGAGGCCGGTGGCCAGCAGCTGCCAGATCTCCAGCTCGCGCGGGGTCAGCTCGGCAGGGATCGCGGCGACCGGCGGCCGGGGGCGTGCGGGGGTGCGTACGTAGGCGGAGATGAGGCGGGTCAGCAGCCTCGGCGCGACGGCGGCCTCGCCGGCGTGGACGATGCGGACGGCCGCGCCGAGCTCTTCCGGCGAGATGTCCTTCGGGAGGAAGCCGTACGCGCCGGCGCGCAGGGCGTTGACCACGTACTCGTCCATGTCGAAGGTGCTGAGGGCCAGGACGCGGGTTTCGGGAACGGTCCGCGCGAGCGCCTCCGTGGCCTTGACGCCGTCGAGGACCGGCATCCGGATGTCCATGACGACCACGTCGGGCCGCAGCTCGGCGGCGAGGGCGACGGCCTGGGCACCGTCCTCGGCCTCGCCGACCACCTCGAACTCCGGATCGGGGCCGAGGATCAGCGCGAGGCCGCGGCGTACCAGCGGCTGGTCGTCCGCGATGAGGATCCGGATCACCGGGTCGCCTCCGCTTCCGCCGGGGCCGGGATGCGGGCCGCGACCCGGAAGCCGCCGCCGTCCGAGGCTCCGACCTCCAGGGTTCCGCCCTGCAGGGCGACGCGCTCGCGCATGCCGATCAGCCCGTATCCGGACCGGACGGCGGGCCGGGCGGCGGACGCCGGCGTTCCCGTGCCGTCGTCGCGCACCTCCACCGTCACCTCGTCCGGCCCGTACGTGAGCCGGACGTCGGCCCGTGCGGCCCTGCCCGCGTGCTTGCGGGTGTTCGTCAGCGCCTCCTGCACGATGCGGAAGACGGTCAGGCCGACGGTCGGCGCCAGCGGGCGGACCGGCCCGTCCACGCTGAACTCGGTCTCCGTCCCCGACAGCCGGGCCTCCGAGACGATCCGTTCGAGGTCTCGGATGCCGGGCTGCGGGGCCGTCGGGGCGTCCTCCGGTTCCTCGCCGGTCCGCAGCACGTCGAGGAGTTGGCGCATCTCGCGCAGCGCGAGCCGGCCGGAGCCCTCCAGGGTGACGAGGGCTTCGCGCGCCACCTCCGGATCGTGCGCCAGGTTGGCGCGTGCCCCGCCCGCCATCAGCTGCATGGTGGTGATGTGGTGGGCGACGATGTCGTGCAGTTCGCGGGCGATCCGGCGGCGTTCCTCGGCCACCGCGCGGTCGGCGAGGAGCCTGCGGTGGGTCTCCGCCTCGCGCTCGCGGCGGTTGACCACTTGGGCTGCGCTGGCGGCGAACAGGGTCACGAAGGCGTTCCCGAACAGGCCCCACCAGCCGAACGGCAGGGGCCAGCCGCTCTGGCCCAGGGAGATGAGCGGCACCGCCGTCAGGGCTGCCGCCGCGCCCACGGCCGGGCGGCGGTACCTCGCCACCGAGTAGAGGGCGACCACCAGGGTGAGGCCGAAGTGCGGGGAGTGCGGAGTGGCCAGGTTCAGCAGCACTCCGAGGGCCAGGACCGCGGCGAGGACCGACACCGGGTGGCGGCGGCGGGCGAGCAGCGGCAGCCCGGACACCACGGCGATGGTCGCCACGCCGGCGGTGAGGGACGCGCCGTCGGAGCGGGAGCCCAGGGAGAAACCGATGAGATCGGTGGCGGCGGCCCCGACGGCCACGAGGGCGTCGTTCCGCGTCCAGGCGGACCACCTGCCGGCCCCGGCCGGGACCGGTCCGGTGCCCGCACCCACGGCCTCGGCCGTGGCCGGGGACGGGGCCGTGACCGGGGACGGAGCCGGAGCCGGAGCCAGAGCCGGAGCAGGGGCCGTGGCCGGGCTCTCGGGCGCCGCCGGGGTCCGGTCGGCGGCCGGGGGTCGGGGCGCGGCTTCGGGGGCGGGCCGGTCGGGCCCCCCGTGCTCGGCCGAGCACGCCGTGCCCGACGCCTCGTCGACAACCATCAGTCGCAGGTCCTCCCCCTCCGGCCGGACCTCCCGGCCGGTGCCGGGGGTCGCGTGGCCGCGCTGTCCGGTGGTCCATTCTGGCATCGGCGGAGGCCCCCTCCATCGCCCCCGGGCCGGATCCCGACCAGGACCGGGGTCCTGGTCGCGGCGCGCCCCCGGACCCCGGTCCCGGCGCCCGGTTCCTCCTGCGACCCGACGCTTTCCGGGCCCGGCGCTGATGGTCTGGAGTCCGGCCGGGAACCCCCGGCCGGCACCGCACAGACCTGAGGAGACCAGTGATCCGCGCCCTGACCGGAGTCTCGACGAGGCATCCGTGGAAGGTCATCGCCCTGTGGGCGGTCCTCGGAATCGCCCTGACCATCCTGGGCCAGGCCTTCGTCTTCCGCGCCACCCAGACCGGCACGGGCGGGTTCCTGCCCGCGCAGTACGACTCGGCCGCCGCCCTGAAGATCGCGGAGGAACGGTTCGGGGCCGATCCGGACGCCAACCCCCTGACCGTACTGGTGGCCCGGTCGGACGGCGCTCCGCTCGGCGCCGCCGACGAGGCCCGCATCGACGCCGAGGCCGCGCGCCTGGCCCGGACCCGGATCGTCATGCCGCGGACCGAGGAGACGATGCCCCTCGCGCAGGACCACTCCCAAGTCCCCCGGGTCGCCCCCGCCATGACCGCGCCCGACCGCTCCTTCCGGCTGCTGACCGCCGAGCTGACCGGCAATCCGGCCGATCCGGGGGTGCTCGACACCTATCGGGCCTTCCGGGATTCCGTACGCGACCAGTTCGGGCGGGAGGGCCTGCGCACGGGCTTCACCGGCGGGCTCGCCGACCGCGCGGACGCGGCGGACGCCGAGAAGACCAGGTCGAAGGTGGTCGGCATCCTGATGCTCGGCGTCATCGTCCTCCTGCACGTACTGGTCTTCCGCAGTGTCCTGGCGGCCCTGCTGCCGCTGCTGGCCGTCTCGATCATCGGCGGGGCCGCGGCCGGAGTCGTGGTGTTCGCCGCGCTGCTGACGGGGACCGGACTGGCCGACTCCACACCGGGGTTGATCAGTGTGGTGCTGGTGGGCATCGGCATCGACTACTTCCTCTTCCTGCTGTTCCGCTTCCGCGAACAGCTGCGCCTGCACCCCGACCGGACCGGCCGCGAGGCCGCCGCGGAGGTCGCCGGGCGCGTGGGTACGGCGATCACCTCCGCGGCGCTGACGATCGTCGCCGCGTTCGCCACGCTCGGGGTGGCCTCCTTCGGCCAGTTCCGGGTGCTCGGGCCCGCCATCGCCCTGTCCGTACTGGTGATGCTGCTGGGCAGCCTCACCTTCATGCCGGCCCTGCTCGCGGTCGCCGGGCGCAGGATGTTCTGGCCCTCCCGCTCCCTGAAGCACGAACCGCGGCCGGGCGCCGCCGCCGAGACGGGTGCGCTGGTGGCACGGCGCCCCCTCGCGCTCGTCCTCGCCTCGGTGGCGCTGCTCGGCGGGCTGGCCGCGGGGATGCTGGGCATGCGGATGGACTACGGGCAGGGCGGTGCGGGCGGGGAGCGTACCGCCGCGGCCGTCACCGCGGCGGAGATCGCGCGTGCGCTGCCGGCCGGGGTCTCGGACCCGACCAGCGTGTTCGTCACGGCGAAGGACGGTTCCGTACTCGGCCCCGAGCGGCTGGGCGGGCTGGCGCGGGCGCTCGCCGGGGTCGACGGCGTGGGCCGGGTGGCGCAGACCGTGCTGAGCGAGGACCGCCGGGCGGCTCGGATCGACCTCTTCCTGACGGCCGACCCGCAGCGGCAGGAGGCCCGCGACCTGGCGTCGGGACCGGTCCGGCAGGCGGTCGCCGCGAACACGCCCGCGGGACTGGAGGCCCATGTGGGCGGCACCGCGGCCGTGTTCGCCGACATCTCGGCGGCCGTGGACGAGGACCTGAAGGTGGTCTTCCCGGTGGCGGCGGCGCTCATCGCGCTGATCCTGTTCGCGCTGCTGCGCAGTCTGCTCGCGCCGGTGATCCTGCTGGCCGCCGTCGGGCTGGGCTTCGCCGGCACGCTCGGCGCGTCGACGCTGCTCTTCCAGCACGCCCTGGGGCGGCCCGGGGTGGACTTCACCCTGCCGCTGGTGCTGTTCCTGTTCGTGGTCGCGCTGGGCACGGACTACAACATCCTGATGAGCGACCGGATCCGGGAGGAGATGGAACGGCCCGGTCCGGCGCGCGCGGCGGTGGGGCGGGCCGTGCGGCACACGGCGCCCGCCATCGCGACGGCGGGCCTCGTGCTGGCCGCGTCCTTCGGGAGCCTGGCCGTCAATCCGGCGCCGTCCACCCAGCAGATCGGATTCGCGACGGCGCTCGGGATCCTCTTCTCGGCCTTCGTGCTGTCGATCGTGCTCGTGCCGGCGCTGGCCGCACTGCTGGGGCGGTCCACCTGGTGGCCGGTGCGGCCGCGACCGGTCGGCGGGACGGCCGAGCCGGAGCACACCCCGGAACGGGTCCTGGTCCGCTGATCCACCACGCGGCGCGGGCATGACGGACGCCGGCGCGCGCGGGACCCGTACGGTCCTGCGCGCGCCGGCGTCCGTCACCGCGTCAGGCCAGTGAGTCGACCTCGGGGTGCTCCTTCAACCAGGCGCGGACGGCCTGCTGTTCCTTGCCCTTCCCGGTCTCCTGGATCTTCGCCTCCAGGTCGGTCAGCTGCTTCTCGCCGAGCTTGAACGAGCGCAGCCAGGCGGCCACCCGCGGCTCGTCGGCGGCGAAGCCCTTCCGGGCCAGGCTGTGGATCCCGTCGCCCTTGCCCCAGGCTCCCTTGGGGTCCTGCAGCTTGGTCAGCTCGTACGTGGAGTACGCCCAGTGCGGCGACCACAGCACGACCGCCACGGGTTCCTTCTTCTCGTAGGCCCGCTTCAGCTCGGCGAGCATGCCGGGGGTGGAGCCGTCGACGACCTGGTACTCCGAGTCGAGGCCGTACTGCTTGAGGACCTTGTCCTTGAGCGCGCCCATCGCACCCGCGCTGGGCTCGATGCCGATGATCCGGCCCTTGAACTGCGCGGACTTGCCCTTCAGATCGGCTAGCGAGTGCACGCCCTCGACGTACGAGGGCACGGTCAGCTCCAGTGAGGTGGGGCCGTACCAGGAGCCGAGGTCCTCGAGGCGGTTGCCGTACTTCTCCCAGTACTGCGCCTGGGTGACGGGCAGCCAGGCATCGGTCTGGAAGTCGAGCTGCCCGCCGGCGAGTCCGGTGAACAGGGCGCCCAGCTCCAGCTGCTTGGCCTCCACCTTGAAGCCGCGGCGTTCCAGGAGCTCCTTCCACAGGAAGGTGGAGGCGGTGCCCTCGTCCCACGGGATGTAGCCGATGTTCAGGGTGCGGCCCTTGCCGATGTTCGCGGCGCCGGCCGGTCCGTCCTGGGCGGAGGACCCGCCGAAGGTGTTCAGGCCGCCCGCGACGAGGGCCAGGACGACGGCCCCGGTGACCGCGAACGCCGGCTGGGGGCGGTGGTTCCAGACCTTGGCCGCGCCGGTGGCGGCGGACCGCGCCTTGGCGAGGGCGCGCCGGCCCAGCGGGGAGACCTGGCGGCCGAGGGCCCCGGTCATCCGGTCGAGGTACATGGCGAGGATGACGATGGCGATGCCGGCCTCGAAGCCGAGGCCGATGTCGACGCTGCCGATGGCCCGGTAGACGGCGCCGCCGAGTCCGCCGCCGCCGACCATGCCGGCGATGACGACCATGGACAGGCCGAGCATGATGACCTGGTTGATGCCGGCCATGATCGTCGGCAGGGCCAGGGGCAGCTGGACGCGGACGAGGATGTCGCGCGGCTTGGTGCCGAAGGCCTCCGCGGCCTCGACCAGTTCGGAGTCGACCTGCCGGATGCCGAGTTCGGTCATCCGTACGCCCGGCGGCAGGGAGAAGATGATGGTCGCGATGATGCCGGGCACCACGCCCACCCCGAAGAAGATGATGCCGGGGATGAGGTAGACCATGGCCGGCATGGTCTGCATGAAGTCCAGGGCCGGCCGCAGCAGGGCGCTGACCCGGTCGGACCGGGAGGCCCAGATGCCGAGCGGGACCGCGAAGAGCAGGGTGACGAGGGTCGCGACCAGGACGAGGGAGAGCGTGGACATCGCGTCGGACCACAGGCCGACGGAGTCGACGAGTGCGAAGCCCGCGAAGGCCGCCAGGCCCGCGAGCAGGCCGCGCAGCCACCAGGCGCCGAGCGCGAGGATGCCCGCGAACAGCAGCGGGGCGGGGGCGGAGAGGACGGCGTCGATGCCGTCGTAGAGGCCGGTGACGAACGCGCTGATGGCGTCGAACAGCCAGGCGAGATGGCTCTGGAGGAAGTCGACACCGCTGTCGACCCAGGCGCCGAGGTGCAGGCGGGGCATCAGGCGGCCACCTCCGCGCAGGCCATCGGGGGCCTTTGTTCGTCGCCGATGAAGGCGATGAGCCGGTCCTGCGGCACGGAGCCGACGACGGTGCCGTCCCCGTCGGTGACGGCGACCGGGTGCGGGACCAGGGCGCTGACCGCGCAGAGGTCGGCGAGCGGGGTGTCCGCGTGGACGGTGGGGCAGCCGCAGGGGGCCGTCTCGGGCTCGTCCATGACGGCTTCCGCCGTCAGGACCCGGGAACGGTCGACGTCCTGGACGAAGGAGGCGACGTAGTCGTCGGCGGGGCGGGTGAGGATGTCCTCGGCGGTGCCCTGCTGGACGATGCGGCCGTCGCGCATGACGGCGATGCCGTCGCCGATGCGCATGGCCTCGTTGAGGTCGTGGGTGATGAAGACGATGGTCTTCTTGAAGCGCTTCTGGAGTTCGAGGAGCTGGTCCTGCATGTCGCGGCGGATCAGCGGGTCGAGGGCGCTGAACGACTCGTCCATCAGGAGCAGGTCGGCGTCGGTGGCCAGGGCTCGGGCCAGGCCGACGCGCTGCTGCATGCCGCCGGAGAGCTCGTCGGGCCAGGAGTTCTCCCAGCCCTCCAGGCCGCACAGCGCCAGCGCCTCGGCTGCGCGCCGGTCGCGCTCCGCGCGGGGCACTCCCTGTACTTCGAGGCCGTAGCCGGCGTTCTCCAGGACGTTGCGGTGCGGGAAGAGCGCGAAGTGCTGGAAGACCATGGAGATCTTCGTGGAGCGTACGCGGCGCAGCTCGCCCGCGGTGAGCGCGGTGAGGTCCTGGCCGCCGAAGAGGATGCGCCCCGCGGTGGGCTCCAGCAGTCCGTTCAGCATGCGCAGCAGCGTGGACTTGCCGGATCCCGACAGACCCATGACGACGAAGATCTGGCCGGCTTCGACGCTGAACGAGGCGTCGATCACCGCTGCCGTGGTCCCTTCGGCGCGCAACTCGTCACGGTCGGTGCCGTCTTCGAGCGCGCGGACCGCGTCGCCGGGCCGTCGTCCGAACACCTTGTAGACGTGCTCGGCTTGGAGCGTGGACACATGCACCTCACGGGTCGTACGAGGACGGCGCGCCGGGCGGACCGGCGGGCCGTAGAGCGGGACGGGATCTGCCCGTGTGCGCCTCGCCTCCGGCACGAGCGGCCGGAGCGCTTGGTTCCGCTCCACCGTCGACCATGCCCCGCACGCGTTCCCTCAAGCAAACTCGCGCGTGATCCTCGTCACTTGTGGGAACCGGAGGCGCTCCACCGTGGCGCACGCCCCGGACGGCACGGCCGAGACCGTGTACGCGCCGTTCCCGCAGCGGAGTTGGGCCGGGCGCCCGGTCGCCCCGGAGCGGACGTCCGGCCCGGCTCACCGCCACCCGGGGCGTGTCGGAAGCCACAGTGCGCGCCCGGCGGCCGGACCGGAGTCCCGGCCGACCGGGCGATGTGAGCTACGTAACGCGGAAGCCGGCGGTCGCCCGGTCATGGCGGTTGCGGTGGAGGACCAGCCGGTCCCAGGTGGGGAAGGCCAGGTCGGTGACGGCGAGCAGTCGGCCGGAGTCGTCGTGCAGGGTGCGGCGCGCGGTCAGACCGCAGGCGGCGGAGGCGACCGGGGGGTGACTGGTGCGGGTCATGGTGAGGGTCTCGGTGACCCGGCCGTCCACGGCGGCCCGGTCGAGCCAGCGGTCCAGTGCGTGCGGGTCCGCGTCACCGGTCGCCGCCACCCGGTCGCGGCAGCGGACGAGTTCGGGACTGCGGGCGATGGCGCCGGGGCTGAAGTAGGTGACGGCGTCGCGCAACGCCTCGCCCTCGGGGCCGCGTTCACGCCGGTGGTGCACCAGGGTCCGCTCCCCGCCGCGCATGCCGAGCAGCGCGGCGAGCGCCGGCGGGACGCTGACCAGGTCGACCCGGCTCACGGCGGTCGACGCCGGGCGGGGCGCGCCGACGACCGCGGGTGGCGGCGCCCCGCTCCCCGCGGCGGGGCGCGTCCCCCGGCGGCCCGTGACGACGAGGCCGTCCTCGCGCAGGTACTGGAGGGCGGCCCTGATGGTCTGCCGGTTGACCTGGTAGCGGGCGGCCAGGGTGCGTTCGGAGGGCAGCCGGGCGCCGGGGACGTGCGCGGTGCGGTCGAGTTCGTGCCGCAGCGCTGCGGCGATCCGCTGGTACTTGGGCATGGCGGCCGGGCCGCCGCCCCGCGAAGGGGAGGGCATGGCATCTCCTCTGACGGGTGGTCAAGGACTGCGCGGTCTGCCCGACCAACCTAGCATTGGTCTATACCTCTACGTGAGGGGTGCCCGGCCCCACCGCCCACCTTGGCCGATTCCCCACTCCCCCCGCAGCGGGTTCGGCAGCGGGATGTAGCGGGCGTCCGCGCCGTCCGCGCGGGTCCAGCGCAGCAGGAGGTTGGTCTTGCCCGGGAGGGAGGGGGCAGTGAGGAGGTCCGTGATCTCGGGGAGCCCGTGCGAGGCCGCGTAGTGGAGGAACTCCTCCCGGGCGGCCGGCCACAGCCCGGGGGCGGCGTGCGGGTGGCGGTCGGCGAGTTCGGCCGCGATCTCCGTGAGGTGGTTGACCACCAGGCAGTAGACGAGGCGCTGCCAGGCCGCTTCGCGCGGGAGGTCCGGTAGGAGCTTGACCCCCTCGGCGTCCCGGAAGAGCGCCTGCGCGGGCATCCCCTCGGCGTCGACCGCGACCAGCGTGTTCTGGAGGTGGGCCTCCAGTACGACCCCGTGGCGTTCGAAGAGCTCCAGTACCGGCGGAACCACCTGGCGCAGGTACGCCCGCCACCAGGCGGCCGGGTCACGGGTGCCGGCCAACGGGCTCCCCGGGTGGCCCTCGGCGAGCGCGGCGGCCAGCAGCGGGGTGGCTCCGGGCTCGGTGTGCGCGCGCAGGCCGTCGCGGACCAGGACGGCGAGTTCCTCGAAGGCGAACCCGGCGGTGCGGTAGCCACGGTCGGCGAGCCAGGCCGCCCGTGAGCCCGACCGGCGCAGTGCCGCGAAGCCCGCCTCGACCGCCGCGTCGGTGCGGCGCAGTTTCAGCAGGTCGTGGCGCCACAGCCGGCGCACGTCGTTGGTGATCCGGACGTCGAGGCTGAACTTCACGAAGAGGTCCGCGGAAGCGGAGGCGGAGGTTTCCGGTGCGTACAGGGTCCGGATCGAGGCGGTCGGCCAGGCCGGCAGCCGGCCCTCCCCCAGCCGCAGGAGGCGCCCGTCGGCGAAGGCCTCGCGCACCGCGGGCCGGGCGGCCACCAGGTCGAGCTGCCAGGGGTGGGCGGGCAGCAGCCGGTACCCGGCGGGCGCACCCGGCCCGTCGAGCAGGTCGGCGAGGGAGTCGACGGCCCCGGCGGCGGCCTCGCCGCCCTCCTCGACGCACTGGTCCTCGCGCAGCCCGAGGAAGACCAGCGGGAAACGGGCGTGGGCCTCGGGCGCGTAGGGCAGCCAGCTCGCGGCCGGCGCCCCACCGCGGGCCTTGGGGGCGGGGTGGTGCGGATGGCCCATGACGAGGGACTGTTCGGAGAGCAGGTACGGGTCGGCCGGAGGCTCCGCTGCCAGGCGGGCGGCCAGCAGCGCGGCGATCGTGTCGCGGCTGTCGGCGATCTCGACGGGGAGTTCGTCGTTCGGGGTCCCGGTGAAGCGGCCCAGTTCCTCGGAGGTGAGCTTGACCAGTTCGGTGTGGCCCAGCGGATGCCAGCCGTCGGCCGCTCGCAGCTCGGGGAGCGCCGAGCGGCGCCCACCCCGCACGCGGAGCAGCCGGCCGCTGCCGCGCAGCCGGTGGACCTCGCCCCCGAGGGGTTCCGCGGCCTCCCTGAGCAGGCAGTTCAGCAGCGGGGTGGTGGCGTACGCGTCGGCTGCGGCGTTGAGGTCCACTGGTTCCATTCGATCTGTCCGGTCCATCCGGTGCGCCGGGGGCTCGCGGGACGCGACCGCCCGGCCGTGATCTTCAGTATCCGCGATGATGAAGTGATCATCCCTTCGAGCGACTATCTGCGGAGCCGCAGCATGTACCTTCCCGCTTCACCGGCCGAAGACGCCGTCGCCGCCGAGCTGGACGGCGTCCGCCCCGCCCTCTCGGCCGGGTACGCCGACGCGCTGGACGGGGCCCGGGCTGCGGTGCTGACCCGGCTGTGGCGCGCCCTGGCCTTCGAGCCGCTGCCGTGGGTGGTGGGCCGGGAGCGGGTCCCGGGCGGGCTGAGACTGCTGCTGGAGGGGGGTGGCAGGCTGGACGGCCCGGCGCCGGATCCGTACGCGACCGCGCCGTACGCCCGCGAGCTGCTCCTCGACGGCCGGCCGTACGGGCAGGCCGCTGCCCTGATGGCGGCGCTGGGCGTGCCGCACGGGGAGGGGTTCGCCGCCGAGCTGGACGGCAGTGCGGCGGGCCTCGCGCTCTCCCGGGCCGGGCAGCCCCCCGCCGGGCGGGACGTCGCCGCGCACACCACCTGGGAGTGGGAGCAGCGGATCGTGGACGGGCATCCGTACCACCCGAACTGCCGCTCCCGGCCCGGTTTCTCGGTGGCCGAGCAGCTGGCGTACGCGCCGGAGCACCGGCCGGTGGTGGAGCTCGGGCTGGTGGCGGTACGGGCGGAGGAGTGCCTGGTGACCGGCGACTGGCCGGACGGGCTCCGGGACGGCGGGCGGATCCTGGTCCCGGTGCACCCGTGGCAGGCGGCGCACGCCCTCAAGCACGAGCCGGTGCGGGCCGGTTTCGCGGCGCACCCGCTGATGGCCCTGCGCACGCTGGCGCCCGCCGACGGCGGTCCGCACGTCAAGACGGCGCTGAGCACCCGGCTGACCTCCTCGGTGCGGGACATCTCCGTCTACTCCATCGAGACGGCCGCGGCCGTCTCCGCCTTCGCCGAGGCCCTCGCCGAGCGGCTCGACGGGCGCCTGCACATCACCCGCACCCTCGGGGCCGCCACCGCGCACAGCCCCGACCTGGCGGCCGTGCTGCGCGAACCGCCCGAGGCGTACGCGGACGCCGCCGCCGGGGAACGGGTCCTCCCGGTGGCGGCGCTGGCCGGGCTGCCCGAGGCCCGCTCGGCGGCGTGGCGGGCCCGCTTCGCCCGACTGGCGCTCTCGGTGTGCCTGCGCGTGCTGGACCTCGGAGTGGCGCTGGAGGCCCACGGCCAGAACCTCCTCGTCGTGCTCTCCGCCTCCGGGGAGCCGGTGCGGCTGGTCTACCGCGACCTCGCCGACATCCGGATCAGCCCGGCCCGGCTCGCGCGGCACGGGCTGGCGGTGCCTCCGCTGTCGGGCCGGCTGATCACCGACGACGTGACCGTGCTGCGGCGCAAGCTCTTCGGGTCCCTGCTCGCGGGGGCGCTCGGGGCGACCGCGGGTTCGACGGACGCCTTCCGCGAGGACCTCGCCTCGGCCCTCTCCGCCCTGCCGGCCACCGCCGACTCGGAGGCCCTGCTCACCGGGCCGCTGCCGGTGAAGGCGCTCACGCTGATGCGGCTGAGCCCCGGTGTCCCCGGCGATCAGTGGGCGGACCTGCCCCATCCACTGACCGTTCACTGAGCGGGGGATGAACCGGGGCGCCGCGCGGGCTACTGTCCAGGGGCATGACAGGTACCTCGGATCTGAGCTCCGTACGGGCGTCCTACGACACCGTCGCCGTCGACTACGCCCGTCTCCTGGGCACGGAGCTGTCCGGCAGGCCCCTGGACCGGGGGATGTTGTCCGCGTTCGCGGAGTGCGTGCGCGGGGACGGGCGCGGGGACGGGTCCGGCGGCCGTCCGGTCGCGGACGTCGGCTGCGGTCCGGGCCGGGTGACGGCCCATCTGGCCGGGCTCGGGGTGCCGACCTTCGGCATAGACCTGTCCCCGGCGATGGTGGCGGTGGCCCGGCGGACGTATCCGGGGCTGCGCTTCGACGTCGGTGCGATGGCGGCGCTGGACGTGGCGGACGGGGTGCTCGGCGGGGTGCTCGCCTGGTACTCCACCGTGCACACCCCGCCCGCGGAGCTGCCCGCCCTGTTCGCCGAGTTCGCCCGGGTCCTGGCGCCCGGCGGCCACTTCCTGATCGCCTTCAAGGCCGGCGACCGGAGGGTCCGGCTGGATCACGCCTACGGGCATCCGGTCGATCTGGACGTGTACTGGACTCCGCCCGAGCTGATCGCCGGACTGCTGGCCGCGGCCGGACTCACCGAAGTGGGCCGCCTGGTACGGCAGCCGGCCGAGGACGAGGCGGGTCCGCAGGGGTTCCTGCTCGCCCGCAAGGCCTGACGCCCCCGGCTACCAGCGCAGCGGGAGCCGGCTCACTCCCCGCATCAGGGTTCCCGGAAGCCACTCGCGGGGGCCCGCGTCCGGGTCCTCGGCCAGGTCCGGGAAGCGTTCCAGCAGCGAGCGGATCGCGATGCGCCCCTCCATGCGGGCCAGGGGTGCGCCCAGGCAGAAGTGGATGCCGTGCCCGAAGGCCAGGTGGCTCTGGCCGCTGCGGCGGATGTCGAAGACGTCCGGCCCGGGCTCCGCGAACCGTGCCGGGTCCCGGTCGGCCGCCGCCAGGGCGACCAGGACCGAGGAGCCGGCCTCGATGCGGGTGGAGCCGATCTCCAGGTCGGTGCGGGCGAAGCGGTACGTGGCGTGCTGGACGGGGCCGTCGTAGCGGAGCATCTCCTCCACCGCGCCGTCGATGAGGCCGTCCGGGTCGGCGCGCAGCGCCGCCAGCTGCTCGGGGTGCGCGAGGAGGGCCCGTATGCCGTTGCCGATCATGTTGACGGTGGTCTCGTGGCCGGCCACCAGCAGCAGGAAGGCCATCCCGATCAGCTCGTCCGGGGCGAGCTGGTCGCCGTCCTCGTCGCGCGTGCGGATCAGTGCGCTGAGGAGGTCCTCGCCGGGGTCCTCGGCCTTGGCACCGACGAGTTCGAAGAGGTACGCGGTCATCTGCTCCATGGCCCGGGGGGCCGCGCCGGAGGGGTCCGCCGAGGTCACGATCTCGCCCGACCAGGAGCGGAAGCGCTCCTGGTCGAGGTCGGGGACGCCGAGCAGCTCGCAGATGACGGTCATCGGCAGGGGCGCGGCGAAGGAGCTGATCAGGTCGGCCCGCCGCTCGGGGAGGGCGGCCATCGCGTCCAGCAGCTCGTCGGTGATCTGCCGGACCCGGGGGCGCAGGGCCTCGACGCGCCGGGAGGTGAATTCGCGGGCCACCAGGCGGCGCAGCCGGGTGTGGTGGGGCGGGTCGGATTCCAGCATGTTGCGGTTGGCGGCGTAGGCCTGGGGCGTGTCGAACAGGTCGGAGCCGAGCCAGTTCTTGGACAGCGCGGGATGGTTCAGGGCCGCTCTGGCCTCCTCGTGGCCGACGACCAGCCACGGGCGTTCCCCACCGATCTCTATCCGGTGGACGGGTCCCGCCTGGCGCAGTGCCGCGTAGAAGGGGTAGGGGTCGGCGTCGAACTCCTCGGCGTGCGAACCGAGATCCACAAGAGACATGCGCGCAGCGTACGGCCGATGACCACCGGCCCGAAGCGGTTGTCCGAACCGTTGTCCGAAGTGATGACCCGAGACGACGTTCCGAAGTGGTTGTCCTACGAGCCGAAGCGTTTCCTCTGCGGCTCCCGGCCGTGGGCCGTTCGGGCGGCAACCCCGGTCCGCGTGGGCCCGCCTTCACCGGGATCGGGCCGGGCGGTGGCAGAAGGGAGTATGAGCCTTCCTCGCCGCCGGGTCCTGGGCAGCGCGGCCGCGGCGGTGTCGGCCACCGTCGTGGCGGCGCGGCGCGGGCCCGACTTCGGCGCTCTGGACCGCGGGCTCGACGGGCGGCTGGTGCTCCCCGGCGACCGGGACTTCGCCGAGGCCCGGCAGCTGTTCCAGCCCCGCTACGACGCGGTCGCACCGGCCGCGGTGGCCTATCCCGCGCACGCCGCGGACGTGGCGGCCTGCCTGGACTTCGCGCGCCGCTCGGCCGTCCCCGTGGTGCCGCGCGGCGGCGGGCACGGCTACGCGGGCTGGTCCACGCGCGCCGCCGGGCTGGTCGTGGACCTCGGGGCCGTGGCGCGGGTGGTCGTGGCGGGGGACGGCGTCCGGGTCGGCGCCGGGGCCCGGCTCGGGGACGTGAACTCCGCGCTCGCCGGGCGCGGTCTGGGCATCCCGACCGGTCTGTGCCCCTCCGTCGGCATCGCCGGTCTCGCCCTGGGCGGCGGTCTGGGACTGGCCTCCCGGGCGTACGGAGCCACCAGCGACCGGCTCACCGGGGCCACGGTCGTCACCCCCGACGGGGCCGTCCGAGAGGTCGGCCCGGACCTGGAGCCCGAGCTGTACTGGGCCCTGCGCGGCGGCGGGGGCGGCAACTTCGGGGTGGTCACCGAGTTCCGCTTCCGCACGCATCCGGTGGCCGACGCGGCCTTCGCCGAACTGCACTGGTCCGGCGCCGACTCGGCGGCGGTGCTCCGGGGCTGGCAGCGGTGGCTGGTCGGGCTGCCGGACCCGTTCTGGAGCCAGGTGGAGTTCGTCGTCGGCGCCGACGCGGAAGGCGGGACCGTGCCCGCGCTGCGGGTGGTGTGCCTCGACGGGCGCCGGGAGCTGGAGCGGGAGCTGACCCGGCTGACGGACCTGATCGGCAGGCCGGTCCGGGACGCCTGGACCGTCGTCCGCGGTTACGGGGACACGGTGCGGGCCATGTCGGGCTGCCTGGAGCGGAGCGCCGAGGAGTGCCGGCTGCCGGGGGTGCTGCCCGGCCGGGACCCGAAGGGGCGCCTCGGCCGGGAGTCGTACGCCGCCCGCTCCGACTTCTGGGCGGGAGCCGGGCTGCCGGACGCGGCGATCGGCGTGGTGCTGGACGCCGTGCGGCGCCACCCGTCGGCGACGCCCCGGGGCGGGATCGGGGTGGTGCAGTTCGACGGGGTCTGCGGCGGGGCCCTGAACCGGGTCCCGCCCGGCGCGACCGCGTTCGCGCACCGCGCCGCCGCCTTCCTCGCCCAGTACCTCGTCTACTGGCCCGCGTCCGCGCCGGCCTCCGAGGTGGCCCGGCACGAGGACTGGCTCGACGGGCTCTGGCGGGACCTGCGCCCGTGGGCGAGCGGGAGCGCGTACCAGAACTACACCGACCCGAAACTGGCCGGCTGGCGCCAGGCCTACCACGGGCCGAACCTCGCCCGCCTGGAAGCGGTCCGGCGCCGCTACGACCCCTACCGGCTGTTCCGTTTCCCCCACGCCCTCTAGGAGCTGCGCATGGTGCTACGTACGTTGACGATGGCCGCGGCGGCGGCCGCGCTGCTGGTGCCCGCGGGGCAGCCGCACGTGGCCGCGGCGGAGCGCGCCGCCGCCCCGGAGGCCCTCGCCGCCGGACGTTGGACCGCCCGGGCGGCGCAGTCCTTCTGGACGCCCGAACGCATGGCCTCCGCGGTCCCGCTGCCGGCCGACCCCGCCCCGGACGCCGCCGGCGACGCGACCCCGGGCACGGTCCCGGCGCCGGCCCCCGGGCTCCCCGCGCCCGTCCCGGCCCCGGCGCAGGCCGTGCCGGACGCCGCGCCCGGCGTGGCACCCGTGCCCGCGCCCGCACCGGCGCCCGCACCGACGCCCCCCGTGGCTCAGGACCTGGAACTGCCCCCGGTCCCGGACGTGGACCCGCTCCCCGATCCGCTCCCGGACCCGGACGGCGACCCGGACGACAAGGCGGTGAACCCGCCCCCGATCCTGGACCCCGCCTCGCCCCGCCTGCCCGCCCCTGGCCCCGGCGTCGGGCAGGACTTCAACGGGACGCCGGTCGTCGGCAGGATGTACCTCGTCAAGGGCGGCGGCGCCTACTTCTGCACGGCGAGCGTGGTCGCCTCCGCCGGCCACGACCTGGTGATGAGCGCGGCCCACTGCCTGACCGGGTCGGACTACCAGCAGGTGGCCTTCGTACCGCAGTACACCCGCTCCAACCCGCAGCCCTACGGCATGTTCCCGGTGCGGCGGACCGCGGCCGGGAAGTCGAGGATCTGGATCGACCCGCGCTACCGCTCGCAGGGCGTCGACCGGGCCGCCGGACTCGACGTGGCCTTCGCGCAGGTGGGCCCGGACGCCGACGGGCTCCCGGTGGAGGACGTGGTCGGCGGGAACCGGCTCGTGACCGGCTCCGGTTACGCGCACTCCAACGTGACGCTGGTCGGCTACCCGGCCTCCGCCGCCCGGCCGCGGCTCTGCGTCAACCGGACGACGAAGTTCACCAGCAAGGATCCGGAGATCCCCGGATCGTTCCTGCGCATCGACTGCACGGGCTACCCGGGCGGAACCAGCGGCGGCCCGTTCCTGAGCCGCTACGACGCGCGCACGGGCACGGGCGACGTGATCGGGGTCATCGGCGGCTGGAAGACGGGCGGGGACACCGCCGACACGTCCTACAGCTCGTACTTCGGCACCGACGTCAGGAAGTTGTACGAGAAGGCGGTTGCCGAGGCGAAGGCGGGCTGAGCGGGACGCGCACCCAGCGGGTGCGGCGCGGGTTGCCGACGGTACGCGGGGCCGCGTGCAGCCCGTCGGCGGTCAGCGGTTCGGCGGGCGCGAGGCCGAGCCGGCGCCGCAGGTCGGCGAGGGCCGCGTGGACCGGGGCGAGGACGACCTCCGCGCCCGGGTCGATGTGCGCGAGGGCGTGCGCGGTGGTCTCGATGGCCTCGGCGGCGTCCTCGGCGGCCCCGCGGCTCCACCCCCCGTGCACGGCGGTGTCGTAGAGGTGGCAGGCGGCATCGGCCACGGCGTCGGCCCGTTCACCGACGCCCGGCGCCGCGATGGTCGGCAGTTCCATGCCGGCTCAACGAGCCGGGCCCGGCGGAGGCTACGACCGGATGCGGCGGGCCGCCGCGTTGACCGCGAACGCGGCCGCGCCGGCAACCGCCAGGCCCCGGGCGAGGTCCTGGGGCCGCGTGGGCCGCAGGACCCCGGCCCGGCGCAGCCGTCCGCGCGCCCACACCGTGAAGGGGATGACGAGCAGCGGCGAGGTGACCACCCCGGGCGTGTAACCGCGGGTCGCGGCGGCCTGCGCGAGGTGGACGAGGCCGTGCAGCCCGAACCCGTTGAGGGAGTCCTGGAAGAAGGCCGAACGCCCGCCGGTGCGGTGGCCGTCGGCGGCGGCCGCCGCGACGACGAGGCCCATGAGGCCGACGGCGGTGGCGAACTCCCGCCCGCCGGCGCCTTCGAGGCGCCGCCAGACCCGGTCGGGCAACAGCCCGGGGTGACGTGCACGCAGCACCGGCACCCTGGTCCGCGACCAGTGGCCCATGGTGGCGAGTTCTTCGAGGTCGTGGACGGCCCAGGCGGCGAACAGTCCGAGGGTGGCGGCGCGCGCCGGTAACGAGGTTCCTGTCATGGAACGACAGTCTGCAGCCAGAACGGCAGCAGCAGGAGGGAGATCACCGAACTCTTGATCACGAGGGAGGCGGAGAGGTCGACGCCCACGTCGTAGCGCTGGGCGAAGATGAACAGGTTCTGCGGGGTGGGCATCGCGGCGATCAGGACCAGGTACGCCAGCCACTCGCCCCGCACCCCGAACAGCATCCCGCACACCGCCCAGGCCAGCAGCGGGAAGGCCAGGCACTTGAAGCCGATCAGGGCGAGTTCCTCGCGGGTGGTGCCGCGGACGTCCAGACCGAGGCCGCCGAGGTGCAGGCCCAGGGCGAACAGGGCCACCGGGGAGGCGCTGTCGCCGACGAACGCGGCGCCGTCCAGGACCACGGCGGGCACGTGCACGGACAGCAGGTTGAGCAGGATGCCGGCGTTGCAGGAGAGGACCAGCGGCGTGACCAGCGAGGCGCCGACCGCGCGGCCGAGGCGCCGGCCCGGTCCGCCGCCGGTGGTGGGGTCGGTCCGGCCCAGTTCCATGAGGGAGATGACGACCAGGGACAGCACGCAGACCTGGAAGAGCAGGATCGGGAAGATCGGCGCGGCGGTCCCGAAGACGGTGATGAAGACGGGGACGGCGAAGTAGGCGGTGTTCACCTGCACTCCGGCCATCACGCGGAGCGCGACGGCGCGCGGCTCCCGGATCGAGTGGGCGACCGACGCCACCGCGACGAGGGCCACGGCGAGGGCGGCGGCCGTGGCGTAGCCGCCGATCGCGCGCCAGTTGAAGAGGGCGCCGAGGTCGCTGGCGTAGATGTTGCCGAAGAGGTAGCAGGGGACGGCGAAGAGGAAGGCGTAGTCGGAGAAGGCCTTGGAGGCCTCCGCCGGAACGATCTTGCGGCGTGCGAGCAGCACCCCTCCGCCGAATGCCAGCAGTACCGGCAACAGCTTCTCCAGCGCGGCTGCCCCACCCATGCGTACCGTACTCCCCCGTGATCGACTGGCCGGCAGCCTACCCGTATACCGGACACCCCCTACTCTGGACCGAACATGAGCGACACACCCCGCATCCGGCCGGGCCGCCGGAACCGTGAACGCCCCCGCAAGCCCGAGGCCGCCGGGCCGGGGGCGTGGGCGCAGCTCGGCATGCTGCTGCGGACGCCCGCCCGTGCGGCGGAGCCCCTGCTGGCGCAGGCACCCAAGCCCTGGCAGCGGATGTTGCCCTTCGCGATCGTCGGCGTGTTCGTGGTGACGCTGCTGCCGGTGACCATCACCGTGCTGACCCTCAATTACGGGCTCGGCGGCGGCTGGGCGGGCGCGCTGGGCGTGGCGCAGACCGTACCGCTGCTGCTGGCCGTGACCCGGCCGGTGCGGGCCTGGGCGGTGGTCCTGCTCGCGGACACCCTCGGCGCCCTGTTGCTGGTCCAGGCCGACCACGTGGCCTCGTACCCCTGGCCGTGGCCGCCGATGACCATCGTCGGGTACCTGCTGCTGATGGCGTGCCTGGGGCTGCGCGAGTCCGTCCGGACCATGGTCGGGGTGTGGCTGGCGACCGGCGCGGTAGGGGTTGCGCTCGAATTCCTCCGCCCCACGGGCGCGTCGAGCACCTTCGCCCTGCTGTTCGTGCTGGCCGGGGTGATGCTGGCGCTGACGGGCGCGTTGCGCGGATACGGCGACGCTCAGCGGCGGATCGCCGAGCAGGAGAGCATCAGCGAGGCGGAGCGGGCCCGACGCACCCTGCTGGAGGAACGGGCCAGGATCGCGCGGGAGTTGCACGACGTGGTGGCCCACCACATGTCGGTGATCACCGTGCAGGCGGATTCGGCGCCGTACCGGCTGCCGGGCATGGCGGAGCCGGTGCGGGAGGAGTTCGCGGCGATCGCCGCCAGTGCGCGGGAATCCCTCGGGGAGATGCGGCGGCTGCTGACCGTGCTGCGCGGTGACGGTACGGAGCGCGCCGAGGGCGAGAAGGCCCCGCAGCCCGGGATCGACCGGCTCCAGCAGCTGGTGGAGGCGACGGTACGGGCGGGGCAGCCCGTGGAGTTGTCCTTGGCGGCGGGTGCGTTGGGGGCGGCCCGTACGGCGCCGCCGGCCGTGGACCTGTCGGCGTACCGGATCGTGCAGGAGGCCCTGGCCAATGTGGTGCGGCACGCGCCGGGGGCCGCGACCCGGGTCTCGGTGACGGTCGACGCCGACGAGGTGCTGGTGCTCGTGGTCAACGGCCCCGCCCGGGGCGCCGTGGTGGCGCTGGAGAGTTCCGGCACCGGGCACGGTCTGGTGGGGATGCGGGAGCGCGTACGGTTGACCGGCGGGACGCTGGACACCGGTCCGCTGCCCGACGGCGGCTTCCGGGTGGCGGCCCGCCTGCCCCTGAACGACGCTACGCGGGAGACGACTTGACCATCCGGGTGATCATCGTCGACGACCAGGCCATGGTGCGGGCGGGGTTCGCCGCGCTGCTGTCGGCGCAGGCGGACATCGACGTGGTGGGCGAGGCGCCCGACGGCCGCGAAGGGGTCCGGGTGTCGCGCTCCACGCATCCCGACGTGGTGCTGATGGACGTGCGGATGCCGGAGATGGACGGACTCACGGCCGCCCGGGAGCTCCTCGATCCCCCGCCGGGGGTGGTGCACCGGCCGAAGGTGCTGATGCTGACCACCTTCGACATCGACGACTACGTGTACGAGGCGCTGCGCGCCGGCGCCTCCGGATTCCTCCTCAAGGACGCCCCGCCGGCCGACCTGATCTCGGCGGTCCGGGTCGTCGCCTCGGGCGAGGCCCTGCTGGCGCCGTCGGTGACCCGGCGCCTGATCGCCGACTTCGTCCGGCAGCGACCGGCTCCGCGCAAGGACCCGGCGCTGCGGCTGAACGGTCTCACCCCGCGCGAGACCGAGGTCCTCGAACTCATCGCGCGCGGCCTCTCCAACCAGGAGATCGCCGCCCATCTCGTCCTCGCGGAGCAGACGGTGAAGACCCACATCGGCCGGGTCCTGGCCAAACTGGACCTCCGCGACCGCGCCCAGGCCGTGATCTTCGCGTACGAGGCGGGCCTGGTCCGCCCGGGCGACACCGGCTGACGGCACCGACCCCGGCTCACGCCCCCAGCCCGGCGAGCAGCCCGGCGACGTCGAGCCCGGTCGTGAGGTACTCCTCGAACACCCGGTTGTTCAGCGCCCACGGCGACCGCCCCCGCCGCACGATGCCGACGGCGGCCGCCGCTTCTTCACCGCGCTCGACGAGCGTCTGCGCCACGACGAGCCCGGACCGGTTGTAGCCCGAGCGCCACCGGACGAGGACGCCGCGGCCGTCCCGGAGCGCCTGATCGGCGGTACGGGCCAGGTGCTGGACCGTACGGATCTGCTCCGCGCTCAGCGGGGCGTCGGGCATTTCGGCGACCACGTGCTCGACGCCGGGAACGGGACCGTGGCCGCGCCGCGTGTACAGGCTGATGACCAGCCCGAACTCCCGCCCGACGACGACCGGCCGACTGTCCCCGAGCGGGTCGGTCCACTGGTGGCCGCCCATCCACAGCCCGGGCACGATCTCGTTCCACGGGGCGTCCGGCTCCGGCACTCCGCGGCCTTTCTGCCGTGTCTTCACCTTGACTCCAAGTCTGCGCGGCGTCCGTCGCGTCGCGTGGATCGGGCGCGCGGGCGTCAGCCGAGGCCGTCGGTACGTCACCGGTCAGGGCCGGGCAGTGGTGCCGGACGTCCGTGCCAGTGGCTTCACCTCGTAGTGGCGGGCGAGTTCGCGCAGCACGGTCTCGTCGGCGGACCTGACGTCCCACAACGAGCTGTCGAATTCGGTCAGGACGACCACGAGCTCGCCGTCCGCGAACCCGCATGCCTCGGCATCGATCAGCTGGTACCCGGGGGTCGTGAGCGAGAGCAGCGTCAGCGTGTCCAGCCCCTCGCCCCCGGAGCGTCGCTCGATCTCGGCGCAGCGCGGGTCGACCATCTCGTCGATCTCGACGCGCCACGTCAGGCCCAGGCCGAAGCTGCCGAGCCGGACCAGCACTTCGGGGAGCGTCACGTAGTGGCGTCCCTGCCAGGCACGGAACGTGATCCCGTCCATCTCCGCCTCCGCGGCGGCCGTGTAGCGCGACATGCCGTCCCCCTCTTTCCTCCGCCCCCAGTCTCCTCCACCCCCTACCGGGGTATGACATCCCACTTGGCTCCCCGGTGCGACGTCCGTCGCGGTACCTCGTTCCTACCTTCCTCCTCGTCACGAGGCTCGCCACGAGGAAGGGAGAAGGGGCATGCGCCGCTTGGGGAGGACGCTGGGCACGGCCGCGCTGGCGGTGGCCGTCGTCGCGGGGACCGCGGGATGGGCCGCCGGGGAGGGCCAGGCGGCGGTCACCGGGCCCCCGCCGGGCGCCGCCGCCTGGCGGGCGGACTCGGTGCGCGGCAGGGCGCTGCCCGACCCGGCGGGCGCGACCCCGGCCGAGGTGGCCCGGTTCTTCGCCGGGCTGGACGACTCCGCGCGACAGGCGCTCGTACGGTCGCACCCGCTGGTGCTGGGGAACCTGGACGGGGCGCCCCCGGCCCTGCGGTACGAGGCCAACCGGATCGCCGTGGCGGCCACCGGCGAGGCCCGGTACGCCTCCCTCGCGGCGCCCGGCCGCCAGGTCCTCGCCTTCGATCCTCGCGGCCGGGGGCAGGTCGTCGAGGTGTTCGGGGACCTGGCGCGGGCGCGGCACGTCTCGGTGATCGTGCCCGGTTCGGACAACGACGCCACGTCGCACGACGCGGCGCGTACGCCGCACACCGGTCCGGCGGGGATGGCCCGGGCCCTGCGCGCGGTCTCGCCGGACGTCGCCGTGATCGCGTGGACCGGGTACACGACCCCGGTCGGTGTCGGGTGGGACGTGGCCGTCGGCCGGCTGGCGGAGGCGGGCGCGGACCGGCTGGCCCGGTTCACCGCGGGGCTGGACGCGGTCGGCGCGCCCGACCCGGTGTTGTTCTGCCACAGCTACGGCTCGGTGGTCTGCGGGCTCGCCGCCCGGAACACCGACGCCACCGACGTGGTCGCCTTCGGCTCCCCCGGCATGCGGGCCGGCACCGCCGCCGCCCTGGGCACCCGGGCCCGCGTGTGGGCGGCCCGCGGCCCCTCCGACTGGATCGCCGACGTGCCGAACGTCCGGTTCGCCGGGCTCGGCCACGGCGCCGACCCCACCTCGCCTGCCTTCGGCGCGCGCCGCGTGCCCGCCGCCGATGTGCAGGGCCACACCGGCTACTTCACGCCCGGCACCCAGTCCTTGGCGGCCTTCGCCTCGATCGCGAAGGGAGAGGTCCGATGAGTGGTCCGATGCGCGTGCTCACCGCCTTGGGGCGGAGCGCCGAGCGGATCGACCGGCGGACTCCGGCCCATCGCGACCGGGCCGTCGACGGGCTGCGCGCCCTGGCGCTGCTGGCCGTGCCGACCGGCCACTGGCTGCTCGGCGGTTTCACCCTCGACGCGGACGGCGGCCTGCACAACGCCAGCCCTCTGTCTGCCTTCGGCGCACTCGCCCCGGCGAGCTGGGTGCTCCAGATGCTGGGCATCTTCTTCCTGGTCGGCGGGTACGCGTCGGCGCTGTCCTTCAACCGCCGCGAGGGGTCGACGGGTGCCTGGCTGAAGGGCCGGATCGTCCGGCTGGGGCGGCCCGTGCTCGGGGTGACCGCCGTGTGGGCGCTCGCCGCGCCGCTGCTGTACGCGGCCGGGGTGCCGGAGGCGACGCTGCGGACCGGGGCGACGCTGGTGATCCAGCCGCTGTGGTTCGTCGGGGTGTACGTCGTGATCACGGCGCTGACCCCGTACTGCGTGCGGGCCGCGCACCGGCTCGGCGGCTGGGCGGCGGCCCCGCTGCTCGGTTCGGTGGCCGTGGTGGACTTCCTGCGCTACGGGCCGCTGTCCGGTTCCGTGCCGTCCTGGCTGTCGCTGCTGAACATCCTGCCGGGCTGGCTGTTCGCCTACCAGCTGGGCGTCTCGTGGGGCGAGCGGCGGATCGGGCGGCGCGGGGCCTGGCTGCTGCTGGCCGGTGGGACGCTGCTGTTCGCCGCGCTGCTGGTGTTCTTCCACTACCCGGCGTCGATGGTGGGCGTACCGGGTGAGGCGCGCACCAACTCGCACCCGCCGTCGCTGCTGGTACTGGCCCTGGCCTCGGCCCAGTCGGGGGCGGCGATCCTGCTGCGCGACCGGCTGGCGGCGCTGCTGGCCCGGCCCTCCGTGTGGGCTCCGGTGGTCGTGATCAACCTGTGCGCGATGACGATCCTGTGCTGGCACCAGACGGCCATGCTGGCGGCGGCCGTTCCCGGTTCCTTCCTGGGCGGGCCGGCCGGGCTCGCCGGGCTGACCACGGCCCCGGACAGCCTGGGGTGGATCGCGGCGCGGGTGGCGTGGATGCCGGTGTTCGCGGCGCTGCTGGTGGTCATCGCCCGGTACGCGCGCCGGTTCGAGGAGCCGCCGCGGTCCGTGCGCGGGGGCCGGGCGGTGCGACGGACGGTGGCGGGGCTGCTGGCGGCCGGATTCGCGGTGTTCGCCCTGGGCCTGGCGTAGGCGTCGGTCGTGCGAGAGCGCCGCTCCCCGAAGGGAGCGGCGCTCTCGGTGTCTCGTACGCGGCTGTGTCAGGCGATCGAGGCGGCGACGATGGCGGCAACGGCCAGGTTGCAGGAGGCGGTGACCCAGACCGCCGGGTGCGGCTCCGGGTCGACGACGATGGCGCCGAGCTTGCCGGGGGTGACCAGGTCCAGCACCAGGAAGGCCACCCCCATCAGGACCAGGCCGAGCAGGCCGAAGGCCGCCGTCGACAGCAGGCCCTTGCCGAAGTCGTCGTAGGTGGTCCAGATCGAGGTGAAGACGATGCCGCCGATGCCCAGGAGCGCGGAGCTGAGCATGATGGACGCGTTGCGGTTGCGCTCTTCCCAGATCTGCTTCGGCAGCTTCCCGGGCGTCAGCACGTCCACGAGGACGATGCCGAGGATCAGCAGGACCAGGCCGAGGGCACCGAAGGCGCTGGTGCGGCCAAGTCCGTTGACGATGTCGCTCATTGAGAAGCCTGTCTCCGCGGGGGTGGGATAAGTATGTGCCGTGCGTGGGCTGGCCGAATCTATCGCACGGCCCTACGGCAGACCATGGGGAGGTCGTGAATTGGTAAAGGTCAGGGCCGCGCGGGCGGACGAGGCCGAGGCCCTGACGGGGCTGGTGATGCGGTCCAAGGCGTACTGGGGGTACGACGCCGGCTTCCTCGCGGCGTGCGCCGGGGAGCTGCGGATCCGTGCCGAGGACGTGACCGCCCGCAGGGTCGTGGTGGCCGAGGACGAGGGCGGGGCGGTCCTCGGACTCGCCTCCCTGGAGGGTTCTCCCCCGCACGCCGTGCTCGGTCTGCTCTTCGTCGAACCGGCTGCGATCGGGCGGGGCGTGGGGCGTCTGCTGTACCGGGACGTCCTGCGCAGGGCGGTGGCTCTGGGGGTGCGCGGGCTGGCGATCGAATCCGATCCGCACGCGGCCGGGTTCTACCGGGCGATGGGCGCACGGGCCGGGGAGGTCCGCCCGGGCATCGGCGCCGACCCGACCGCCCTCGTGCCCTTCGAGGTGGCCCCCGTCCCGCTCGCCGACTGGGCGCGGGAGTGGACCGGCGGCGGCCGGGCCGTGCACCTGGGAAACGTCGCGGAGTTCAACGCGCAGTTCGCCGACGCCACCTTGGACGCGGAGCAGCGGCCCGCCCACCACTACGCCTCCCTGGCCGCCTTCTACGGCCCCGACCCGGCCGTGCTGGTGCTGCCGCGGGCCGTGCCGCGGGGCTGGACGGACCTGGTGGGACGCCAGTTGGGATGGTCGGACGTGGAGGTGTACGACGGGCTGGTGGAGCGCGGCCCGGGCCTCACGGACGCCGTCCGAGCGCGGCCCGCGCTCGCCGCGCGGCTGACGGGGTTCGGGTTGCCGCTCGTACCGTGGGGGCTGACCCGGCCGTTCGCGGCGCTGACGGGCCGGCCGTGGCAGCCCCGGGAGCTGCGGTACGAGTCGAAGTCCGCGGCGCACGAGATGTTCGGCCGGGTCCTGGCGGAGGGCGGGCATCCCGGGATCGTGCTCCCCGCGCAGTGGCGGGCCGCCACCCGGCGGGCGGCGGCCCGCCTCCTGTCCGTCCGGGCCGAGGCGGGCGAGAGCACCGTTCTGAAATCGGAGCACGGTGTGGGCGGTTCGGGCACCACGGTGGTCACGCCCGAGTGCCTGCGGGCGGCCGGCGGGGCCCGCGCCCTGTTGCGGCGGCTGCCGCGCGGACCGCTGCTGGTGGAGGAGTACGTCGACGACCCGGACGGGGGCGACGGCCCGCGCGACCTCACCTACGACGGCTTCGTGGGCCCCGACGGCCGCGTCCACGAGGTCGGCGGGGCCGTGATGGAGGTACGGGACGGCTGCTACGCGGGCGCCACCGTCGGGCCCGGGGTGGTGCCCGAGTGGGCGGAGAAGCCGCTGACCGCCTTCGGTGCGGCGGTGGGCCGGGAGCTGGCGGCCTCCGGCTACCGGGGCTGGTTCGACGTGGACTTCGTGACCGCCGGGGGGCGACGGCTCGCGCCGACCGAGACGAACCTGCGGTTGACCGGCCCGTCCATCGCCTTCATGGTGGCGGCCCGGCTCGACGCGCTGCGGGGCGCGGGGCACCTCGTACGGATCGTCGACCGGGTGGAGCTCGGCGCGCGGCTGCCCGAGGCGCAGTTGGACGAGCTGTGCACGGACCTGGCACGGGAGTGCGCGCGGCTCGGGGCGGTGTTCGTCCCCGCGATCCCGACGGGGGCGTTCGAACCGTCGCCCTGGCTGGGTGTGCTGGTGGCCGCGCACAGCAGGGGGGTATTGGACGCGGCGGAAGCGCGGGTGCGGGCCGCGGCACGGGCGGTGGACGCCCTGTTCGGCCCGCCGGCCGCGTCCTGGTGCCATGGCAGGAACTAGGCGTCCTCCTCCTCCGGGTCGAAGTGGAAGGGATCGTCCGGCTTCCTGGCGACGAACGCGGCCACGATGAGGCCCGCGATCATCAGCGGTACGTTGAAGAGGTAGACGAGGAGTGCCTGTTGCGGCCAGTCGTGCTTGGCCGCCAGGCGGTAGAGGTTGTCCTGCGGCCACCAGGCCAGGAGCAGGTAACTCACGGCGAGATGGGCGGCCCTCGTGCGCCGCCGGCCCAGCTTGCGGTGCTTCATCCTGCGGTGCCCGTTGATCAGGAACAGCACTCCGGCGCCGAAGGCGAGCACCTCGCACACGTAGAGGAGGAAGAAGAGGGTCGCCCAGGGGTTGGGCACCCCGCCGAGGTCCGTCGAGCCGGGCCACAGCACGTTCGTGAGCAGCATGGCGACGAAGCCCAGCACCACCGCCATGCATCCGAAGGCGCAGCCGCCCGGACCCTCGGCGGCCCGCGCCGCGCCGCCGAACTTGTTGGGCCGGGCCACCGCCTCGGGAACGTGCCGTGCCGGCAGCGGCAGGGCCGTCCGGTCCTCCTGGCCGGCCCTGCCGCGCGGCAGGGCGCGCAGCTTGATGACGGTGCGCGGAATCTCCGCCTTGAGGACCACTCCCGCCAGGTGGTCGCGCACTCCTGCGATGTCCGGCAGCGCGGCGGCCGCGTCCCAGGCGATCTGCTCACCGGGCGGCGGGGCGAGGTACGCGACGAGCCGCCGGGCCCCGGTGGCCTCCTCGACCGCGGTGACGGCCGCCCGGCCGACACCGGGGTGGCTCCGGATCGCGGCCTCGACGGGATAGGGGTCGAGGGCGCCGCCCGGCACGGCGATCCGGTCCCGGATCCGGCCGCGGAACTCCAGAAGGCCGTCCGGGCGCAGCAGCCCGAGGTCCCCCGTGGGGATGGCGTCGCCGCCACCCGGCGGCATGAGCCGTATCTGCCCGTCCCGGACGTCGACGTCCCAGCCGGGGAAGGGGACACCGAGCAGCGAGAGGCCGTACGGTTCGTCGACCGGACCGCGCAGGTGCGGAAGTTCGAAGTGGGTGCCGATTCCGGCCGTCTCCGCCGTGCCGTAGACGGCGAGCACCCGTACGCCCGGCCGCAACCGCGATTGGAGGGCGTCCAGCTCGTCGAGGAAGAGCCGGTCGCCGGTGAGGGCGATGAGGCGCAGGGCCCCGAAGTCCGGCCCGAACGTGCCCCGGCTCCGCGGAATGCCGGGTGCGGGCTTCGACCCGCGCACGAGGAGCCGTTCGGCGCAGGCCGGGTCGGTGTGCAGGACGGAGACGCGTTCGCCGTCGATCGCCGCCCGCAGGTCCTCGGGCTTCCAGGGGGAGATGACGGGGAGGACCAGGGTGCCGCCGGAGCACAGGGCTCGGGTCCAGCCCGCGGCGAAGTCGGTGAGGGCCGCTCCGGCCGTGATCAGGTGGCGGTCCTCGGGGGCCGGCCGGGCCACTTCGGCCCACCCCTCGTACGCGGCGAGCAACGTCGTGTGGCCGGTGGGTACGGCCCGGGGCTCCGCTCCGGCGGTGAACAGGACCGCGGCGGTCCCGGTGGACGCCGCGACCCCGGGCGGCCCTGCGGGCTGCCGCGCGACGGCGGCGGTCTGCTCCTCCAGGCGGATCACCCGCAGGCCGTTCCCGTTGTCGAGGGCCGCTTCGCGGGCGGCCCGGGTGAGCAGCGCGAAGGGCTCGACGGCGGTGAGCTGGAGCCGTCCGGTGCGCGGTGTGTCGACATCGACGACGGTGTAGGCACCGCCCGCCTTGAGGACGGCGAGGAGGGCGATGAGGAGTTCGGCCTGGCGGGTGGTCCCGATCGCGACGAGGCCGCCGGGCGGCAGGCCGGAGGCGAGCAGGTGGTGCGCCAGCCGGTTGGCGTCCGTGTCGAGCTGTTCGTAGGTGAAGCTCTCGTGGCCGGCGACGACGGCGAGCCCGTCGGGGGCCTCGCGGGCCCACTGCTCGAAGCGGTGCAGGACGGTGTCGGTGGTGCTCTTGCCGAAGCGGACTGACTCGGATCCCTGCGTCATGGACCGATGATGCCACCGGGCACCGACAGAGGGCGGGAGTCGCCGATTTCCTTGGAGGGAAAGCCGGTTGGGCGCCGGCTGCCGCTGCGGTCGCTGCTGCCGCAGAGGTGGAGCGTCGGGCCGAACTTCCACCACCAGCCGCTGAACGGGGTGTCCCGGCCCGGCGTCGACCAGCAGACGTCCTTGGTATTGCCGGAGGTCCCGTTGGCCGATCTGTCGCGGGAATGATCGCGGGAGGGTGTTTCTTCAGTCAACCGGCTCGTTTGAATGGCGAGTTGGGAATCCATTGACCTCAAGTTTGGTTGAGGTATTACCGTTCGGGCCATGGACATGGAAGTCACCGCCTGGACCTCGCTCCACAGCGCCATCAACGCCCAGCAGGACCGGCGCCCGCTCTCCCGGGCGAGCCTGCGCCGCGTCGCCGCCTTCGCCCGCCCGCACCGCCGCGGGCTCACCTTCTTCCTGCTGCTGAGCGTGGTCACCGCCCTGCTCGCGGTGGCCACCCCGGTGCTCGCCAGCCGGGTCGTCGACGCGATCGTCGCCGGGCGGGACGGCGACACGGTCGTCCGCCTCGCCCTGCTCATCGCGCTGATCGCCGTCGTCGAGGCGGGGCTGGGCCTGCTGACCCGCAGGCTGTCCGCGACGCTCGGCGAGGGGCTGATCCTGGACCTGCGGACGGCGGTCTTCGACCACGTGCAGCGGATGCCGGTCGCCTTCTTCACCCGCACCCGGACCGGAGCCCTGGTCAGCCGCCTCAACAACGACGTGATCGGCGCCCAACGGGCCTTCAGCAACACCCTGTCGGGGGTCGTCGCCAACACCGTGACCCTGCTGCTCACGCTGGCCGTGATGCTGAGCATCTCCTGGCAGATCACCCTCCTCGCACTGGTGCTGCTGCCCGTGTTCGTACTGCCGGCCCGCCGGATGGGCGCGCGGATGGCGGCGATGCAGCGGGAGGCCTCGGCCCTGAACGCCGCGATGGGCACCCAGATGACGGAACGCTTCTCCGCTCCCGGCGCGACGCTGGTCAAGCTCTTCGGGCGGCCCGCCGACGAATCCGCCGAGTTCGCGGCGCGAGCGGGCCGGGTGCGCGACATCGGCATCCGCACGGCGATGGCCCAGTCGGCCTTCATCACGGCCCTCACCCTGGTCTCCGCACTGGCCCTCGCGCTCGTCTACGGCCTCGGCGGGTTCTACGCCCTGCGCGGGACCCTGGACGCGGGTTCCGTCGTCGCCCTCGCCCTTCTCCTGACGCGGCTGTACGCCCCGCTCACCGCACTCGCCGGCGCCCGCGTCGAGGTGATGAGCGCCATGGTGAGCTTCGAGCGGGTCTTCGAGATCCTCGACCTGAAGCCGCTGATCGCCGAGAAGCCGGAGGCCCGGCGGGTGCCGGAGGGGCCGGTGACGGTGGAGTTCGACGCGGTCTCCTTCGGCTACCCGTCCGCCGACAAGGTTTCGCTCGCCTCACTGGAGTCGGTCGCCACCCTCGACACCCGGGGCGGGACACAGGTGCTGCACGAGGTGTCCTTCCGCGCCGAACCCGGGCAGATGATCGCCTTGGTGGGTTCGTCGGGCGCCGGCAAGTCGACCATCGCGCAACTGCTGCCGCGCCTGTACGACGCGGACGCGGGCGCGGTCCGCCTCGGCGGGATCGACGTACGGGACCTCACGGCCGACTCGATCCGCGAGACCCTCGGCATGGTCACCCAGGACGGACACCTCTTCCACGAGTCCGTACGGGCGAACCTGTTGCTGGCCAGGCCCGACGCCACCGAGGAGGAGATCTGGGAGGCGCTGCGGCGGTCCCGCCTGGACGGGCTCGTCGCCTCGCTGCCGGACGGGCTGGACACGGTCGTCGGAGAGCGCGGCTACCGACTGTCGGGCGGGGAACGGCAGCGGCTGACCATCGCGCGACTGCTGCTGGCCCGTCAGCGGGTGGTGGTCCTCGACGAGGCCACCGCCCACCTGGACTCCACTTCGGAGGCGGCGGTGCAGGAGGCCCTGGGCGAGGCCCTCGCCGGCCGGACCGCGGTGGTGATCGCACACCGGCTGTCGACCGTACAGGCGGCTGACCTGATCCTGGTCGTCGAGGACGGCCGGATCGTGGAACGGGGCACGCACACCGAGCTGCTGGCGGCGCGGGGACGGTACGAGGAGCTGTACCGGACCCAGTTCGCGGCGGCGGACACCGCTTCTGGCGCCACCGCTTCTGGCGCCACCGTTCCGGGCGACACCGTCCCGGACGACACCGTCCCCGCCTCGGGCGGCGGCGTCACGGCGCCTGGCGCATGATGCCGGCATGGACATCAAGCTGGAGCTGGTCGCCGTGCCCGTCACCGATGTGGACCGGGCCAAGGCCTTCTACGAGCGCATCGGCTTCAACGCCGACCACGACGTGACGGTGAGCGAGGACATCCGCTTCGTGCAGCTGACCCCGCCGGGGTCGGCCTGCTCGATCGCGATCGGCAAGGGGCTCACCCGGATGGCCCCGGGATCGCTGGACAACATGCAGGTCGTCGTCACCGACATCGAGGAGGCGTACGAGGACCTGCGGGGCCGGGGCATCGAGGTCACCGAGATCCAGGACATGCCCTGGGGGTCCTTCGTCTACTTCTCCGACCCCGACGGCAACGGCTGGGCGGTCCAACAGACCACGCCCCGCGAGGCGGCCGATCCCTCCGCGTGATCCGCGCGGGTCCGGCCGCCGGGGCGGACCGGGCGGCGGTCAGGCCTCCGCGGAGACCACGTCGTGGTCGTGGTGGTGGTCCAGCTCCCAGGCGTGGTGCTTGAACTCGTGCCGGAAGTCGGCGTGGTCCTCCCACTGGCGGGCGATCCCGCGCAGGACGTCCCAGTTGTGCTCCACCGACTGGTCGATGACGCGGCGCATGGCCGGTTCCGCGGACTCGCGCTTCTCCAGCAGGCCCTTGATCGCCGAAGCCTCCAGGACGGCGTTGCGCAGCGCCCGCAGCGCGCGGCCGGTGTCGTCCATGGAGAAGCCGTACTCGCTCCCCGTCTCCGCGTCGAACAGCGGGGTGAGCCGCGCTTCGATGAATGCGGTGATCCGCTCGAAGTGCTGCACATCCATCAGGGGCTCCCTCTCCTGCCGGGCCGCCTTGCGGCCCGACGTCTGCCTCGTTCACCGGATTCGGCTGTCCGGCGCCATTATGCCGGGCTCCGACTCACGTCTACTTTGATCATCATCCGCCAGGGGAGGAATGAACACAGTGGACGAGAGCTCGACATTGACGGAGCGCTTCGAGGAGCACCGCTCTCATCTGAGAGCGGTGGCCTACCGGATGCTCGGTTCGCTCAGCGAGGCCGATGACGCCGTTCAGGAGGCCTGGCTGCGCCTGGACCGCTCCGACACCGGCGAGGTCGAGAACCTCGGCGGCTGGCTGACCACGGTCGTGTCGCGGGTGTGCCTGAACATGCTGCGCAGCCGCCGGACCCGGCGCGAGGACTCCATCGACGCCTACCCCACCGACCCCGCCGCCGGCCGTGAGGACGCGATCGACCCGGAGCAGGAGGCGGTGATGGCCGACTCCGTCGGGCTGGCCCTGCTCGTCGTGCTCGACAAGCTGTCACCGGCCGAGCGCCTCACGTTCGTCCTGCACGACATGTTCTCCGTCTCCTTCGACGAGATCGCCGAGATGATCGAGAAGACCCCGGCCGCGACCCGGCAGCTCGCCAGTCGCGCCCGGCGCCGGGTCAAGGGCGTACCGCTGGTCCCCGACGCCGATCTGACCCGTCGGCGTGTCGTCGTGGACGCCTTCCTCGCCGCCACCCGCGGCGGGAACTTCGACGCGTTGGTGGCCCTGCTGCACCCCGGTGTGGTGCTCACCGCAGACACGGCGGTCGGCCCCTCCGCCAAGCCGATCGTCGTCCGTGGTGCCGTCCCCGTGGCCACGGGTGCGATGGCCGCCATGCAGCGCGCCCTGGCCACGCAGACCGCGCTGGTCGACGGCACGGTCGGCCTCGCGATGGCGCCGTACGGAAAGCTGTTCCTCGTGCTCCGCTTCACCGTCGAGGACGGGCTGATCAGCGCGATCGACGTCGTCGCGGAGCCGGAGCGCCTCGACGGCATCGAGATCGCGGTCCTCGACGCCTGACGGTCGTGCCGCACGGCGCCGGCGCGGGCGACCGCGCCGGCGCCGTGTAGCCGGCCCCCGCGGCGGGAAATGCGGTTGAGTGGTGGGCACGGAACGGGCTCGACGAGGACAGCGAGGTGGACGTGGGCACCCAGCGCGTCATTGTGGTGATGGGCGTGGCCGGTACGGGCAAGACGACCGTGGGCCAACTGCTCGCGGAGGCCCTGGGCATTCCGTACGCGGAGGGAGACGCCTTCCACCCCGCGGCCAACGTCGCCAAGATGTCGGCCGGCATCCCGCTGGACGACGCCGACCGGTGGCCGTGGCTGGACGCCATCGGCGAGTGGATCCGCAACAGCGCGGGGCGCAGCGGCGGGGTGGTGGCGGCCTCGTCGCTCAAGCGCGTCTACCGGGACCGGCTCCGCGCGGCGGCGCCCGGGGCGGTGTTCGTCCACCTCACCGGTGACCGCCCGCTGATCGAGAAGCGGATGTCGGCCCGCAGGGGGCACTTCATGCCCACCACGTTGCTGGACTCCCAGTTCGGCGCCCTGGAACCGCTCGGGTCGGACGAACTCGGCGTCGCCGTGGACGTGTCCGGATCCCCGGAGGAAGTCACCGAGAGGGCGCTGGCAGCGCTGCGCCGGCTCCGCGCCGCGGAGGGCTGAGCGGCGGGGCCGGTCCGCGTGCCGCCGCCGTCACGTGTCCTGTAGCTGTACGGCGGCGAGGGCGAGGCCCGCGGCCGCCGTCGCGCAGCGGTCGGCGAGGGCCGCCACCTCGGCGCGCAGGCCGTCGCTCTGCGGGCCGTGCCATCCCGGCGCGGCGGCCGCCGCGCGCAGCCGGACCGCGTGCGAGCGCAGCGCGGCGGCGTGGTCGCAGAGCCCGAGCGGGCCGCCGGGCGTCGGACGCGGGGCCCGGCGGGGCAGCTGTCGCGCGGCCCGGCGGCGGGCGGCGGAGTTCCCTGCGCGGGCCGGCTGTACGGCGGCCGCCCAGCCGGGCTGCCGGGCGTAGGGCTTCGCGTACGGCTTGGCGGACTGTCCCGCGGGTCGTGCGGCGGGGTGCCCCGTGGGCCGTTCCGTCAGACCCCGGCCGCGGTCGCAGAAGGCGAGGAAGGCGGCGCCGAGCCCGATGAGGGGTTCCGCCTCCTGGGCGCGCCCCGTGGCGACCTGCCAGCCGGCGTGGTCGTTGAAGGGGTTCACGTCGGTCAGGGCGCTCCAGGCCAGGATGTCGGCGAAGTACGGGGACAGCAGGGCGAACGCGTGCTCGGCGCCCTGGTCCCGCACGATGCGGCGGAACAGGCGGACCGCCTCGCCCTGCCGGCCCTCCCCGACCGCGGTGAGGACGGCCGCCGCCCCCGGGTCGGCGAGGAGTTCGGGACAGCTCGTGCCCGCCGCCCGGATGCGGGCCCTGAGCCCGCAGACGGCGATGCTGATCGCGAGGCTCTCACGGCCCGTCAGGACCCCGGCGATCCGGCCCACCCCCGCGACTCCCCGACCGCGCGGGGCCCAGCCGAGCCCGGCGGGCTCGGTGAGGGTGCGCAGCAGGGTGCGCCAGCCGAGGCGGTGGGCGCCTCCCCGGGCGAGGGCCGCGGCGGGCAGCCGGCGGCCGAGTGCGAGTGCGGAGGCGTCCCGGGAGGCCTCGCCGACGGCGTCGGCGGCCTCGGCGAGGGCGCGGCACAGGGCGTCGAGCAGGTCGGCGTCCAGGTCGGGGGGCGCGGACGGCGGGTACGACGAGGAGGACGAGGACGAGGACGCGGTCGCGGCGTCGGGCATGGGTTCCTCTTGTGGTCGGCCGGGGGGGAGGACGGGAGGGAAACGAAGGAAGGAGCGGGGACCGTCAGCGACGGGTGAGGGTGATCCGGACGGCTCCCGGGTCGAGGGTGGCGGGCAGCGGCCCCACCGGGTCCAGGACCGGCCGGGCGGCGGTGAGCCGGTGGCCCCGGAGGACCTCCGCGCAGAACGCCGCTGTGATCATCAGGCCGAGCTGGTCGCCCGGGCAGCGTCCGCCGCCGTGGCTGAAGGGCGCGATCCGGATGTCCTGGTCGGCGTCGGGGTTCTTCCACCGGCCGGGTACGAACACGTGCGCGGCCGGGACCCGTTCGGGATCGCGCTGGTGGAAGGCGGCGGGCAGCAGCACGGAGGTGCCCGGCGGGTAGCGCACGCCCCGCCACTCGGTCTCGGCCCGGGTGACGCGGATCAGGTCGGGCACCACCGGGTAGAGGCGCAGGGCCTCGCGAACGCAGGCCCGCAACCGGGGCAGTTCACCGGCGTCCCCGCCGCGCGCGGCTTCCGCGGCGGCCGCGTCCTGTTCGGCCGGGTGCGCGCCGAGCAGGAGCAGGGTGTTCAGCAGGGTGCCGGGTACGGCGTCCATGGCGAGGAGCCAGTGGTGGGCCTGGCGCAGCGGGTCGAGGGCGCCGGCCGGGTCGGCTCGGCGGGTGGCGCGGCCCACGAGGGTGTCGTCGCCGGCGCCGGCGGCGTACCGCTGGATGCGTGCGTGGGCCTTGGCGTAGACGCCTCGGGCGGACCGGGCCCGCCCGCCCCGCAGTTGCCGCAGCCAGCCGGCGAGCTCCTCGTCGGAGGCGGCGTCCTCGCCGAGCACGATCCGGCGGGCCGCGCGGTGCACGGCGTGCCGGGCGCGTACGAGGTCGAGGGTGCGGGCGGCGGTCAGGTGGGGGGCCTCGGCCGCGACGGCGGCGAGGAAGCTGTCGTACGAGGGGTGTACGGGGACGCCCGCGGCCAGTGTCTCCTCGTTGATCCGGCGCCGCTGGGCGCGCAGTTCGCCGCGGGAGCAGCCGATGCCGGCGGGCTCCTCGGCGGCCGTGCCGCGGCACTTCTCCGGCGGGTCCGCGGCGAGGAGGCTCACGGGTTCGGCGTAGAAGCGGTCGAGGTCCACGGGGTCGAGCAGGACGAGGAAGGTGCGTCCGGACCGGGTGCGCAGGAGGGCCGGCGCATCGCCCCGCCGGGCCCGCAGGGCGCTCAGGGCGGCGGCGGTCGCGCGCGGCGTGCCCGTGCGGACGAAGCCGCGCAGGCGGGCGCCGAAGGTGGGGGCGGCGGGTGTCCGCCGGTCCGGAGCTTCGGCGCCGAGGGCCCGTACGCGGGCTCTCAGCCCGTCCAGGGCGGTCCCTTGGACCGTACGCATGCGTGTACCTCCGCGGCATGGGCGACGACGGTCGGTGACATCGGCATCACCGTACGTCCCACCCCGGGAGTGCGCGAGCGCCGGTCCGCTGGAAGACGGCCTCGCGGAAGGCGGAGCGGAGCGGCCGCTGCCCGGCGGCCGTCGGGAGGAGGAACGCCCACCGGTTCGGGCGCAGCGAGATCCACACGGCCGGGCCGTCGTCGGCCGGGGCGGGGTGCGTCCAGACGCCGTGCGGGGCGGGGTGCCAGAGGAGGCCCCGGGCGGGGGTGAGTTCCCCGGTGCGGATGCGGAGGGAATCGGTGGTCCAGGCGTGGGTCGGGACGGCCCGGCCGGTGGGCTCGGGCTGCGCGGCCGGCTCGCCCTGCGCCACCGGATCCGGTGCGAGGAGGTGGCGCAGGAAGCGGACGAGGTCGGCGAGGGAGGTGTACAGGGTGCCGTCGGCGAACCGGGTGGTGGTCATGCCGAGCGGGCCCCAGATCCTGGTGGCGGCGAGCGCGCCGAGCGGGCTGCCGGAGAGTCGTTCGGCGAGCCGGGTGAGGTCGGCGGATCCGGCGGGGTGCGTGAGGAGGTGGTGCGCGGTGGTCCCGGCGGGGGCGTCCGTTTCCCCGTAGGCCGCGATCGGGGTGTGCAGCCGCAGGGAGCCGTCCTCGACGAGGCTCCCGATCACCGGCCAGAGGGCCAGTACGGCGCACAGTCCGCCCGCGTCGACCGCCTCCTCGCCGGCTTCCCCGTCTCGCGAACCCGCATGGACGCCGTCGGCGTCGCCGAAGGCCCACACCGCCCCGGGATCGGCGGCGGCCACGAGGGCCCGGATGTCGTCGGCCTGGTCGCTCAGGAGCGTCATGGTCAGCCACGCTAACCAGGCGTGCGCCGGCCGCGGGTCCGGTCGCGCCGGAATCCGGGCGCCGGCCACTCGAATGCCGGTCCGCCCACCCGGCTCCGCGCCCCGGAGGGGGTGGCTCCGGGTGGCCTTTCCCGGCCGCGCGGGCCAGCCTGGGGGCATGACCGCACCCTCCGGTTCCGGTGACCAGGGCGACTCCGCGGCTCCCGGGGTCGCGATCGCGTCGGCGCGGGGGCGGTGGATCCTGCTGACCACGGTGCTCGGGTCGAGCATGGCGCTGTTGGACTCGACGGTGGTCAACGTCGCGCTGCCGCGCATCGGGGAGGACCTGGGCGCCGATCTGGCCGTGCTCCAGTGGACGGTCAACGCGTATCTGCTGACCCTGTCCGCGCTGATCCTCGTCGGCGGGGCGCTCGGCGACCGCTTCGGGCGGCGGCGCGTGTTCGTGCTGGGCGTGGTCTGGTTCGCGGTGGGCTCCCTGCTCTGCGGGATCGCGCCGAACGCCGGGGTGCTGGTGGCCGCCCGTGCGCTGCAGGGCATCGGCGGGGCGCTGCTCACGCCCGGTTCGCTCGCGCTGATCCAGGGCTCCATCCGCGGCCGGGACCGGGGGCGGGCCGTCGGCCTGTGGTCGGGGTTGGGCGGAGTGGGCGCCGCCGTGGGTCCGTTCCTGGGCGGTTGGCTGGTGGACGGGCCGGGCTGGCGCTGGGTGTTCCTGCTGAACGTGCCGCTGGCCGCGGTGTGCGTGCCGGTGGCGCTGCGGCACGTACCGGAATCGCGGGACCCGCAGGCGCACGGCCGCTTCGACGTGGCCGGCGCGGTGCTGGGGGCAGCCTCGCTGGCCCTGGTCACGTACGCGCTGATCGAGGCCCAGGCCGCCACGGCGCCGGTGATCGCCGCGGCGGTGGCCGGCGTGCTGCTCGCGGTCGCGTTCGTGTGGCTGGAGCGGCATCGGGCGGACCCGATGGTGCCGCCGGACATCTTCCGCTCCCGGCAGTTCACGGCCGTCAATCTGGTCACCCTGTGCGTGTACGGGGCCATCTCCGGGTTCTTCTTCCTCGTCGTGCTCCAGCTCCAGGTGGTGTCCGGGTACTCGGCGCTGGCCGCCGGGGCCGCGATGCTGCCGACGACCCTGCTGATGCTGCTGCTGTCGGCCCGTTCGGGTGAGCTCGCGGAGCGGATCGGGCCGCGGATCCCGCTCACGGTGGGGCCGCTGGTCTGCGGGGCCGCGGCGCTGCTGATGCTGCGGGTGGGGCCGGACGCCTCGTACGTGGCGGACGTGCTGCCCGCGATGGCCGTGATGGGGCTGGGGCTGGTGGCCCTGGTGGCTCCGCTGACGGCGACCGTGCTGTCCTCGGTGGACCCCGGACGGGCGGGTCTGGCCAGCGGCATCAACAACGCGGCGGCGCGGGCGGCCGGACTGCTCGCGGTGGCGGCGCTGCCGCTGCTGGCGGGGATGGCGCCGGAGTCCTACCGCTCGCCGGTCGAGTTCGACGCGGCCTTCGGGCGGGCGATGGTCTGGTGTGCGGGAGCGTTCCTGGTGGGCGCGGTGGTGGCCTGGGCGACCGTGCGGTCCCCGGCGCCGGGGGCCTGTCACCCGGAGTGCCACCGGTACTGCGCGGTGGCCGCCCCGCCGCTCGAACCCCCGCGCGACGTCGATGAGGAGCGTGGGCGGAGTTGACCGCGTTCCTCCGGCCAGGGCCGGGCTGATCGCGTGTGCTGGAACGCCACGGCCGATCTGGCGGCGGGCACGGTGATCGCCGCCGTCGGGGCGGTGTGCCTGGCCCGGGTGCGGCGGGTCCGTGATCTGCCGCTCGCAGCGCTGCCGCTGCTGCTGGGCGTGCACCAGCTGCTGGAGGCCGCGGTCTGGGCGTCGGACGGCGGGCGCTCCCCCGCCGCCACGGCCTGGGCCGTGATCGCCTTCCCCCTGCTGCCCGTGTGGGTGCCGCTCGGGGTGCTCCTCGCGGCCGGACCGGAGGCCCGCCGCCGGCTGTGGGGGCCGCTCGCCGTCGGTGTGGCCACCGCGGGCGTCCTGTCGTACCGCCTGTCGACGGAGCCGGTGAGCGCCGAGGTGCGGGGTCACACCCTTGGTTACGGCGTGAATGTTCCGTGGATGCCGCTGCTCCTGGCGGGCTACCTGTTCGCCACTCTCGGCTCCCTGCTGCTCGCCGGTGACAGGCGCCTGCGGGTCCTCGGAGCGGTGCTGGCCGTCGGGGCATTGGCCTGCTCAGCGCTGTGGCGACTGGAGTTCGCCTCCACGTGGTGCGCCTTCGCAGCGGTCGCCTCCGTCCTGGTCCTGGGGTGGCTGCGGGGCCGGGATCCGTCCCCCACTGTTACGTGATCGACCGAAAGTTACCTAGACGTATGTAGTGACTTCGCACGATGGCGGCAGTAGAACTCGTTCCCATTCCGCCGAGAGTGAGGAACGTCACATGAGTGACAGAGCCCTGCCCGGAAACGATTCCAATGGATTTTCGCGCCGCGGATTCATCGCTAGAACGAGTTCCATTCTCGGGGCCGTGACCCTCGCCGGTCACATCACCCCGGCCGCCGCCCAGGCGCAGGATCAGGCCGCCGCGGCGTCCGGCCCCATCGCCAGTGGCGCCCACGTACCGGCCCTGGTCATCGGCACCGGCTACGGCGGCTCGGTCGCCGCGCTGAGGCTCGCGGAGGCGGGCGTCGAGGTGCAGATGATCGAGATGGGCATGGACTGGGTCACCCCGGGGTCGGACGGCAAGGTCTTCCCCAAGGTGACCAGTCCGGACTACCGCTCGTTCTGGCTGCGCACCCGGACCAAGGCGCCGCTGAGCAACTTCCTCGGGTTCCCCATCGACAAGGACGTCCCCAAGTACACGGGCATCCTCGACGCCGAGGACTTCGCCGGCATCACGGTCTACCAGGGCCGCGGCGTGGGCGGCGGTTCGCTGGTCAACGGCGGCATGGCCGTCACGCCCAAGCGGGCCAACTTCCAGTCCGTCCTGCCGTCGGTGGACGCCGAGGAGATGTACGGCACCTACTACCCGAGGGCCAACGCGGGCCTCGGCGTCGGGATGGTGGACCCGGCCTGGTTCGAGACGGCCGAGTGCTACCAGTTCTCCCGGGTGGGCCGCAAGCACGCCCAGCGCTCCGGCTTCGCGTGGACCTTCGTGCCCGACGTGTACGACTGGGACTACATGAAGCAGGAGCAGGCGGGCACCGCCGCCAAGTCGGCGCTGGACGGGGAGATCCTGTACGGCAACAACCACGGCAAGAAGTCCCTGAACCAGACCTACCTCGCCCGTGCGAAGGCCACGGGCCGGGTCACCATCTCCCCCCTGCACAAGGTCACCTCGGTCTCCCCCGCGACCGGCGGCGGCTACACGGTCGTCATCGACCAGCTGAACACCACCGGCGACACCGTGGTCACCAAGACGGTGACGGCGGACCGGGTGTTCTTCGCGGCCGGCAGCGTCGGCACCAGCAAGCTCCTGGTCCAGCTGAAGGCCACGGGCGCGCTGGCGAACCTCAACGGCGAGGTCGGCAAGGGCTGGGGGGACAACGGCAACGTCATGTGCGGCCGCGCCAACCACATGTGGGACCCGACGGGCAAGCTCCAGTCGACCATCCCCTGTTCCGGGATCGACAACTGGGACGCCGGCGGGGCGTTCGCCGAGGTGGCGCCGCTGCCGACCGGGATCGAGACGTACGCCTCGTTCTACCTGTCGATCACCAAGAACCCGAACCGCGCGGAGTTCACCTGGAACGCCGCCACCGGCAAGGCCGAACTCAGCTGGCAGACCGCGTGGAAGCAGCCTTCCATCGACATGGCCAAGACCATCTTCGACAAGATCAACGCGAAGGAGGGCACGATCTACCGGACGGACCTGTTCGGGGCCTACAAGATCTGGAACGACACCCTCACCTACCACCCGCTGGGCGGCGCGGTGCTGAACAAGGCCACCGACAACTACGGTCGCCTGCACGGCTACAGCGGTCTGTACGTGATCGACGGCGCGCTGATCCCCGGAAACACCAGCGTGAACCCGTTCGTCACGATCACGGCGCTCGCCGAACGCAACATCGAGAAGATCATCGCCACCGACCTGTAAGAGGCAGCCGAGCCTTCACCCCCCACCGCAGCCGCCGTAGGGCGGCTGCGGTCGACCCGTGTCAGTGGCCGGGCAGGACGCACACGCTGTCGAGGCCCAGGACGTGGTTGAGTCGTCCGAAGGCCAGCCAGGAGCCGATGCTCATGGTCAGCTCCACGATCTCCAACTGGCTGTAGTGCGCGGTCATCCGCTCCCAGAACTCGTCGTCGAGCCCGTGGTGGTCGAGCACGTACCGCTCGGCGTACTCGGCGGCCAGGCGGGTCCGGTCGTCGAAGGCCTTCGTGGTGCGCCACTCGGTGACCGCCTCGGAGAACTCCTCCTCGACCTTCTCCCCGTCGCGCTCCGTGCGCCAGTCGAGGCAGAAGACGCACCCGTTGATCTGCGCGACCCGCAGCCGGGCCGCCTCGAACTCCCGCAGGCCCAGGGTGGTGTGGGCGTACACCGACAGCGAGAAGTTCGCCGCGGCCATGCCGATTCCGGGGACCATGTCGCCCCAGACGTACTCGATGGGGTGCTGGCCTTCGGGGATGTCGATCCTCATGACTGCTTCCTTCCGAGTCTGCCGATGGCGGGGCGCAGGGGGACGTCGAGGGCGTCGTAGAGTCCGGGTTCCGCCTCGGCGAGCCAGTCGATGGCGCTCACGAGACGGCCCACGGCGGTGGCGTTGCCGCCGGCCGAGCGGTTGTCGCCCTCGTCGGTGGCCTCGATGGTGACCTCGATGCGGGGGCGGCCCTCGATGACGACCCGGTGGGCGCCGTCCCCGCCGTCGGGCGGGGTCGGCCAGTCCGGTGCGCACGAGGCGTGGATGCGGGTGACGTGTTCGATGACGATGCGGGGTTCGCCCTCGACGATGCCCTGCACCTCGAAGCGGATGGCCCCTTGGGTGCCCGCCTCGAACTCGCCCATGGTCCGGGTGGTCACGGTGGTGTCGAGCGCGCGGCGCTCCGACGTCTCGCGGATCTCGTCGAGTTCGACGCCGAGGGCGCGTGCCATCATGCGGATCTGCCCGCCCCACACCATGGTCGGTACGGAGGGCATGAGCATCATCGGTTCGAAGTCCATGGGCCGGCCCATGCCGACGAGGTACCGGACGGAGTCCGGCTGGTCGTAGGTGGAGTAGTCGAATATCTCCTGGCAGCGGATGGCGTCGATGGTGGTGCCGAGTCCGCTGATCAGGAGCGGGAGCACGTCGTTGCCCCAGCCGGGGTCGACGCCGGAGGCGAAGAGCGAGCCGCCCCCCTCCGCGATGGCGGCGAGCACCGGATCGCGGAACTCCGGTGGGGCGCTGCGGTGGTCGTAGAGCGGATAGAGGGCGGGGCTGACGACGACGGCCCCGGACCGGACGGCCCGGGTGATGTCGGCGAGGGCCTCGTCGGGGCGGACGTCGCCGGAGGCGGCGTACACCACGGCCCGCGGGCGGGCGGCCAGTACGGCTTCGATGTCGTCGGTGGCCGCCACCCCCAACGGGTGGTGGAGTCCGCCGAGTTCGCCCGCGTCGCGGCCGACCTTGGCCGGATCGTGGACGATGACGGCGGTGAGTTCCAGCGCGGGATGGGCCTCTACGGCACGAATGGCCAAACGGCCGACGTTGCCGGTGCCCCAGACAACCGTGGGAATCATGCGCGGAGGGTAGCCGCGGGACCTGCACGTTTCCAGAGTCGTGCGGCACGCGGTCACGCGCTCCGCGGCGTCACTGGTTCTGGGCTCCGAGGACGAAGAGGAGATAGACGAAGAAGGCGAAGAGGTGGCCGACGAACAGGTAGGCGATCAGCCGGATCACGAGGCCGCGCGGGAACTTCGATTCGAAGCGCGTCCGCAGGGTCATCGCGGGTTCGGGGGTCGCGGGTTCGGGGGCGTCAGCGGTGCTCACCGGGTTCTCTCCTCGGGTCATGGTTACGGCTCCTCCTCGGCTCTGCGGCTTAGGGGCGGTGCGTGGACGTGGTGGATCCGCCGAGGCACAGCCCGGCGAGACTGCTCTGGAGCAGGGTGTGGACGAACAGCAGATCGGCCCCGCCCGAGGAGGCCGCGCCGATCCGGTGCGGGGTGAGCGAGTCGAAGTGGGCGCTGTCGCCCGGTTCGAGCAGGTGCTCGGTCTCCCCCAGGTGCAGCCGCAGCCGCCCGTCGAGCACGTACAGCCATTCCTCGCCGGGATGTACCCGGACCAGTTCGCCCTGGCTGCGCCCGTACGGGACGTGCACGCGCAGCGCCTGCATCCCACGCCCGGAGCCACCGGCCTGCCAGTACGTCCACCCGTCGGCCTCGCGGGCGCCGGGTCCGCCGGCCCGTACGATGGGATCGGCGACGGCCGGGGTCTCGCCGAGCAACTCGGACACCGTGGTGCCGTAGGTGCGGGCGAGCCCGAGCAGGAGCGGCAGCGAGGGCTGGCGGCGGCCGGTCTCCAGGCGGGACAGGTGGGCGGGCGACAGCCGGGCCCGGGCGGCGGCGGCCTCCAGGGTGAGGCCCGCACGGCGGCGCAGCTCGCGCAGCTGCGGGGCCACGGCGGGCAGCTCGTCCGCCGGGTGGTCGGTACCGGCCGCTTCTTCGGGGCCGGTGGATCCGGAAGTCATACGCCGATTGAGCCAGAGGATTGCCTGACTGGCAAACCTCCTTGCCTCTGAGGCAAAACACCCGCGGACGGGTCGGCCTCACCTGTTCGAGGGCCGGTTTCCGGGCGAATGCGCCACCGCGGTTGCGCACGGTCCCCCGCCGTACAGGCTGGGATCCACGGCACCGGATGACCCACGGCGAGGGACGATGATCGTATCGATGCTGTCCATGCCGGACGGCACCCTGACCCGTGGCGACGTGTCGCAGGCCCGCGAGCTCCTCGCCGCCTCCCCCTTCCTCTTCGTGGACGTGGAACTGCCCGACGAGGACGACGCACCGGACCAGCCGCCGCTCGCCCACCTGCTCGGCCTGGAGGCCGCGGACGTGCCCTGGCTCGGGCGCCGGGACGAGTCCCCGCGGGCGGAGATCCGCGGGGACGGCGGCGTGTTCGTCGTGCCGGCCGTCGACGGGGACCGGGTCGTCCACGTCCAGGTCCTGGTGACCGAGCGGTACCTGCTCACCGTGCACCGGGGGCCGGCCCCCCTGATCGGGGACGTGACCGCCCGGTTCCCGCTCGAGGCCCCCTCGGACTCCGTGGCCATGCTGTTCCTGCTGCTGGACGAGGCCATGGAGACCTACCGCCGGGCCGCGGTGCAGGCCCTGCTGGAGGTGGAGGACCTGGAGGACGCCATGTTCCGCCGGCGCGAGCCGGAGCAGCTCTACCGCCTGTCACGGCTGCGGCGCACCGCGGCCATGCTCCACCACACCCTGCTCCCCTACCACCGGGTGGCGGAGGAGAGCGTGACGCGCCGGGTCCTGAACCGGGGCTTCCGGGAGGACCGCGGGCAGCTGGTCCGCGAGTACCGGCGCACCGGGAATCTCGTGCTCGCGGACATCGAGTCCCTCCAGGAGAGCGCCCGGCGGGCCTTCGGCAGCTACTCCTCGCTGGTGTCGGGCGAGCAGAACGGCGTGATCAACCGGCTGGCGGTGGTGTCGACGATCTTCCTGCCGCTGACCTTCGTGACCGGGTTCTTCGGCATGAACTTCCTCTACCTGACGGACGAACTGGAGAGCCGCGCCGTCTTCTGGCTGCTCGCCGTGGGCCTGCAGGTCGCCTTCCTGGTCGTGGCGCTGTACGTCCTCCACCGCACCCGCCTCTGGCGCAGACTGCGCGAGGACGACAGCGACGTGGACGACGACTGACCCGCGGGTCCTCTACCGGACGTGCGCCGCCAGGACCGTGTCCACGGTGTCCGCCTCGGCCGCGGTCTTGTCGGGGCGGTGGCGCAGCACCCGCGCGAAGCGCAGGGCCACGCCGGCCGGATAGCGCGGGGAGCGCTGGAGGCCGTCGTAGGCGATCTCCACGACCAGCTCCGGCCGCACCCGGACGGTGAAGCCGTCGTCGGAGGTGGCGAGGGCGCGCAGCGCGTCGGTCTGCCAGCGCAGCATCTCGTCGGTCAGTCCCTTGAAGGTCTTGCCGAGCATGGCAAACGTGCCGTCGGCGGCCCGCGCCCCCAGGTGCAGGTTCGACAGCAGTCCGGTGCGCCGGCCGTGGCCCCATTCGGCCGCGAGGACCACCAGGTCGAGGGTGTGGACCGGCTTCACCTTCAGCCAGTGTTTCCCGCGCCGTCCCGCCGCGTAGGAGGAGTCGAGGGCCTTGACCATGACCCCCTCGTGGCCGCGCCGCAGGGTCTCGGCCCGGAACTCCTCGGCCTCGGCCGCCTGCGCCGCCCGGTCCTCGACGACCAGCCGGCGCACCCGGGCGTGCTCGGGCACGAGGGCGGCCAGGGTCGCGTACCGCTCGCGGACCGGCAGGTCGAGCAGTACGTCCTCGCCACTGGCCAGGACGTCGAAGAAGTACGGGACGACGGGGAGCGTCCGGCGGGCCGCGGCGACGTCCACGCGGGAGCCGACCCGACTCGCGATGTCCTGGAAGGGGACCGGGCGGCCGTCCGGCGCGAGGCCGATCACCTCGCCGTCGAGGATGAACCGCTCCCCCTCCAGTGCCCGGGCCAGCTCCGCCACTTCCGGGAGCCGGTCGGTGATCTCGTCGAGGGACCGCGTGTAGACGCGTACGTCGTCCCCCTCGCGGTGGACCTGCACCCGGATCCCGTCGAGCTTCTCCTCGACCGCGCAGGGGCCCAGCACGTCCAGGGCCTCGGCCAGCGATCCGGCGGTGTTCGCCAGCATGGGCTGTACGGGCTGCCCGACGCGCAGGGTGAACTCGCCGAGGGCGCCCGCGCCCCGGGCCAGTACGGCCCGCGCGACGCGGGGCAGCGAGCCGTCCAGCATCACCGCCCGGCGCAGACCGGCGGCCGGTACTCCGGCGGCCGCGGCCACGCCCTCCAGCGCCACGGCGTCGAGCGCGCCCTGGCGCACCTCCCCGGAGAGCAGGCTGCGCAGGAAGGCCTGTTCCTCCTCGGTGGCCGCGCCGAGCAGGGTGCCGATGATCCGGCGGCGCTCCGCCTGCGAGCCGGTGCCCGTGGCGGCGGCGAGCGCGGTCACCGCCCCGTCCACGTCGAGGACGGTGAGGGTGGGCTCCCGCGCGGGGGTGGTCTCCTGGGCGAGGGCGCGCCAACCGATGCCCGGGCGGCCCTGCGGGAGGCGCCCGGCGAGGTAGGAGATCACCAGGCCGGCCTCCTCGGGCGGGGCGGCCGCGAAGACCTCCGCGAGCAGGGCGGTCTTCCTGGAGCGGGCGGAGGTGTCGGCGACCTCCCGGGACACGCGCGCGAGCTCGGCCAGCAGCATGCGGCCATCCTCCCGCCGCCCGGCGCGCCGCGCAGGTCGGACGCGCGGTCCGACCCGCACGTCGGACGCGCACGTCGGACGCGCGGACCGGGCGCGTACCGCGGACGCGGTACGCGCGCGGCTCGGCGTACTCCTCGAGAAGTGCTGGACATCCCCCTCCGGGCGCTCGGGCGCGGGGCATCCGGGCGTCTAGGGTTCCCGTATGAAGCTCCGATTGCCACGGCGCCGCCGGGACCGCCTGCTGGCGGGCGCCGCAGCCCTCGTCGTCGTCGCGGGAGCCGGCACGTGGTCGGCCGCGAGCGGCGACGACGGTCCGGCCGTGCACCGCGAGGACCGGGTCCTGAAGATGGCCGGTCCGACCACACCCGATCCCGCCGCGCCCGATCCGGCCGTGCCCGGGTCGACCGCGCCCGATCCGGCAGTGCCCGGACAGCAGACCGGCGAGGTCGGGATCGACATCTCGTACTTCACCACCGGCGGCGGGGAGAAACGTCCCGCGGTGCTCCTCGGGCACGGTTTCGGCGGCAGCAAGGACGACGTCCGCGCGCAGGCCGAGCGGCTGGCCCGCGACGGCTACGCCGTCCTGACCTGGTCGGCGCGCGGCTTCGGCCGCTCCGGCGGCCGGATCGGCCTGAACGACCCCGAATACGAGGTCAAGGACGTCTCGCGGCTCGTCGACTGGCTCGCGGCCCGCCCCGAGGTGCGCCTCGACGCGGCGGGCGATCCGCGGGTCGGCGTCGCCGGGGCCTCGTACGGCGGGGCCGTCTCGCTGCTCGCCGCCGGCTACGACCGGCGGGTGGACGCGATCGCTCCGCAGATCACCTACTGGAACCTCGCCGACTCCCTCTTCCCCGGGGGCGTCTTCAAGAAGCTGTGGTCCGGCATCTTCTTCACCACCGGCTCGGCGGGCGGGATGCAGCAGCAGGCGGGACCGCAGCGGGCCACCCCCGGCGCCGCCCCCGCGGCTCCCGGCTGCGGCCGGTTCCAACCCGAACTGTGCGCCATGTACGAGCGCGTCGCGGTGGCGGGGAAGCCGGACGCCGAGGCGCGCGTCCTGCTGGAGCAGCGCAGTCCGTCGGCCGTGGGCGCCCGCATCAAGGTGCCGACGCTGATCGTGCAGGGGCAGGACGACTCCCTCTTCCCGCTGGACCAGGCCGACGCCATGGCCAAGGCCATCGCGGCGAACGGCGCGCCCGTGTCCGTCGACTGGGCCGCCGGCGGCCACGACGGCGGCATGCGCGAGGCGGACCGGGTGGAGGCCCGGGTCGAGGCCTGGTTCGACCGCTACCTCAAGGACGACGCGGGCGCGGACACCGGTCCGGTGTTCCGGGTCTCCCGATCCGGTGGCATCGACTCCACCGACGGCGAGGTGAAGCTGCGCGGCGCGAGCGGCGGGCGGTACCCCGGGCTGACCTCCGGCCCACGGGAGTTCGCCCTGGCCGGGCGCGAGCAGAGCTTCGCCAACCCGGCGGGCGGGGCGCCTCCCGCCCTGTCCTCGCTGCCGGGGATCGGCGGGCAGCTCTCGGCCCTCGGCGCCGGCTTCTCGCTGGACTTCCCCGGTCAGAACGCCCGGTTCGAATCGGAGCCCCTCGACCGCGAGCTGCGGATCACCGGGACGCCGACCGTAACCCTGAACGTGAGGTCGACGGCCGCGGACGAATCGGCCGTGCTGTTCGGCAAGGTGTACGACGTCGGTCCGGACGGCCGCCAACAGGTGCTGCCCGGTCAGCTCGTCGCCCCGGTGCGGGTGGAGAACGCCCTGCAGGGCACGAGCGTCGACCTGCGGCTGCCCGCGATCGACCACTCCGTGGCGGCGGGGCACCGGCTGCGGCTGGTGGTCGCCGCGACCGACCTCGGCTACGCGACCCCGGCCGCGCCGGCCACCTACACGGTCTCGGTTCGCGGTGCGCTGGCCGTCCCCGAAGCCCCCGCGGTGCGCACGGCCGCGGCCGGGCTCCCCGCCTGGACGTGGGGGCTGCCGCTGGGCGCCGCCGCGCTGGCCGCGGCGCTGCTCGGGATCCGGCGGACCGGCCGGACCCCGGCCGCACCGCCGGCGGAGGCCGCACTGGCCGACGTACCGCTGGAGATCACGGGTCTGACGAAGCGGTACGCCAAGTCGCAGGACCGGTACGCGGTCCGGGACCTGTCGTTCCGTGTCGAGAAGGGGCAGGTGCTGGGGCTCCTCGGGCCCAACGGGGCCGGGAAGACCACCACCCTGCGGATGCTGATGGGACTGATCTCGCCGGACGCCGGGGAGATCCGGGTGTTCGGGCACGCGGTGCGGGCCGGGGCGCCGGTGCTGTCGCGGGTCGGGGCCTTCGTGGAGGGCGCCGGATTCCTGCCGCACCTGACCGGCCGGGCCAACCTGGAGCTGTACTGGCAGGCCACCGGCCGGCCCGCCGAGGACTCCCACATGGCGGAGGCCCTGGAGATCGCGGGGCTCGGCGACGCGCTGGAGCGGGCGGTGCGCACGTACTCGCAGGGCATGCGCCAGCGCCTCGCGATCGCTCAGGCCATGCTCGGGATGCCGGACCTGCTGATCCTCGACGAGCCGACGAACGGCCTGGACCCGCCGCAGATCAGGGAGATGCGGGACGTGATGATCCGTTACGCGGCGGGCGGGCGGACGGTCATCGTCTCCAGCCACCTGCTGTCGGAGGTGGAGCAGTCCTGCACGCACCTGGTCGTCATGGACCGGGGCCGCCGGGTGGCGGCGGGCGAGGTCGCCGAGATCACGGGCGGCGGCGACACCCTGCTGGTGACGCTGGCGGAGCCGGTGGACGAGGCGGGCGTGGAGAAGGTGGCGGCGCTGGAGGGAGTGGGCTCCGTGGCGGCCACGGACGACGGGCTGCTCGTACGGCTGGAGGGCGCGACGGCCGCGGGCCTGATCGCCGAACTCGTACGGCTGGAGGTGCCGGTGACCGGAGTGGGTCCGCACCGGCGGCTGGAGGACGCGTTCCTCACCCTGATCGGAGGTCCGGCATGAGCACGGTGCGGAGCGCGGGCCCGGGCCCCGCGCAGGAGGTGGCCCCGGGCTACCGGGCGGGCCGCACGCTGCCGCTGCGCGTGGAGGCGCTGCGGCAGTGGCGCCGGCGGCGGACGCTGGTGATGGGCGGGGTGCTGGCCGCACTGCCGTTCATCCTGATGATCGCGTTCGCGGTGGGCGGCGGTCCGGGCAGCCGGGGCGGCGGCGACGGCCGGATCACCCTGATCGACACGGCCACGGCCTCGGCGGCGAACTTCGCCGCGACCTGCCTGTTCGTGTCGGCCGGGTTCCTGCTGGTGGTGCCGGTGGCGCTGTTCTGCGGGGACACCGTGGCCTCGGAGGCGAGCTGGTCGTCGCTGCGGTACCTGCTGGCCTCGCCGGTGCCGAGGGCGCGGCTGCTGTGGAGCAAGCTGGTGGTGGCGCTCGCGTTCAGCCTGGCGGCGATGGTCCTGCTGCCGGTGGTGGCGCTGGCCGTGGGGACGGCCGCGTACGGGTGGGGGCCGCTGAAGCTCCCGGCGGGCGGGGTACTGCCGACCGGGGACACCCTGCCGAGGCTCGCGCTGGTGGTGGCGTTCATCTTCGTGTCGCAGCTGGTGACGGCGGGGCTGGCGTTCTGGCTGTCCACGCGGACGGACGCGCCGCTGGGCGCCGTCGGCGGGGCGGTCGGTCTGACCATCGTCGGCAACGTGCTGGACGCGGTGACCGCGCTCGGGTCGTGGCGGGAGTTCCTGCCGGCGCACTGGCAGTTCGCGTGGGCGGACGCCTTGCAGCCGCACCTGGAATGGGGCGGCATGGTCAAGGGGGCGGCGGTGTCGGTGTCGTACGCGCTGGTGCTGTTCGCCCTGGCGTTCCGGGGGTTCTCCCGCAAGGACATCGTCTCGTGACGGTCACGAGCGGGAGAACCGTCCTCCCGAGCTAGCCGAGCAGTCGCACGGGTGAGCCGTCGAGGAACGCGATGATGTCCTCGACGGCTTCGCCGTAGTACGTGGCGTAGTTGGCGCGGGTGACGTACCCCAGGTGCGGGGTCGCCAGGAGCCGCGGCGCCGTCCGCATCGGGTGGTCGGCGGGCAGCGGCTCGACGTCGAAGACGTCGATGCCGGCGCCCGCGATCCGGCCCGCGCGCAGGGCGTCGAGGAGCGCTTCCTGGTCGACGATGGCGGCCCGGGAGGTGTTGACCAGGTACGCGGTCGGCCGCATCAGCTCCAGCTCCGCCGCGCCGATCAGGCCCCGGCTGCGATCGCCGAGCGCGAGGTGCACGGACACGAAGTCGCTGCTCGCCAGCAGTTCTTCCTTGGAGGGCGCCAGGGTGACGCCCACCTCGTCGGCGCGTTCCTTGGTGAGGTTGCCGCTCCAGGCCACCACGTCCATGCCGAACGCGAGCCCGACCTGCGCGACCTTGCTGCCGATCTTGCCGAGGCCGAGCAGGCCGAGCCGACGCCCGTGCAGGTCGGCGCCGACCGTCTGCTGCCAGGGGCCGCCGTCGCGCAGCGCCGTGGACTCCTGGACCAGGCCGCGGGCCAGGCCGAGCAGCAGGGCCCAGGTCAGTTCCACGGGCGGGGTGGAGGAGCTGGCGGTGCCGCAGACCGTCACTCCGTTGCGTGCGGCGGCCGCGTGGTCGATGACCGAGTTGCGCATGCCGGAGGCGATCAGCAGGCGCAGGCGGGGCAGCCGGTCGAGGAGCGAGCCCGGGAAGGGCACGCGCTCGCGCAGGGTGACGACGATGTCGAAGTCCGCCAGGCGGGCGGCGAGTTCGTCCTCGTCGTCGGTGTGCTCGGGGAAGCTCACCACTTCGACGCGTCCGGCGAGCGGCGTCCAGTCGGCGACGGTGGTGCCGACGCCCTGGAAGTCGTCGATGAGTGCGCAGCGCAGCTGCGGGCCGCCGGTCATGCGACGGCCGGGGCGATGGCGTCGATCTCCGCGAGCAGCTCGGCGTCCAGCGGGCGGTCGGCGACGGCGGCGTTGGCGCGCACCTGCTCGGCGGAGGTGGCCCCGGCGATGACGGACGCGCAACCGGGCTGGGCGGAGAGCCAGCCGATGGCGAGTTCGAGGACGGTCCGGCCGTGCTTCTCCGCGAGGGCGGCGAGCGCTTCGACCACGTCGAGCCGCTCCTCGGTGACGTAATCGTCGCGGCCTTCGAGGCGGGAGCCGGCCGGGACGGGCGCGCCGCGGCGGATCTTGCCGGTGAGCAGGCCGTTGGCGAGCGGGAAGTACGGGAGCACGCCGACGCCGTAGTGCAGGGCGGCGGGGACGAGTTCCCGCTCGGCCGACCGCTCCAGCAGCGACCACTGGTTCTGTGCCGAAACGAAGGGTGCCGCGCCGGTCTCGCGGGCGACGTGGGCGGCTTCGGCGAGCTGCCAGCCGGTGAGGTTGGAATGGCCGATGTAGCGGACCTTGCCCTCGGTGACGAGCTCGGTGAGCGCGGCGAGGGTCTCGGCGATGGGAGTGGTCGGGTCGGGGCTGTGCAACTGGTAGAGGTCGATGTGGTCGGTGTCCAGGCGGCGCAGGGACTCCTCGACGGCCCGCCGGATGTAGGCGCGCCCGCCCCGGGAGCCGGCGGCCGGCCCGTACTTCATGTCCATGCCGGCGAAGCCGAACTTGGTGGCGAGGACGACCTGGTCACGGCGGCCCTTGAGGGCCTGGCCGAGGTGGCTCTCGGAACCGCCGAGTCCGCCGTAGATGTCGGCGGTGTCGAGGAGGGTGATGCCGGCGTCGAGGGCCGCGTCGACCACTGCGCGGGTGGCACGTGCGTCGAGGCGGCCGCCGAAGTTGTTGCAGCCCAGGCCTACGGCGGAGACCTGAAGCCCTGAACTGCCCAGCGGGTGATGGCGCATGCGATTCGTTCCTCCGCACTCGTCAGATGAAGATCGACCAAACGGCCAGTCTAGGCGGGCCGCCGGCGCGACGGACGACGGGCGGGGGACGACGGGCAGCCCGCCGCCCGGCGCCCGCCGCGCCGGCGCCCGGCCTACCGTGCCGGTCCCGCGTCACCGTCCCACTGGTTGCGGAGTCACGCGTCCGAGTAGTCGTACTTCATGCCGATGCCCAGCGTGCTCTGGGACGGCAGCAGACCGGTGGCCACGATGTCGAGGACCGGGGGGAGGAGCAGGTCCGCGAGCCGGGCCACCTCCTGGCCGCTCAGCGCGGACCACGGGGCCGCGGCGAGTTCGTCGGTCAGCTTCTCGACGGCGGTGCGCACCGCCATGCCCGCGTCGGTGGCCGTGCCGTCTTCGGACAGGAGGTTCCGGGCGGCGAGGCGGCCGTGGGCCCGGTGCCATTCACCGGCGGACCACTGGCGGCTCTCGAAGGCCTCGGCCGGCGCGGCTCCGGCACCGGCGTGCAGGACCAGGGACTCGACCGGGTCGAGGTGGTGGGCCTGGAGGGCGACGAGGTGGCCGTCCCCGCGGTGCTCGCGCAGAATCGTGGCCGCGTGCCACAGCACCGCGTGCGGGGCCTCGGGCCAGGGCAGGGCCGCGTTGGCCGCGGCCAGCGGGCGCCCGGCGGTGACGGCGGCCTCCGCCGCGCGGCGGGCGAGCCCTGCCGCTTCGGCGACCTCGGGGGAGGCGGCGCGCTTCCCGAGCGCGGCCCGCAGGGACCGGTCGGTGGCCGCCGCACGGGCCTCCAGGACCCGGGCCGGCGGGGCGGCCCGCCAGGACCGGTCGGCGTACCGCCGGACCATGCTCGGGCTGAAGCTGTAGAAGAGGGCGTTCACGAGCTCCGCTTCCACCGGCCCGAGCGGAGCGGACCGGAAGGCGAAGTACATCGGCCACCGGTCGTCGGTGGCGTAACCGAGGGCGCCCGCCTCCTCGTAGGACTCCGGCGCGAAGTAGACGAGGGCGTGGACGGGTTCCAGCAGTTGCCACAGCTGCCGGACCGTACCCAGGTCGTGTGCTCCGTCATACGTCATCTCGCGTTCCCCCAGGCTCGGTTGGTGCAACGGAACCGACGGGCGCCAGCCTAGATCAACGACGGCGGACGGGGCGGCCGAAAGCAGGTTCGAAGCGTGACATAACGTGCCCTCCATGGATCAGGAGCACATGGCCGGGACGAGCGGGAGCGGCAACGGGACGGGCAGGCGGCGGTTCCTCGCGATCGCGACGGGGGCGGCCACGGTGGCCGGGCTGGGGGCGGCCGTATCCGGCTGCGCGGGCGCGGACGGCAACGCCGAACTGGGGGGCGGGGACCGGCACGGCACGTCGGGCACCCCCGGCGGGAAGCCCTCCCCCACCACACCGCACGGTTTCGACGTGAAGGCCGAGAACGCCCGTCCCGGCAACGCCGACTGGCCGGTGACCAAGGCCGGCCCGGACCGCGCCGTCGAGGGGTTCGCGGACAAGGTCAGCGTGCTGCCCGGCGAGTCGTTCGGGCTGTACGTCTCGACGACGGCGCCCCGGTTCACCGTCTCCGCCTACCGGATGGGCTGGTACGGCGGGGCCCGGGCCCGGCTGGTGTGGCGTTCCGAGGCGCTCCCGGGGGTTCGGCAGCCGGAGCACACCGTGGACTCCGGGACCCGTATGGTCCGCACGCGGTGGGCCCGCACCACCACGGTCGAGACGAAGGACTGGCCCGAGGGCAGCTACCTGCTGCGGCTCGACGCGCAGGGCGGCGAGGGGCAGCGCTTCGTACCCGTGACCGTGCGGTCGGCGTCCACGGCCGGCCGTACGGTGGTGGTCAACGCCGTGGCCACCTGGCAGGCCTACAACAAGTGGGGCGGCTACAGCAGTTACGACGGCCCCAGTGGCGGCTACGCCTCGCGCTCCCTCGCGGTGACCTTCGACCGGCCGTACGACTACGACGACGGCGCCGGACTGTTCCTGGTGTACGAGGCCCCGCTGATCGCGCTCGCCGAGCGACTCGGCATACCCCTCGCCTACGCGACCACCAGCGACGTGGCGCGGGAGAGGCGGCTGCTGGAGGGGGCGGCGGCGGTCCTCTCGCTCGGGCACGACGAGTACTGGTCTCCGGAGCAGCGGGCGCACATCACGGCGGCCCGCGACGCGGGCACCAACCTCGCGATCCTGGGCGCGAACTGCTGCTTCCGGCGGATCCGCCTCGAAGCCTCCGACCTCGGGCCGGACCGTACGGTGGTCTGCTACAAGTCCTCGTACGACCAGGATCCGGCGATCAAACGCGGCCACCCGGCGACGGTCGACTTCCGTTCGCCGCCCGGCGCGGACCCGGAGAGCTCGCTGCTCGGCGTGATCTACGACGGCTATCCGGTCGACGCCCCGTACGTGGTGACGAACCCCGGCCACTGGTTGTTCGAGGGCACCGGCGCGAAGGCGGGCGACCGCTTCGCGCACCTGGTCGGGGTGGAGTACGACAAGGTGAACACCGGCTTCACGACGCCCCGGCCGATCGAGATACTGGCGCACTCCCCCGTGGTGTGCGACGGCCGCCCGAGCCACCAGGACACGGCGTACTACACGACGACGAGCGGGGCGGGGGTCTTCGCGAGCGGAACGATGCGGTGGGTGGAGGCCCTGGACGCCACGGGCGACGGCCGCAGCGGCCGCAACCACGGCCTGGACGCCCGCTCCGGGGCGCTGACGACCCGCGTGACGGAGAACCTCCTACGCGTCTTCGCGGCGGGCCCGGCGGGCCGGACGCATCCGGCGCAGGACAACGTCAAGGCGGTGTACGGGGGTTCATGACCCCTCGGGCCCGGCCCCGGGGTCCGACTCCGGGGTCCGACTCCGGGGTCCGACTCCGACTCTCGGGCTGGGACCCTGAGGCCGGGACCCCGGGGCCGGGATCCCGGGGCCATGACCCTCCGGCCCCTGACTCCGGCCCCTGCCTCCGGCCTCCGGCCTCCGGCCGAAAGCCGTTGGACCCGCCCCGAACGACCGCTTACGATCGCGATCACGGCATCGCGTGTCGGTCACCGACCGGGTGAGGCATGGAGGTGCCCGTGACGTGCCTTTCGGAGGCATTCACCCATGTCAGTCGAACTGAACCACACGATCGTCCACTCCCGTGACAACCGGGAGTCCGCCGAATTCCTGGCGCACGTCCTCGACCTCGAGGTCGGGACGGAGTGGGGACCCTTCGTCCCCGTCGAAACCGCCAACGGCGTCACCCTGGACTTCGCGACCATCCCGGCCGCATCCATCACCGTGCAGCACTACGCGTTCCTCGTCTCCGAGGAGGAGTTCAGCGCGGCGTTCGAGAAGATCCGGTCGGCGGGCATCCCGTACTTCGCCGACCCGCACGGCAGGTTCCCCGGCGAGATCAACCACAACGACGGGGGCCGCGGGGTCTACTTCACGGATCCGAGCGGGCACGGGATGGAGATCATCACCCGCCCGTACGGCTACCAGGAGGACGCGACCGAGTAGTTCACGCCCCGGGGGATGAGTATCCGCACTCATCCCCCGCTGCCGTCGGTCCCCCAGACTGGGCGAGTCACCGCAGGTCAGCCACCCACAGGGAGCCACCGGCCATGTCCGCCCCGAACCCCACCCCCACCCCCGTGAACTCCGCCGCGTACGCCGCCCTGTACGCCCCCGCTCCCGTCTCCTCGGCCGCCCCGACGAACAGGGCGCTCGTGGTGGCGGCCGCGCTGCTGTGGGCCATCACGTGTTCCGCGCTCTCCCTGATCGCGTTCTTCGTGCTGATGATCGCCGTCTGGAGCGCCTCCTCCGGAGCGGACGTGACCGCGCTGCTGCTCTGGCCGGCGGTCGTGCTCGCCGGGGCGGGCGGACTCCTCACCCTGCTGTACTTCGCCCCCGGCGTCCGACGCCTGTCGCGCGAGGCCCGCTTCACCCTCCTGGGCGCCCTGGCCTGCCCCGCTCCGATCGCACTGGCGCTCTACGTGATGACCGTGTAGCCGCCGCTCACCCCACCCGCCGCTCCCCGATTTCCGGCACGGCCGGCAGTGGCCGTCGTCCGCGGTCCATGAGGGCCAGAGCGGGGTGGGCGGCCAGGGAGTCGGACTCGGCGATGAGCGCGCGGAGTTCGCGGGCACTTCGACGCGAGAGGGCTCGCATCACCGCGTCGAGGAGCCGTCGGCCTTCGAGCGGATTGCCGCAGCAGTGCCAGTGCACGCTGCCCCATGTGCAGAGATCCCAGTCCGCGCTCTCCGGGCGGCGGACGAACTTCTTCCAGCGGTCGAGGGCGAGAGCGACGTCTGCCGTGTTCAGATGGTTCCGCGTGTATTCGAGCCGGAGCATCTCGCCCATCACCCGCGCGGACAGGCCGTCGATGGAGGGGGTCGGGAGCCGGACGTGCCGGTTCCTGCGTGGGGCAGGTCGCACCTGCCGCGGCCGTCTACGCGGCACAGGCCTTTCGGGAGTTCGTCATGCCGTACAGGCTGGCACCCTCGCGAACGGGGCGCACGGACTTTTCTCCGCGGTCAAGAGTCCGCACCCTTCCTCCCACCCCACCCGGCTCGTCCGACGGCCGTCGCGCCTCGGCGATCAGCCGCGCACGTGCAGCCCGAATCCCGTGCGGCCGGCGGGTTCCAGTCCTTCCTTCAGGTGCAGCGAGGGGATCTCGTAGTCGCCGAAGTTCTGCCGCCGGAACGCGATGGGCTCGGTCGACTCCAAGGTGAGCAGGCGCTGCTCCCAGGCCTTGGCGACGTCCGGGTACTCCTCCGCGGTCATCCGGTCCGTGCCGTACAGCACGAAGGGCGGCAGCACCTCGATGCCCGGGTAGTAGAGGATGCCGTGCTGGATCGGGAACAGCAGGTCGTCGATGGGGCCGTTGATCCCGCGGGCGGCGTAGTGCGCCTCCGGGCCGCCGGTGGTCACGGACAGGAGGGCCCGCTTGCCCGCCAGTGTGCCTTCGCCGAAGCGCTCGCCGTACTTGGTGTCGCTGTGCTCGCCGACGCCGTACGCGAATCGGTAGGTGAACACCCGGTCCACCCAGCCCTTGAGGATCGCGGGCATCGAGTACCACCACAGCGGGAACTGGAAGATGATCGTGTCCGCCCACAGCAGCTTCTCCTGCTCGGCGAGGACGTCCCGGGTGAGCGTTCCGGCGTCGAAGGCCCGGCCCGAGTCGAGAGCGACCTTCAGCGGGCTCGACGCGTGGTCGCCGTAGTCCGCGGCGTCCACCACCGCCTTCCAGTTCATCGCGTACAGATCGCTCACCCGTACCTCGTGCCCGGCGGCCTCCAAGGTGGACACCGCGAGGTCCTTCAGCGAGCTGTTGAGCGACCTCGGCTCCGGGTGGGCGTGGACGATCAGGGTCTTCATGGGAACTCCTTCGGATCGGATGCGTGCCTCCGATCCTCGGCGCGACGGCGCCCGGTGTTCAGGGACGCTTCTTCCGTCGGACGGGACTTCCTGGTAATGACAGGGCCACCTTCGCCGGTTCCGGCGAAGCCATACTGGGGGCATGGACGATCTTGCGAGCTTCCTGCGCACCCGGCGTTCCCGGGTCGACCCGGCGGGCGTCGGCATACCCGTCGACAGCCGCCGCCGGGTCTCGGGACTGCGCCGCGAAGAGGTCGCGCACCTGTCCGGGGTCAGTGTCGACTATTACGTGCGCCTGGAGCAGGGCCGCGCGACCCAGCCCTCCGAACAGGTCCTCGATTCGCTCGCCCGCGTCCTGGGCCTGGACGAGACCGAGCGCGGACACCTCGACCGGCTCGCCCGGCAGCCCCGCCGCCGTGCGAAGGAGCCGAGCGGGCGGCTTCGGCCGGAGCTGCTGCGCGTCCTGGACCTGGTCGCCGGCGCACCCGCGATGATCATGAACCACCGCCTGGACGTGCTTGCCGGGAACCGCCTCGCCGGGCTCCTCTTCGGCCGGCCGATGCCGGGTCTGAACATCTCCCGACACCTCTTCCTCGAAGAGGCCGAGCACGGCCTGTACGCGGACTGGGACAACTGCACCCTCGACGTGGTGGGGCACCTGCGCCTGGCCGCCGGAACGTACCCGGAGGACCCCCGACTGGCCTCGCTCATCGGCGAGTTGGCGATGGGCAGCGAGCGGTTCCGCCGCCTCTGGGCGCGCGCGGACGTGCGCGCCCGCACGCATGGGCTCAAGGCCTACCGCCACCCGCTGGTCGGGCTCCTCGAACTGCACCAGGAGAACTTCGCGCTCCCGGATCCGTCGGGCACGGAACTGCTGGTGTTGTCCGCGGCCCCCGGCTCTCCCGCCGAGGACGGGCTGCGGCTGCTCGCGAGCCTGGGCGAGCCCGAGGCCCAGCCCGGGCCCCACCCGGAGCCCCAGCCGGAACCCGGACGGCCGCCCCACGCCGCGCCCCACAGCGGACTCTCGCATCCTCGTTCCGACGGACTTCCGGGACAGATCGGCGACGTGCGTCGCTGAAACGGCATCAAGACGTCCTCCCGACCGTCGCCCGCGTCTGTTGCCGGTGCCTGCCGGTGCCGGTGCCGTGCCGGTTCACCCCGCGGACGCGGGGAGAACCGACAACGGTCGGAGTGCCGGCCGAGGCTCGCGTCAGGTGACGCAGTAGACGATGGCCCGAGCCGTCCCCTCCACGTTGGAAGAGGTGTTCCGGAACGAGACGGTCCAGCTGCTGGTTCCGGACCGGCTGCTCGAAGAGGGGAAGATCAATGACGAGTTGGCGCTGAACCCGCCGGACACTGCCCGTTGCGTACCGGGACACACGGCGACGCTGGTGTTGGTCCCGCCGTTGTCACCGACTGTCACAACAGGCCCGAGCACCTCAGCGATCGCCCCCAACCCGCCGGACCCGGCAGGCCCGGTCGCACCTGTCACTCCAGTCGCGCCTGTCGCCCCGGTGGCTCCCGTTGCACCCGTGGCGCCTGTCGCCCCGGTGACACCCGCGGCACCCGTGGCGCCTGTCGCCCCGGTGACACCCGCGGCACCTGTCGCGCCAGTCGCCCCGGTGGCACCTGTCGCGCCAGTCGCCCCCGTGGCACCTGTGGCACCTGTGGCACCTGTAGCCCCGGTGTTACCTGTCGCACCAGTGACTCCGGTCGCGCCTGTGGCTCCGGTTACGCCAGTTGCCCCGATGTTGCCGGTTACGCCCGTCGGCCCCGTAGCTCCGGTCGCCCCGGTGTCGCCGGTGCTACCTGTTGCCCCAGTGACGCCGGTCGGGCCGACGGCGCCAGTCGCCCCAGTCGCCCCAGTGTTGCCGCTTACGCCAGTCGCCCCCGTGGCCCCGGTTACGCCAGTTGCCCCAGTGTTGCCGGTTACGCCCGTCGCCCCCCTTGCTCCGGTCGCCCCGGTATCGCCAGTCGCCCCAGTAGCCCCCGTCGCGCCCGCTACTCCCGTTGCACCAGTTGCCCCGGTGTCGCCAGTTGCCCCTGTGGCTCCGGTGTCGCCAGTTACGCCCGTAGCCCCGGTTGTGCCCGTCGGCCCTGTAGCCCCGGTCACACCGGTCACACCGGTGGCTCCGGTGGGTCCGGTGGGGCCGGTGGCTCCGGTCGCCCCAGTGTCACCAGTTGCTCCCGTGTCGCCAGTAGCCCCCGTCGCGCCTGCCACTCCAGTTGCACCCGTGGCTCCAGTGCCGCCTGTTGCTCCAGTCGCCCCGGTGTCGCCGGTTACGCCAGTCGCTCCCGTGGCTCCGGTGTCGCCCGTTGCCCCAGCAGCCCCGGCCTCGCCAGTCACCCCGGTCGCCCCGGTCGCACCCGTCACTCCGGCTACTCCAGTTGCGCCAGTCACCCCGGTCGCTCCGGTGTCTCCGGCTGGCCCGGCGTTGCCAGTTGCGCCCGTCGCCCCCGTGGCTCCGGTCGCCCCGGTATCGCCAATTGCCCCGGTGGCCCCGATTGCGCCCGTCGGCCCGGTGGTTCCCGTTGCTCCGGTGTCGCCTGTTGCGCCCGTCGCCCCTGTGTCACCTGTTACCCCGGCAGTGCCCGAGGGGCCCGTGGGCCCCGTGGCCCCGGTGGCTCCTGTAGGGCCCGCATCGCCCGTGGCGCCCGTGTTGCCGATTGCTCCGGCAGCTCCCGTGGGGCCGATCTGGCCGGCAGAACCGGAAGCACCGGTCGCGCCAGTGGGACCCGTGGGACCCGTGGCGCCGCCGTCACCCGCTGGGCCGGTCGGGCCGGTCGGGCCGGATGGGCCGGTCAGGCCAGGCGCGCCCGTTGCCCCGGTGGGGCCCGCCGGGCCGACGGAGCCGCTGTCGCCGTGTGGCCCCGTCGCGCCGGTGTCGCCCGTTGGTCCTTTCGGACCGGCGGGACCCGTTGGCCCGACAGGACCCGTGGCGCCTGCGGGGCCCACCGCGCCGGAGGGGCCCATCGGACCGGTCACACCCGCTGGGCCCCTGGGGCCCGTGGCGCCGGCCGAACCGGTCGGGCCCTGCGGGCCCGTGGGCCCGGCACCGTCGGGGCAACGGCCCTGCTCGTCGCGAGGCGCAGGGCCTCGGGGCTTCTCGTGGGGGCGCGAGGGCTTCGCCCCCGGTTTGCAGTCACCGCCGCCCAGGACATCGGCGGGACCCCCGTACGCGCCCGCCTGTGGAGCCGCAACCGCCGGCGGCCCCGCCATCCCGACACACACGAGGGCGAGTGCGGCGGCGGCACCGGCGCTCAGCCACTTCTGCCGCCGCGGGAGTGGACCAAGACGCACTGCGCGCCTTCCGTTCATCCACCTACTCCTTGCCAACCAGAAACGAAGGAACGGTCAGGACCGAAGCATGATCGAACTCTGACGCATTTTCGGATCAAACCGGGGTATTTCCCGAATATCGTGTGGCGCTATCAGCGGATTGGCTCTACGTCGACGCATCGAACGGCACCGGGTCCCCCAGGGCGGGCCCCGATCGCATGGGCACGCTCCGCATGGGGCCCGGCAGGAGCCCTCGCCGGCCCCGGCTCCGTTCAGGTCCGCCCCACGCAGGTCCGCGAGCGTCCTCCCTTTCGCGGCCCGCGGATCAACTCCCCATGTCCGCCGAATCCCTGCGGCCCGCAGCGGGGGCCCGTACGGCGGCTACTGAATGCTCCTGAGATGTGGATGTCCCGGGTCCGCGGGGCAGGCGAAGACGTTCAGCTTGCCCCAGCGGCCCACCGTGACCCGGGTGGGCTCGCTGTCCTTGCCGACGGCCGGACCCCGTTCCTCCAGCGGCATCCAACTGCCGCTTCCACCGTCCCACTCCTTGCTGTCGATGGTCAGCAGCAGCTCCATCGGGGTCGCGCAGGTCGGGCAGTCCGTGGCGGAGGCGTCGGTCAGGTTCCATGACGCGTAGCCCCCGGCGCGCCATCCGGGTGGGATGGACAGGTCGAACTGGTAGGTCGGCCAGTCCCATTCCTCCGCCTCCGCTTCCTCTGCCTCCTCTTCGAGCGCCTCTTCCCTGGCGTCGATCCGGGCGCACAGCTCTTCGGGCAGCAGGCCCGCGAAGGGGTACGTGACCACTTGCTCGGGGTGCAGCACGCACGGCTCGGGTACGTACCCCTCGAAGCCCACGACCTCCGGTACGGGCGGCTGCGCCATCGTCTCGACGACCTCCCACGACCGGCGCCAGCGCAGGTCCAGCAGCATGCCGGTCCGGTTGTCGCCGTGCGCGTCGAAGGGGCACCAGAACACCTGGAGCAGATCGTGGTCCTCCGGCCCGGCGAGCAGGTCGGGTACGTCCCGGCGGTACAGCTGGGCCACGGCGATCATCGGGAGCGGGTCCGTCTCGCCGCCATCCCCCGCCGCCCGGTGCGTGCGCCTGAGCTCCTCCAGGAGTCGCCGCTCCTCGTCCGTGGGACCCGGGTCCGGGTTCCGGGACCACGCCTCGGTCAACAGCTGTCGCTCCCGGCGGATGTCCGCGGGGCGTCGGCCGCGCCCGTGGGGATGCGGATCGGTGCACACCGGCCACGGCTCGTCCGCCGGCCAGAGCATCGGGCCGCCCACGGAGCTCACCGACGCATCGGGGCTGCCCGGCCGCGGGTGCAGCCGGGTGGTCGTGCCGCGGTGGGCGGCGAGCGCGGGAAAGAGCCCCTCGACGTCGAGCGGGCGCGGTGGCGTGGTCCTCGTCATGATCCCGAACCCTACGGCCGCGACCTCCCTGTCCCCCGACCGGCCGTAACACGACGTCCCACCCTTGCCCCTCCCCCGTTGCAGACGGGTACGACCGCACCGCTGGGACCGTGTGCCCGGACCGGCAGGCCCCACCCCCGGGTCCCCGGGCCCGCGGCGGGGCGCGTCAGAGCATCGCGAGTCGGTCCACGAGTAGTTCCACCCTGCGTCCGGTGTCCTCCGGTGGGAGCCGTCGTGCACGGGTCAGGGTGGCCAGTC
>NZ_JBIAUK010000010.1:41575-235095 GCF_042892775.1 Streptomyces sp. NPDC001717 | reverse complement strand
ACGTCGGTGGCGCGGTTGATGCCGTCGATCAGGGAGTGGCGGCAGCCGTACTTGTTGTCGAACTTCGACTTCGTCACGGCGTCGTTCACGTTGATGGCAGGGAAGAGCAGGGCGCCTTCCTTGTGCATCTCGTACAGGCGGTGGACACCGGTGGTGGTCTCCTCGGTCACGCCGCGGATGCCGTCGGCGAGGGTGACCCAGTCGATGGTGCTCTTCTGCAGCAGGCCCAGGACGAGCGCGTACTCCTCGTTGTCCGCGGTGGACGGGTCCGGGACGGAGCCGGCCTTCGCGAACTCGACGCCCTTGTGGACCAGGAGGGTGGCGTCACCGCCGTCGTCGAGGATCATGTTCGGGCCCGCGTGGCCCGGCCAGGTCAGCGCCTGCTCGGTGCACCACCAGTACTCCTCCAGCGTCTCGCCCTTCCAGGCGAAGACGGGGATGCCGGCGGCGGCTATGGCCGCGGCGGCGTGGTCCTGCGTCGAGTAGATGTTGCACGACACCCAGCGGACGTCGGCGCCGAGGGCGACGAGGGTCTCGATGAGCACGGCCGTCTGCACGGTCATGTGCAGGGAGCCGGTGATACGGGCGCCGGCCAGCGGCTGCGACGCCGCGTACTCCCGCCGGATCGACATCAGACCGGGCATCTCGTGCTCGGCCAGGGTGATCTCCTTGCGGCCGAACGCGGCCAGGGAGATGTCGGCGACCTTGAAGTCGGTGAAACCGCTCGGGTCAGTGGGCGGCTGCGAGTGCATGGAAGCTCCTGTCAGAGGTGCGGAGGGAACGGGTGGGGCGGATGTTCTCGTGGATCTCAAGGGTCGCGGTCGATCGGTTGAGGGTGATGTAGTGCAGCCCCGGCGCGCCTTCCGCCAGAAGTCGTTCGGCCATGAGGGTGGCGTATTCGACGCCGATGCGATGAGCGTCGGCAGGGTTGTCGCCGGCTGCCTCCAGACGTGCGGCGAGGCCGGTGGGAAAACGGGCGTTGCTGAGCTCGGCGAAGCGGGCGATCTGGCGGAAGTCGGTGGCCGGCATGATCTCCGGGATGATCGGCGTCAGGCAGCCGACGGCGGCCAGCCGGTCGCGCAGCCGCAGGTAGTCCTCGACGTGGAAGAACATCTGCGTGATCGCGTAGTCGGCGCCCGCCCGGCACTTGGCGGCGAAGTGCCGGATGTCGTCGGCCCAGTCCGCGGAGCGCGGATGGCGCTCGGGGAAGGCCGCGACGCCCACGCTGAAGTCACCCAGCTGCCGGACGAGCCGAACCAGTTCGTGGGCGTGGGTGAAGCCGTGCGGGTGCGGGACCCAGGCACCCTTCGGATCGCCGGGCGGGTCGCCACGCAGCACCAGGACGTCGCGTACGCCGGCGTCCGCGTACGCGCCGATGATGTGCCGCAGCTCCGCGACCGAGTGTCCGACCGCGGTCAGGTGCGCGACCGGCCGCAGGGTCGTCTCCGCCGCGATCCGCTTCGTGACGTCGATGGTGCGGTCACGGGATGAGCCGCCGGCCCCGTACGTCACCGAGACGAAGGAGGGGCCGATGGGCTCGATCCGGCGGATGGCGTTCCACAGGGTGCGCTCCCCCGCCTCGGTCCTGGGCGGGAAGAACTCGAAGGAGAAGGTGGGAGTGCCCGTGGCGAGCGTCTCCCGCAGCGTGGTCATGATCGGCCTCCGGCGTTGAAGTACGTGGCCTCGGGGTGGTGGATGACGATGGCGTCGGTGGACTGCTCGGGGTGGAGTTGGAACTCCTCCGAGAGGTGGACCCCGATCCGCTCCGGCCGGAGCAGGTCGGCGATCTTGGTCCGGTCCTCCAGGTCGGGGCAGGCGGGGTAGCCGAGGGAGTAGCGGCAGCCCTGGTACTCGGTGCGGAACATGCCTGCCATGGACGTCGGATCCGATCCTGCGATGCCCAGTTCGGTACGTACGCGGGCGTGCCAGTACTCGGCGAGGGCCTCGGCGAGCTGGACGGACAGGCCGTGGAGTTCCATGTACTCGCGGTAGGCGTCGGCGGCGAAGAGCCGGGCGGTCTCCTCCCCGATGCGACTGCCTACGGTCACCACCTGGAGGCCGACCACATCGGTTTCCCCGGACTCCTCCGGGCGGAAGAAGTCGGCCAGGCACAGCCGACGGCCACGGCCCTGGCGCGGGAAGGTGAAACGCGTCCGCTCCGAGCCGTGCTCGTCGAGCACGATCAGGTCGTCGCCCTTGGAGACGCAGGGGAAGTAGCCGTGAACCACGGCCGCTTCCAGGAGGTTGTCGGTCTGTAGGCGGTCCAGCAGCCCGCGCAGGCGCGGCCGGCCCTCGGTCTCCAGGAGCTCTTCGTAAGAGGGCCCACCGCGGGCCTGCTTCAGCCCCCACTGGCCCTTGAACAGGGCGGTCTCGTCGAGCCAGGACGCGTACTCCTTGAGCGGGATGCCCTTGACCACACGCGTGCCCCAGAACGGCGGGGCGGGCACCGGGTTGTCCACGACCACATCGGACCGGCCTCCCGGATCGGGCTCCGCCACCTGGAGGGCGGGAGTGTCCCGCTTGGCGACGCGGCGCTGTTTCAGAGGCGGCAGCTCGACTCCGGGGACTCCGCGCTTGACGCCCATGAGCGCGTCCATGAGGCGCAGGCCTTCGAAGGCGTCGCGGGCGTAGCGGACTTCGCCCTCGTAGATCTCGTGGAGGTCCTGCTCGACGTAGGCGCGGGTGAGCGCGGCGCCGCCGAGGATGACGGGGTAGTCGGCGGCCAGCTTGCGCTGGTTCAGCTCCTCCAGGTTCTCCTTCATGATCACGGTGGACTTCACGAGGAGGCCGGACATGCCGATGACGTCGGCCTTGTGCTCCTGCGCGGCCTCCAGGATCGCGGAGACCGGCTGCTTGATGCCGATGTTGACGACGTTGTAGCCGTTGTTGGACAGGATGATGTCGACGAGGTTCTTGCCGATGTCGTGGACATCGCCGCGGACGGTGGCCAGCACGATCGTGCCCTTGCCCTCCGCGTCCGACTTCTCCATGTGCGGCTCCAGGTAGGCCACCGCGGTCTTCATGACCTCGGCCGACTGGAGCACGAACGGCAGCTGCATCTGGCCCGAGCCGAAGAGCTCACCGACGACCTTCATGCCCTCCAGAAGCGTGTCGTTGACGATGTTCAGGGCGGGGCGTTCCTGGAGCGCCTCGTCGAGGTCGGCCTCCAGGCCGTTCTTCTCGCCGTCGATGATGCGGCGCTGGAGCCGCTCCTCCAGCGGCAGGGCCAGGAGCTCTTCGGCGCGGCCGGCCTTCAGGGACTTGGTGTTGACGCCCTCGAAGAGGGCCATCAGCTTCTGCAGCGGGTCGTAACCCTCGGCGCGGCGGTCGTAGATCAGGTCGAGCGCGGTGTTGACCTGCTCCTCGTCGAAGCGGGCGATCGGAAGGATCTTGCTCGCGTGGACGATCGCCGAGTCCAGGCCGGCCTTCACGCACTCGTCGAGGAAGACCGAGTTCAGCAGCACACGGGCGGCCGGGTTGAGGCCGAACGAGATGTTCGACAGACCCAGCGTGGTCTGGACGTCGGGGTGGCGGCGCTTGAGCTCGCGGATCGACTCGATCGTGGCGATGCCGTCGCCCCGGGACTCCTCCTGACCGGTGCAGATCGTGAACGTCAGGGTGTCGATGAGGATGTCCGACTCGCGGATCCCCCAGTTGGTGGTGAGGTCCTCGATGAGGCGCTCGGCGATCGCGACCTTGTGCTCGACCGTGCGGGCCTGGCCCTGCTCGTCGATGGTCAACGCGATCAGCGCGGCACCGTGCTCCCGCGCGAGGCGGGTCACCTTCGCGAAGCGGGATTCGGGGCCGTCGCCGTCCTCGTAGTTGACCGAGTTGATGACCGCACGGCCACCCAGCTTCTCCAGACCCGCCTGGATCACCGGGACCTCGGTGGAGTCCAGGACGATCGGCAGCGTCGACGCGGTCGCGAAGCGGCCGGCCAGCTCCTGCATGTCCGCGACGCCGTCACGACCCACGTAGTCCACGCACAGGTCGAGCATGTGCGCGCCCTCGCGGATCTGGTCCCGCGCCATCTCCACACAGTCGTCCCAACGCGCTTCCAGCATCGCCTCGCGGAACTTCTTCGACCCGTTCGCGTTCGTCCGCTCACCGATCGCCATGTACGAGGTGTCCTGCCGGAACGGCACCGTCTGGTACAGCGACGCCGCACCCGGCTCCGGCTGCGGGGTCCGTGCGGTGACCGCCGCTCCGCGCACCCGATCGACCACCTGGCGCAGGTGCTCCGGGGTGGTACCGCAGCAGCCGCCGACCAGCGAGAGCCCGTACTCGCGGACGAAGCTCTCCTGGGCATCGGCCATCTCGGAGGCCGACAGGGGGTAGTGCGCCCCGTCCTTGCCCAGCACCGGCAGGCCCGCGTTCGGCATGCAGGAGATCGGGATACGGGCATTGCGCGCCAGGTAGCGCAGGTGCTCGCTCATCTCCGCCGGGCCCGTCGCGCAGTTCAGACCGATCATGTCGATGCCCAACGGCTCCAGCGCGGTCAGCGCCGCACCGATCTCCGAGCCCAGCAGCATCGTGCCCGTCGTTTCGACCGTCACCGAGCAGATCAGCGGGACGTCGACACCGAGCCGGTCCATGGCCCGACGGGCCCCGATGATCCCCGACTTGGCCTGGAGCAGGTCCTGGCAGGTCTCCACGACGAGCGCGTCGGCGCCACCGGACAGCAGCCCCTCGGCGTTCGTCTGGTACGCGTCACGCAGCCGCGTGTACTCGACGTGCCCGAGCGTGGGCAGCTTGGTTCCCGGGCCCATCGAGCCCAGCACCCACCGCTGACGGCCACTGGAGGCACTGAACTCGTCGGCCACCTCACGGGCGATCCGCGCACTGGCCTCGTTCAGCTCGAAATTGCGGTCGGCGATGTCGTACTCGGCCAGGGCCGACAGATTGCCACCGAAGCTGTTCGTCGAGACGCAGTCCACCCCGGCCGAGAAGTACGCCTCGTGGACCGATCGGACGATGTCGGGCCGCGTCACGTTCAGGACCTCGTTGCAGCCTTCGAGCTGCTGGAAGTCCTCCATCGAGGGGTCCTGCGCCTGGAGCATCGTCCCCATCGCCCCGTCGGCGACCACGACCTGCGAGGCCAACGCCTTCCTCAGCGCCGTCACGCGGCCCGGCGCGCTCACAGGGCCCTCGCCACATGCGGCGCGAAGTCCGCGACCGCCGCCGGGCCGTACGCCTCGCCCAGCCGGACCGTCAGGTTCTCGCGGTCGAGCCGGTACTCCTGCGTGCCGACGCACTCCAGGACCACCGTGGCGATCGCGCTGCCGAGCTGCGCCGCCCGCTCCACGCCCAGACCCCAGGCCACGGCCGCCAGGAATCCCGCGCGGAAGGCGTCGCCCACGCCGGTCGGGTCCACGGCGGTGGTGGTGGGAACGCTCGGCACCTCCAGGGTGGGCCGACCCGCCCGCCGGATGCGGGAGCCGGCCTCGCCGAGGGTGGTGACCCACATTCCGGTGCGCCCGAGCACCTGCTGCTCCGTCCACCCGCTGCGCTCCTTGAGGAGCACCGATTCGTACTCGTTCGTGAAGAGCACCTCCGCGCGGTCGATCAGGGCCCGTACCTCGTCCCGGTCCAGCCGCGCGAGCTGCTGGGACGGATCCGATGCGAAGGGGATGCCGAGCGCGCGGCACTCCTCGGTGTGCCGCAGCATCGCCGCCGGGTCGTTCGGGGAAACGAGCACCAGGTCCAGGCCCCCGACGCGGGTGGCGATCGGCGCCAGGCCGATCGTGCGCGCCTCGGCCATCGCACCGGCGTAGAAGGTGGCGATCTGGTTGTGGTCGGCGTCCGTGGTGCAGACGAACCGGGCCGTGTGGTGCGCGGGAGAGACGTGCACCGATTCGGTGTCGACGCCGTGTTCCTTGAGGCGGACCTCGTACTCCCCGAAGTCGCTGCCCACGGCTCCGACCAGGACGGGAGCGAGTCCCAACTGCCCGAGCCCGAAGGAGACGTTCGCTGCCACTCCCCCGCGGCGGATGTCCAGGCTGTCCGCCAGGAAGGAGAGGGACACGTGCTCGAGACGGTCGGCGACCAGCTGGTCGGCGAACCGGCCGGGGAAGACCATGAGGTGGTCGGTGGCGATGGATCCGGAGACGGCGATGCGCATGGCGTGGGGATCTTCCTGGGCTCGGGCGGGTCAGACGCCGGCGGCGCTGCGCAGGGCGTCGGCGCGGTCGGTGCGTTCCCAGGTGAAGTCCGGCAGTTCGCGGCCGAAGTGGCCGTAGGCGGCGGTCTGGGCGTAGATGGGCCGCAGCAGGTCGAGGTCACGGACGATGGCGGCCGGGCGGAGGTCGAAGACCTCGGTGATGGCCTGCTCGATGCGGTCGGTGGGGGCGGTGTTGGTGCCGAAGGTCTCGACGAAGAGGCCGACGGGCTCGGCCTTGCCGATGGCGTACGCGACCTGGACCTCGCAGCGCGACGCGAGGCCGGCGGCGACGACGTTCTTGGCGACCCAGCGCATCGCGTAGGCGGCGGAACGGTCGACCTTCGACGGGTCCTTGCCGGAGAAGGCGCCACCACCGTGACGGGCCATGCCGCCGTAGGTGTCGATGATGATCTTGCGGCCGGTCAGGCCCGCGTCACCCATCGGGCCGCCGATCTCGAACCGGCCGGTCGGGTTGACGAGCAGGCGGTAGCCCTCGGTCTGGAGCTTGATGCCGTCCTCCGCGAGATGCGCCAGGACGTGCTCGACGACGTACTCGCGGATGTCGGGCGCGAGCAGCGAGTCGAGGTCGATGTCGGAGGCGTGCTGGGTGGAGACGACGACCGTGTCGAGACGGACCGGCTTGTCGCCGTCGTACTCGATGGTGACCTGGGTCTTCCCGTCCGGGCGCAGGTACGGGACGGTGCCGTCCTTGCGGACCTCGGTGAGGCGGCGCGAGAGCCGGTGGGCCAGGTGGATGGGCAGGGGCATCAGCTCGGGCGTCTCGTCGGTGGCGTAGCCGAACATCAGGCCCTGGTCTCCCGCGCCCTGCCGGGACAGCTCGTCCTCACCGCCCTCGACGCGGGACTCGTACGCGGTGTCCACGCCCTGCGCGATGTCCGGGGACTGCGCGCCGATCGAGACGGAGACGCCGCAGGAGGCGCCGTCGAAACCCTTCTGCGAGGAGTCGTAGCCGATCTCCAGGACCTTCTCGCGGACGAGCTGCGCGATCGGCGCGTACGCCTTCGTCGTCACCTCGCCCGCTATGTGCACGAGGCCGGTGGTGATCAGGGTCTCCACGGCGACCCGGGAGGTGGGGTCCTCGCGGAGCAGGGCGTCGACGATGGTGTCGCTGATCTGGTCGGCGATCTTGTCGGGGTGGCCCTCGGTCACGGACTCCGAGGTGAACAGGCGGCGCGACATGACTTCTCTTCTCCACTGGTGGGGATGGGCTCAAGGAGCGTCCGGGCGGCTCCTTGCAATGGCCTAAAGCGGTCGGTCCCCGGTGCCGAAGCGGCGTACGGAGGCCCATGAGCGGGGGGCGCGGTAGCCGCGGTCGAATGCCCAGCGGGGGCCGGCGGGCCCACCCCGCTCCACGAGAGCCGGGTGGACGCCGCCGCGCAGGACCGCGATCAGGGCGAGGGTGGCGGCCGCGATCTGCTCGTCGTCGGGGCGGCCGCGGACGAAGCGGAGCACGTCCGTCTGCTCCTGTGGAGTCACGCCGCCCACGCCAGGGCGGCGGGGGCGGGGTGCTCGCGGGTGTCGTCCGTCGCGCACCACAGGACGGGGCGGTCCGGGAGGCCGTGCAGAACACGGGCGAGGGCCAGGGTGGCCACCGTGCCGCGCGGCAGGGCGAGAGCTTCGCCGCACGGGGTGGCGTCGGTGTCCAGCAGGCTGAGCACGGCGGCGGGGCGGGTCTCGGCCACCGCCTGCGCCAGCAGGGCGGCCAGCCCCTCCTCGTCGTCGGCCGCCCCGTCGAGGGCGATGGTGCGGGTCGCGACCGGGGTGCCGTCGGCGCCGAGGGCCGCGACGGCGTCGGTGACGAACGGATCGTCGGCGAATCCCGCCGGGACGAGCGCGAGCCGGAGGCCTGCGGCCGGGTCGGGTGTCGCGGGAGCCCACGTGACCGACTGGCGTTCCGTGACCGTGCGTTCGGGGGCGCCGAGCCAGTAGGACTGTCGCTGGAAGGGATAGGTGGGCAGGTCGACATGGCCGTCCCCGCCTGCCGGGGCGACGGTGGCCGCGGCCCAGTCGACGGGGGCGCCACCCGCCCAGGCGGCCGCGAGGGGGGCCAACAGGGAAGCGGGGTCGGCCAGGTCGACGACGGGACAGGAGCCGGCGGCGCCGGCGTCCACGGCGGGGCGGGGGCGGAACCACGGGTCGGACGGCCGGGCCAGGTCCGGCCGCTCCCCCAGGGCCACGCTGCGAGCCGCGGCGTCGAGAGAGAGGGCGCCGGCCGCATGGGCGGCAGCGGCCTCGTGAACCGTGTCGCCCACGAACAGCTCGGGCTCGACACCGAGCTCGCGCCACAGGTGGACGAGCGCGAGGGTGGCGGCGAACAGGGCACACCGCTCGGTCACCGCGTCCGCCGGGCGCTCGGCCCGCCGGACGCCCGTACCGGCGGCTCCCGCTTCGGGCACGGACGAACCGGAGCCGGAGGTGCCGAGTACGGCGTCCAGGACGGGCGCGTCGGTGTGTGCCGCCAGCGCGCGGGCCGTGGACTCCAGGCTGTGCAGGAACGCCGGTGCTGCGGCGGCCAGTTCGCGGGCAGTACGGCGCCACCGGCTGTCGGGTGCGGGCAGCGCGTACGCGAGTCGCTCGTCGCCCGCGACGCCTTGGACCACGTACGGCGAGTCCTCGCCGGCGGCCAGCGCCCGCAGCCCGGCTTCGAGTTCGGGGCGGGTGGCGCCCAGGACCACGGCCCGGTGGGTGAGCGCGGCGCGGCCGCGCGCCAGCGCGCGGGTGATCGCGGCGGGCTCGGTGCCGGGGTGGGCGGTGCTGTGTTCCAGGAGGCCCACGGCCTGGGCGCGCAGTGCCTCCGGGCTGCCGGCGGACAGCGGCCAGGCGAGCTCCGTGGTGCGCAGGACGGGCGGCTGCGGCTCCTCGGCGGCCGGACCGGTCTCCGCGTCCGCCTCGGGTGCCTGTCCCTCGTGTCCCTGTCCCTCGGGGGCCTGTTCGACGATGACGTGCGCGTTGGTGCCGCTGATGCCGAACGAGGAGACCGCGGCCCGGCGCGGGCGGCCGGTCACGGGCCAGGCCACCGTCTCGGTGACCAGCTCGACGGCGCCGGAGTCCCACTCCACGTTGGGCGTCGGGGCGTCCACGTGCAGGGTCTTGGGAACGGTGCCGTGCCGCATCGCCATGACCATCTTGATGACGCCGCCCACGCCGGCGGCCGCCTGCGTGTGGCCGATGTTCGACTTCAGGGAGCCGAGCATCAGGGGCTGTCCGGCCGGGCGGCGGCCGTAGGTGGCCAGCAGGGCGCCGGCCTCGATGGGGTCGCCGAGCCGGGTGCCGGTGCCATGGGCCTCCACCACGTCGACGTCGGCGGTGCCGAGGCCGGCCTGGGCGAGTGCCTGGCGGATCACCTTCTGCTGGGAGGGGCCGTTGGGAGCGGTCAGGCCGTTGCTGGCGCCGTCCTGGTTGACGGCGGAGCCGCGGATCAGGGCCAGCACGCGATGTCCGTTGCGCACGGCGTCGGAGAGCCGCTCCAGGACGAGCACGCCCACGCCCTCGCCCCAGCCCGTGCCGTCGGCGGCGGCGGCGAAGGCCTTGCAGCGCCCGTCGGGGGCCATGCCGCGCTGGCGGGAGAACTCCACGAACACCCCGGGGGACGCGAGGACGGTCGCGCCGCCCGCGAGGGCGAGGTCGGTCTCGCCGGAGCGCAGCGACTGCGCGGCGGTGTGCAGGGCGACGAGGGAGGAGGAGCAGGCGGTGTCGAGGGTGACCGCCGGGCCCTCCAGGCCCAGGACGTAGGAGATCCGGCCGGAGACCACGCTGCACGTGGTGCCGGTGAGCAGGTGGCCGTCCGCGCCCTCCCACGGCTGGTGCAGCCGTGGGCCGTAGTCCTGGGCGATGGCGCCGATGTACACGCCGGTGCTGCTGCCGCGCAGCGACAGCGGGTCGATGCCGGCCCGCTCCAGGGCTTCCCAGGTGGTCTCCAGCAGCACCCGCTGCTGGGGGTCCATGGCGACGGCTTCGCGCGGGGAGATGCCGAAGAACTCGGCGTCGAAGCGGTCGGCGTCGTGGAGGAAGCCGCCTTCGCAGGCGTACGAGGCACCCGCCCGGTCGGGGTCGGGGTCGTAGAGGTTCTCGGTGTCCCAGCCCCGGTTGTCGGGCAGTTCGCTGAGCACGTCGCGGCCCTCGGCGACCAGGTCCCACAGTTCCTCGGGTGAGGTGGTGCCGCCCGGGTAGCGGCAGCCCATGCCGACCACGGCGATCGGCTCGGTGCGGCGCAGTTCCTCCTCCCGCAGGCGGCGCTTGGCCTCGCGCAGTTCGGTGGTGGCCCGCCGCAGGTAGTCGCGGAGCTTGTCTTCCGTGGCGGTCGTGGGCGTGGATTCGGTGACGGTTGTGGGCGTGGTGTTCGCGCCGCCGCCGGCGGTGCTCGCGCCGTGGTGTCCGTTCCCCATCGGGATGCCGGCCTTTCTCGGGTTCGTCGGTGAAGTCTCGTCGGGTGGGGGCGGCTCAGCGCAGGTCGAGCTCGTCGTCGAGGGCGGCGAAGAGCTCTTCGTCGGACGCGGCCAGGAGGTCCTCCGCCGCTCCGGCGGGGTCGCCCGGGAGGTCGGCCGGCCGGTCCCAGCGCTGGAGCAGGGCCCGCAGCCGCGATCCGATGTCCTGGCGGGCCGCGTCGCCGGGCGCGGTGACCAGCAGGGCCTCCAGGTCGGCCTCCAGGCGGCGCAGTCCCGCCTCGTCGCCGCGGCCGGCGGCCGCGGGGTCCCCGGCCGTGTCGTCCGTGCCCGCCGCGGAGTCGAGCGCCAGCTCCTGGTACAGGAACTCGGCGAGGGCCGCCGGGGTGGGGTGGTCGAAGACGAGGGTGGCCGGCAGCTTCAGGCCGGTGTCGGACTTGAGGCGGTTGCGCAGTTCCACGGAGGTCAGGGAGTCGGATCCCAGCTCCTTGAAGGCGCGGTGCGGGCCGACGGCCGCGGGCGAGGATTCGCCGAGGACGACGGCGGCGTGCTCGCGGACCAGGTCCAGCAGCACCCGGCGGCGCTCCTGCTCGGGCAGCGGCGCCAGCCGGTCGGTCAGGGCCGGCCCCTCGGCCGCCGTCCCCGCCTGGGCGCGGCGGCGCCGGGGGGTGCGCACCATGGCGCGCAGCAGCGCGGGGGGCTCGGCGCCGGAGGCCGCGAGGCCCTGGGTGTCGAGCCGTACGGGCACCAGCGTGGGCCGGTCGGCGGCCAGACCCGCGTCGAGGAGCGCGAGCGCCTCGTCGGTGGGCATGGCGGCGACTCCGGTACGGGCGAGGCGGCGCAGGTCCTGCTCGCCGAGGGTGCCGGTGAGCGCGCTGGTCTGCTGCCACAGGCCCCAGGCCAGGGACACCGCTGGGAGCCCCTCGGCCCGGCGCTGGTGGGCGAGGGCGTCGAGGAAGGCGTTGGCGGCGGCGTAGTTGGCCTGGCCGGCGGTGCCGAGGGTGCCGGCGGCCGAGGAGAACAGCACGAAGGCGGCCAGGTCCAGGTCGCGGGTGAGCTCGTGCAGGTGCCAGGCGGCGTCCGCCTTCGGCCGCAGGACCCGGTCGATCTGCTCGGGGGTGAGCTGGTCGACGGCGGTGTCGTCGAGGATGCCCGCCGCGTGGACCACCGCGGTGAGCGGGTGGGCCGGGTCGATGCCGGCGAGGGTCTGGGCCAGTGCGGTGCGGTCGGCCGCGTCGCAGGCGGCGAGGGTGACCTGGGCGCCGAGCGCGGTGAGTTCGGCCGCCAGGGTGTCGGCGCCGGCGGCCCGTGCGCCCTGCCGGCTGGTGAGGAGCAGCCGGCGGATGCCGTGGTCGGTGACGAGGTGGCGGGCGACGAGCGCGCCGAGGGTACCGGTGCCGCCGGTGACGAGGACCGTGCCGTCGGTGTCGAGCGGCCGGGGCACGGTCAGGACCAGCTTGCCGGTGTGGCGGGCCTGGCTCATGTGGCGGAAGACGGCCGGGGCGCGCCGGATGTCCCAGGCGGCGGTCGGCAGGGCCGTGAGGGTGCGGTCCGCGAACCGGGCCAGGACCTCGGCGAGCATCTCCCGTACCCGTTCCGGGGCGACGAGGTTGAGGTCGTAGGCGTGGTACGAGCAGCCCGGGTGGTCGGCCGCGACGCGCTGGGAGTCGCGGATGTCGGTCTTGCCCATCTCGATCATCCGGCCCGCCGGGCCGAGCAGGCGCAGCGAGGCGTCGACGAACTCCCCGGAGAGGGAGCCGAGGACGATGTCCACGCCCCGGCCGCCGGTGGCCTGCCGTACCCCGTCCTCGAAGGCGAGGGTACGGGAGTCGTGGATGTGCGTGTCGTCGAGGCCGGCGGCGCGCAGGACGTCCCACTTGCCGCGGCTCGCGGTGGCGTGGACCTCCGCGCCGAGGTGCCGGGCGAGCTGGACGGCGGCCATGCCGACGCCTCCGGCGGCCGCGTGGACGAGGACGGTGTCACCGGGGCGGATGCGGCCGAGATCGACCAGACCGTGGTAGGCGGTGAGGAAGGCCACGGGTACGGAGGCGGCCCGGGCGAAGGTCCAGCCGTCGGGCATGGGGGCGATGAGGCGGTGGTCGGCGACGGCGAACGGTCCGAAGCCGTCGCGCACCAGGCCGAGGACGCGGTCGCCCGGGGCGAGGCCCGTCACGTCGGGGGCGGTCTCGACGACCACGCCGGCGGCCTCGTAGCCGAACTGGTCCCGGTCCTCCTCGATCATGCCGAGCGCGAGCACCACGTCGTGGAAGTTGAGGCCGGCGGCGCGCACGGCGATCCGCACCTGGCCCGGCGCGAGCGGGGCCGTGGCCTCGGGGGCGGCGGCGAAGGCCAGGCTCTCCAGGCTGCCCTTGCCTTCGGATACCAGGCGCCAGGCGTCGGTGTCGGGGAGGGGCAGGCCTGCCTCGTCCGCGGCCCGGGTCAGCCTCGGGATGTGGAACCGGTTCCCGTGCAGGGCGAGTTCGGGCTCGGTGCGCAGCAGGCCGGGCAGGGTGACCGGCAGCAGCTCGGCGGCTGCGCCGTCGTCGAGGTCGAGGAGGGCGAACCGGCCGGGGTGTTCGCGCTGCGCGGAGCGTACGAGGCCCCAGACGGCGGCGGCGGCCAGGGAGGCGGGGCGCTCGTGCGGGCCGGTGGCCACCGCCCCGCTGGTGACCAGGACCAGGGGTACCTCGGCGAGGGACTCGTGGGCGAGCCAGTCACGGACCAGGTTGAGCACCGCTCCGAGTCCGCTGCGTACGGCCGCTGCCGGGTCCTCGTCCGGCAGCGGGGCGAGGGCGGCGACGGGGGCGAGCACGGCGGCGGGGGCCGGCCGGCCGGCGGCCAGCGCGTCCAGCAGCGCGGGCAGAGCGGCGTGGTGGTGCTCGGCGGGGCCGGCGCCGAGTCCGTGGCCGGTGCCGAGGACGGCGAGGTCGGCGGGGGCTTCGGCGGCCGTCTCCTCCAGCGCGGTCCACGTGACGGCGTACAGGGAACGCTGCGCCCGGGTGTCCCCGGTGTTCAGGGCGCCCGGGGCCAGGGCGCGTACGGTCAGCGAGTCGGCGGACAGCACGGGGGCGCCCGCGGGATCCCAGGCGGCCAGGCCCACGGTGTCGTCGGCGTTGCGGGTCAGCCGCACCCGCAGGGTGGTGGCGCCGGTGGCGTGGACGCGGACCCCGGACCAGCCGAAGGGCAGGACCACCTGCTGGGGGCCTTCGCCGTCGGGGCCGCGCACGATGAGCGGGTGCAAGGCGGCGTCGAGCAGCGCGGGGTGCAGGGCGAAGGCGCCGGTCTCGGCGTGCCGGGCCTCGGCGAGGACGATCTCGCCGTACAGGTCGTCGCCGAGCCGCCAGGCGGCGGTCAGGCCCTGGAAGGCGGGCCCGTACTGGTAGCCGACCTCGGTGAGGCGCTCGTACGCGCCTTCCGTCTCGACGCGTTCGGCGCCGCGCGGCGGCCACGGAGCGGGGGCGGCGGCCGCGGGCGTGGCGGGAGCGCCGGGCAGCACCCGGCCGCCGGCGTGGTAGGTCCACTCGGTGCCGTCGGCGTCCTCGGGCCGGGAGTGGATCGCGACCCCGCGGCCTCCCTCGGCGTCGGGGGCCGACAGCGCGAGCTGGAGGCGCACCGCGCCCTCGCGGGGCACCACCAGCGGGACGGCGAGGTCGAGTTCGTCGACCAGGTCGCAGCCCACGTGGTCGCCGGCCCGCACCAGGAGTTCGAGCAGGGCGGTGCCGGGGACGAGGACCGTGCCGGAGACGGCGTGGTCGGCGAGCCAGGGGTGGGTGTGCAGCGAGATCCGGCCGGTGAGCAGGGTGCTGCCGTCCTCGGCGTTCTCGACGGCCGCGCCGAGCATCGGGTGGTCGACCGGTACGAGGCCCAGTCCGGCCGCGTCGGCCGCCTGCGCGGGTGCGTCGAGCCAGTAGGGCTGGCGCTGGAAGGCGTAGGTGGGCAGCTCGACCGGGTCGGGGGCGGTGGGGGGAGCACCGAGCAGCGCGGTCCAATCGACGGGAAGGCCGTGGACGTGGGCCCGGGCCAGTGAGGTGGTGAGGCGGGCCGGGCCGCCCTCGTCGCGGCGCAGGGTTTCCAGCGCGACGGCGGTGTGGTCGGCGGCCTCGGCGATCTCCTGGACGGCGCCGGTGAGCAGGGGGTGGGCGCTGGGCTCGACGAACACCCGGTGGCCGGCATCGACGAGGGTGCGGGCGGTGTCGGCGAAGCGGACGGTCTGGCGCAGGTTGCGGTACCAGTAGGCGGCGTCGAGCCCGAGGCCATCCTGGAGCTCTCCGGTGACGGTGGAGTAGAAGGGGATGCGGGTGGCGCGCGGGTTCACCGGGGCGAGTGCGGCGAGGAGTTCGTCCTCGATGACCTCGACGTGGTCCGTGTGGGACGCGTAGTCGGTGGAGATGCGGCGGGCCCGGACGCCCTCGGCCTCCCAGGCCGCGAGCAGCTCCTCCAGTGCCTCCGGCGAGCCGGCCACGACGGTGCCGGCGGGGCTGCTGACGGAAGCGATCTGGATGCGGCCGTCGGTGGCGGCGAGCAGCTCCTCGACGCGCTCGGCGGGCAGCATCACGGAGGCCATGGCGCCGGTGCCGGAGAGCCTGTCGCGGGCGATGCGGCTGCGCAGGGTGATGATGCGCGCGGCGTCGTCGAGGGTGAGGGCGCCACTGACGTAGGCGGCGGCGACCTCGCCCTGGGACTGGCCGATGACCGCGGCGGGGCGGACGCCGGCGGCCTGCCAGACGTCGGTGAGGGCGACCATGACGGCGAACAGGGCGGGCTGGACCACGTCGACGCGTTCCAGGTCGGGGGCGCTCTCCGCGCCGCGCAGCACCTCGGTCAGGGACCAGTCGGTGTGCGGGGCCATGGCGGCCTCGCAGGCCTCGATCGAGGCTCGGAACACCGCGGAGGAGTCGAGCAGTTCGCGGGCCATCCCGGCCCACTGGTGGCCCTGCCCCGGGTAGACGAACACGGGGCGGCCGCCGGCGGCCTCGGCCTGGACCAGCTGCGGGGAATCGGTTCCGGAGGCGAGGGCGGTCAGGGCGGCGGTGAGCTCCTGATGGTCGGCGCCGAGGGCGACGGCCCGGTGGGAGAGGACGGCGCGGGTGGTGCGCAGGGCATGACCGACGGCGACGGGGTCCGCTCCGGGGCGGTCCGCGGTGAACCGAAGGAGCTTGGCGGCCTGGCCCCGCAGTCCGGCGCCGCCACGGGCGGAGAGCGGCCAGACGTGCGGGGCTCCGGCCAGGACGGGCGTCGGGGTCGCGGAGTCGTTCGCGGAGGTGGTGCTCTGCTCGACGGAGGCGTCCTCGGTGGCCTGTTCGAGGATGACGTGGGCGTTGGTGCCGCTGATGCCGAAGGAGGAGACGGCGGCCCGGCGGGGGCGGCCGGTCTCGGGCCAGGCCACCGCCTCGGTGACCAGTTCCACGGCGCCCGCGGTCCAGTCCACGTGCGGGGTGGGCTCGTCCACGTGCAGGGTCTTGGGGACCAGGCCCTCGCGCAGGGCCATCACCATCTTGATGACACCGCCCACGCCGGCGGCGGCCTGGGTGTGGCCGAGGTTGGACTTCAGCGAGCCGAGCAGCAGCGGGCGATCTGCGGGGCGCTCCTGCCCGTACGTGTCCAGGAGGGCCTGTGCCTCGATGGGGTCGCCCAGCCTGGTTCCGGTGCCGTGCGCCTCGACGGCGTCGACCTCGTCGGGGGTGAGGCCCGCGTCGGCGAGGGCCTGCCGGATCACCCGTACCTGGGAGGGGCCGTTGGGGGCGGTCAGGCCGTTGCTGGCGCCGTCCTGGTTGACGGCGGAGCCGCGCACCACGGCCAGGACCCGGTGGCCGTTGCGCACCGCGTCGGAGAGGCGCTCCAGCACCACCAGGCCGACTCCCTCACCCCAGCTGGTGCCGTCGGCGGCCGCCGAGAAGGCCTTGCTGCGGCCGTCCGGCGCCAGGCCCCGCTGGCGCGAGAACTCCAGGAAGATGGTCGGCGTGGGCATGATGGCCGCGCCGCCGGCCAGGGCGAGCGCGCACTCCCCCTTGCGGAGCGACTGCACCGCCATGTGGAGGGTGACGAGGGAGGAGGAGCAGGCGGTGTCGACGGTGACCGCCGGGCCTTCCAGGCCGAGGGTGTACGAGAGCCTGCCGGAGGCCACGCTGGAGGAACCGCCCGTGATGGCGTAGCCCTCGTACTCCTGGGGCACCTGGCCCAGGCGGGCGGTGTAGTCGTGGTACATCAGGCCGACGAACACGCCGGTGTCGGTGCCGCGCAGCGCGGCCGGGTCGATCCCGGCCCGCTCCAGCGCCTCCCAGGACGTCTCCAGCAGCAGCCGCTGCTGCGGGTCCATCGCCACCGCCTCACGGGAGGAGATCCCGAAGAACGCGGCGTCGAACTCGGCGGCGCCGTGCAGGAAGCCGCCCTCCTTCACGTACGACTTCCCCGGCTTGCCCGGCTCCGGGTCGTACAGCCCGTCCACGTCCCAGCCGCGGTCGAGCGGGAAGCCGCCCATCGCGTCGGTGCCGGAGGCCACCAGCCGCCACAGGTCCTCAGGGGTTTCGACCCCGCCGGGGAACCGGCACCCCATGCCCACCACGGCGATCGGCTCGTGGTCGCGCTCCTCGCGGGCGCGCAGCCGCTGCCGGGTGGCGTGGAGGTCGGTGGTGACCTTCTTCAGATAGTCGCGAAGCTTGTCCTCGTTAGCCATCCGACCGAACACTCCTCATGAGATACCGAGTTCGCTTTCAATGAACTTGAAGATTTCGTCGTCGCTCGCCGACTCGATGGCCGCGAGGACGGGCTCGTCCGCGGGCTCCGGCGCGCCGGCCGCGGGGGCGGGCTGCGGAGCGGGCGCGAGCAGGGTCAGGATCCGCTCGGTGACGGCGCCCGGGGTGGGGCAGTCGAAGAGCAGGGTGGCGGGCAGTCGCAGGCCGGTGGCGGCGTTCAGCCGGTTGCGCAGTTCGACCGAGGTGAGCGAGTCGAACCCGAGCTTGGCGAAGGCCCGTTCGGGCTCCACCTTGTCGGCCGAGCCGTGTCCGAGGACCACGGCCGCACAGTGGCGGACCAGGTCCAGCACCGTGTCGTGGCGCGCCTCGTCGTCGAGCGGTGCCAGGCGCAGGGCGAGTCCGCCGCCGTCGGCCTCGGGGGTCCGGGGGCCGGCGGCCTGAGCGGCTTCGGTGCGCCGGCCGGGGAGCCGCACCAGGCCGCGGAGCATCGGCGGGGGCGGGGTGCCGTCGGAGGCCACCCGGGCGCGCAGCCCGGCGGTGTCCAGGGCCGCCGGGACGAGCAGCGCCTCCTCGGCGGCCAGAGCGGCGTCGAGCAGCCGCAGTCCCTCGGCGGAGGGCAGCGCGGCGACGCCGGTCCGGGCCATCCGGGCCAGATCCGCCCCGGTCAGCTCGCCCGTCATGCCGCTGGCCTGCTCCCACAGGCCCCAGGCCAGGGAGACGGCGGGGAGACCCTGGGCGCGGCGCAGGTGGGCCAGGGAGTCCAGGAAGACGTTGGCCGCCGCGTAGTTGGCCTGACCGCCCAGGCCCAGCGTGCCGGCCACGGAGGAGAAGAGCACGAAGGCCTTCACGTCCCGGTCGCGGGTGAGTTCGTGCAGGTGCCAGGCGGCATCGGCCTTGGGCCGCATCACGCGGTCGACGTGTCCGGCCGTCAGGGCGGGCACGGTCGCGTCGTCGAGCAGGCCGGCCGCGTGGACCACGGCGGTGAGCGGGTGGGCCGGGTCGATCCCTTCGAGGGTGGCCGCGAGCGAGCCGCGGTCCGCGGCGTCGCAGGCGGCGACCTCGGCGGTGGCGCCCAGTTCCCGCAGGGCCGCCACGAGTTCGGCAGCGCCCGGTGCGGCAGGACCCTGGCGACTGGTCAGCAGCAGGCGGCGGGCGCCGTGTTCGGTGACCAGGTGACGGGCCACCAGAGTGCCGAGGGTGCCGGTGCCGCCGGTGATCAGGACCGTGCCATCGGGGTCGAAGGCGGGCCGGTCCGCCTCGTCCCGGGTCTGCGCGGACGCGGATCCGGGGAGGGCCAGGCGGGGTGCGTACGCGGTGCCGCGGCGCAGGACGATCTGGTGTTCGCCGCGGTCGGCGGCGGTGGCCAGCGCGGCCCGCAGGGCGGTCGCGGAGGCGTCGGTGCCGGCGGTGGCGTCGGTGTCCAGGAGCAGGCAGCGGTCGGGGTACTCGCTCTGCACGCTGCGGATCAGCCCCCAGGCGGCGGCCGCGGCCAGGTCGGTGACCGGGTCCTCGGGGCCCGTGGCGACGGCGCCGCGGGTGACCACCACCAGGCGGGTGCCGGCGAGCCGGTCGGCGGCGAGCCACCGCTGGACGGTGGCGAGCAGGTCCCGGGTCAGCCGCCGCGCGGCCTCGGCCGGGTCGGCTTCCTCGGGCACGCGCCCCGCTCCCTGTGCGGTCGCGGTCACCGGTACGAGCAGCAGGTCGGGGGCCGCGGCGCCGGCGGCGATGCCGGCGAGCAGGGCGTCGAGCCCGGCGTGGGCGGTGGCGGCGCCGAGGCCGGGCACCTCCTCGGGGGTGCCGACGACGGCCGGCGGCACGTCGGCGGGCAGGTCGCCGCCGGTGGGCACCGGCGTCCAGTCCACGGCGTACAGGTGGTCGGCGCCGCGGGCGAGCTCCGCCAGCCGCTTCGGCTCGACGGGCCGCATGACCAGGGCGTCGACCTCGGCCACGGGCGTCCCGGCGACATCGGCGACGGACACCCGGACCGCGTCGCCCTCGGTGCGGGCCAGCCGCACCCGCAGCGCGGTCGCGCCGTGGGCGTACAGGCGGACCCCGTGCCAGGCGAAGGGCAACAGGGGCTTCGGGGTGCCCTCCCCGGGTCCGGCCGCGCTGCCGAGCAGGCCGATGGCGTGCAGGGCGGCGTCGAGGGCGGCCGGGTGGATGCCGAAATCGGTCTGGTCGGCCAGTTCCCGGGCCGGCGTCACCTCGGCGAAGACCTCGTCGTCGCGCTGCCAGGCGGCGGTCAGGCCCTGGAAGGCGGGCCCGTACGCGTAACCCTGCGCGAGCAGGTCGGCGTATCGGCGCGAGAGGTCCAGCGGCCGGGCGCCGGCCGGGGGCCAGGCGGCCTCGGCGGCGGGCGCGGGGGCGCCGAGGGCGCCGGGGGCGAGCCAGCCCTCGGCATGCCGGGTCCAGGACCCGCCGTCGGGCTCGCCCGGGTGCGGCTCGGGCCGGGTGTGGACCGAAACGGCGCGCCGGCCGGTGGCGTCGGCGGCGGCGACGACGACCTGGAGCCTCACCGGGCGGGCCTCGGTCAGCACGAGGGGGGCGTGCAGGACGAGTTCGTCCAGCCCCAGGCCGTCGAGTCGGGCGCCGGCGTGCAGCACGAGGTCCACGAAGGCCGTGCCCGGCAGCAGGACGGTGCCCAGGACCGCGTGGTCGGCGAGCCAGGCGTGGTCGCGGAGGCCGACCGTGCCGGCGAAGACCACCGGGCCGCCGTCGGGGAGGTCGAGACGGGCGCCGAGCAGCGGGTGTCCGGCGCTTTCGAGCCCGAGGCCCGAGGTGGCCGCGGCGGGGCGCGGCCGGTCCATCCAGTACCGCTCCCGCTGGAAGGCGTACGTGGGCAGGTCGGTCCGGCGCGGGGCGGCCGGCGTGTGCAGTGCGCTCCAGTCGACGGCGAGGCCGCTCACATGGGCGGCCGCGGCGGATGCGGCGAATCGGCGCAGTCCGCCGTCGTCCCGGCGGAGCGAGCCGGTGGCGAGCAGGGGTTCGGTTCCGGTGGCGTCCTCCACGGTCTCGGCGATGCCGGAGGAGAGCACGGGGTGGGGGCTGACCTCGATGAAGCGGCGATGTCCGGCCTCGGCCAGCCGGGCGACGGTCTCCTGGAAGCGGACGGTGCCGCGCAGGTTGCGGTACCAGTACGAGGCGTCCAGCGGCTCGTGCTCGATACGGCGGGCGAGCAGGGTGGAGTGGAAGGGGATCCGGGGCGGGCGCGGGGCGATCGGGCCGAGGGCGGTCACGACCTGCTCCGCGATCTCCTCGACGTACGCGGAGTGGGAGGCGTAGTCGACGGGGATGATCCGGGCCCGCCCGCCGTCGGCCAGGCAGCTCTCCACGAACTCGGCCAGGGCCTCGGGCTCGCCCGACAGGACCGTGGAGTGGGGGCTGTTGAACGCGGCGACGTTCAGGCGCGGGCCCCATGCGGCGATGCGCCGGGTGACCTCCTCGGCGGGCAGGGCGACGGAGGCCATGCCGCCGCGGCCGGCGAGCCGGTGGGCGATCTCCCGGCTGCGCAGGGCCACGACGCGGGCGGCGTCGTCGAGGGAGAGGGCGCCGCTGACGTAGGCGGCGGCGATCTCGCCCTGGGAGTGGCCGACCACGGCGGCCGGCTCCACGCCCCAGGAGCGCCACAGCGCGGCCAACGCGACCATCACGGCGAAGGAGGCGGGCTGGAGCACGTCGACCCGGTCCAGCGTGGGGGCGCCTTCGGCGCCGCGCAGCACCTCGGTGAGCGACCAGTCGGTGAAGGGCGCGAGCGCGGCCTCGCAGGCCTCGATCTCGCGCCGGAACACCGGTGCCGTGTCGAGGAGTTCGGCTCCCATTCCGGCCCACTGGGCGCCCTGGCCGGGGAAGACGAACACGGCGCCCTCGGCGTCGCCGTCGGGTCCGGCTGTGCCGCGTACGACGGTGGGGTGCTCCTCGTCCGCGGCCAACGCCGACAGTGCCGAGGCGAGTTCGACCCGGTCCGCCGCGATGACCACGGCCCGGTTCTCGAAGCCGGTACGGGCCAGGGCCAGCGAATGGCCCAGGTCGGCGGGGGTGAGGTCGGCGTCCGCGGCCAAGTGCTCGGTGAGGCGGGCGGCCTGGGCGCGCAGTGCCTGCTCGGTGCGGGCGGACACGGGCAGGGCGGCGGGCAGCCCGGACACGATGGTGGGGCTCGGCTCGGTGGGGGCGGCCCGACCTGCCCCGGACTCCGGGGCCTGGGGGGCCTGTTCGAGGATGACGTGGGCGTTGGTGCCGCTGATGCCGAAGGAGGAGACGGCGGCCCGGCGGGGGCGGCCGGTCTCGGGCCAGGCCACCGCCTCGGTGACCAGTTCCACGGCGCCCGCGGTCCAGTCCACGTGCGGGGTGGGCTCGTCCACGTGCAGCGTCTTGGGGACCAGGCCCTCGCGCAGGGCCATCACCATCTTGATGACACCGCCGACACCCGCGGCCGCCTGCGTGTGCCCGATGTTCGACTTCAGCGAACCCAGCAGCAGCGGACGCCCCTCGGGCCGCCCCTGCCCGTACGTGGCCAGCAGCGCGCCCGCCTCGATGGGGTCGCCCAGCTTGGTTCCGGTGCCGTGCGCCTCGGCCACGTCCACGTCCGCGCCGGTCAGGCCGGCCCGGTCCAGGGCCTGGCGGATCACGCGCTCCTGCGCCAGTCCGTTGGGGGCGGACAGGCCGTTGCTGGCGCCGTCCTGGTTGACGGCGGAGCCGCGCACCACGGCCAGGACCCGGTGGCCGTTGCGCACCGCGTCGGAGAGGCGCTCCAGCACCACCAGGCCGACTCCCTCACCCCAGCTGGTGCCGTCGGCGGCCGCCGAGAAGGCCTTGCTGCGGCCGTCCGGCGCCAGGCCCCGCTGGTGGCCGAACTCCACGAAGATGCCCGGGCTCGACATCACGCAGGCACCGCCCGCCAGCGCGAGCGAGGACTCGCCGGTGCGCAGCGACTGCACCGCCGTGTGCAGGGCCACCAGGGAGGAGGAGCAGGCGGTGTCGAGGGTGACGGCCGGGCCCTGCAGACCCAGGGTGTAGGCGATGCGGCCGGAGGCGACGCTGGTGGTGTTGCCGGTGAGCAGGTAGCCCTCGGCGCCGTCGGCGGGCTCGTGCAGGCGCGGGCCGTAGTCCTGGGCCATGACGCCCACGAACACGCCGGTGTCCGTGCCGCGCAGCGCGGCCGGGTCGATCCCGGCCCGCTCCAGCGCCTCCCAGGACGTCTCCAGCAGCAGCCGCTGCTGCGGGTCCATCGCCACCGCCTCGCGCGGGGAGATCCCGAAGAAGCCGGCGTCGAACTCGGCGGCATCGTAGAGGAAGCCGCCCTCCTTCACGTACGACTTCCCCGGCTTGCCCGGCTCCGGGTCGTACAGCCCGTCCACGTCCCAGCCGCGGTCGGTCGGAAAGCCGCCCACGGCGTCCGCGCCGGAGGCGACCAGCCGCCACAGGTCCTCGGGGGTCCGGGCCCCGCCCGGGAACCGGCAGCCCATGCCCACCACGGCGATCGGGTCGTCGTCCGGGGCGGTGCCGCCCGCGGCCGTGGCGGCCGCCGCGACGGGGGCGCCGGCAGCCGGTGCCGCGGCGCGGCCGGCGAGGTGGTCGAGGTCGCCGAGTTCGGCGGCCAGGTGGTCGGCCAGGGCCTGCGGGGTGGGCCACTGGTAGACGAGGGTGGTCGGCAGCTTGAGCGCGGTGGCCTCCTGGAGACGATTGCGCAGCTCGACGCCGGTCAGGGATTCCACACCCTGGTTCTTGAAGGTGACCGCGGGAGTGACGGACCCCGGTCCGTCGAGGCCGAGGACGGCGGCGGTGGTGGCGCACACCAGCCGGAGCAGCCGCCGGCGACGCGCGGCCGCGTCGTCGAGGGCGGCGAGCTCCAGGAGCAGCGGCGGCAGTTCGGCTTCCTCACCGACGGGCCCGTCGGACGGGGAGCCGGGGTGCGGGCCCGTGGGCACGGCGGCCGGGAGGGAGTCGAGCTCGGGAAGCCAGTGCCGCTTGCGCTGGAAGGCGTACGTGGGCAGGTCCACGGTCCGGGCGTCGGGGCACGTGGCGGCGAGGTCGACGGGCAGGCCCTTGGTGTGCGCCTCGGCCAGGGCGGCGAGGAAACGGTCCGGGCCGCCCGCCTCGCGGCGCAGCGTGCCGACGGCCGCCACGGTCAGGTCCGGCTCGGCGGTATCCGTGACCGCGGCGGTCAGGAGCGGGTGGGCGGTGGGCTCGACGAAGGCGGTGTGCCCGTCGGCGAGCAGGGCCGCGACGGTCTCCTGGAAGCGGACGGTGCCGCGCAGGTTGCGGTACCAGTACGAGGCGTCCAGCGGCTCGTGCTCGATGCGGGCGGCCAGCACGGTGGAGTAGAAGGGGATCTCGGGGGTGCGGGGGGTCACCGGGGCGAGCACGTCGAGGAGTTCGGCTTCGATCTCCTCGACGTAGGCGGAGTGGGAGGCGTAGTCGACGGGGATGATCCGGACCCGGACCCCCTCGGCCTCCAGTTCGGCGGCGAGCTCGTCGAGGAGCTCGGGCGCGCCGCAGACGACCGTGGCCGCGGGGGCGTTGACCACCGCGATCTCCACCTGCGCGAAGCGGTCGCGCAGCCGCTCTGAGACGGCGGCGGCGGGCAGCGCGACGGAGGCCATGCCGCCGCGGCCGGCCAGCCGGTCCCGGATGACGGCACTGCGCAGGGCCACGACGCGGGCGGCGTCGTCGAGGGAGAGGGCGCCGCTGACGTAGGCGGCGGCGATCTCGCCCTGGGAGTGGCCGACCACGGCGGCCGGCTCCACGCCCCAGGAGCGCCACAGCGCGGCCAAGGAGACCATGACCGCGAACAGGGCGGGCTGCACCACGTCCACGCGGGCGAGTGAGGGGGCGCCCTCGGCCTCGCGCAGTACCTCGGTCAGAGACCAGTCGGTGTACGGCGCGAGCGCGGCCTCGCAGGCCTCGATCTCGCGCCGGAACACCGGTGCGGTGTCGAGGAGTTCGCGGGACATTCCCGGCCACTGCGAGCCCTGGCCGGGGAAGACGAAGACGGTGCTGGGCGCGTCCGGGCCGGGCAGCGCGGTACCGCGCACCACGCCGGCGCACTCCTCCCCCGCGGCGAGCGCGGCGAGCCCCGCCTCCAGACCGGCCCGGTCAGCGGCGGTCACGACGGCGCGGTGCGCGAAGGCGGTACGGGTCAGCGCCAGCGAGCGGCCGATGTCGGCGGCGGGGGTCTGCGGGTGGGCGGTGCTGTACGCGAGCAGGCGGGCGGCCTGTGCGCGCAGGGCGGCCGGGGTGCGGCCCGACAGCGCCCACGGCACCTGGGTGGCGGGGGCGGGGCTGCGGGGCGGCGCCGCGGCACCCGGGAACGTGCCCGTGGCGGCCGCGTCGGCCACCGGAGCGGAGGCGTCCGCGGGCGCCTCCGTCACGACCAGGTGGCAGTTGGTGCCGCCCATGCCGAAGGAGGAGACGCCGGCCGCGCGCAGCCGTCCCTCGGGCGCCCGCCACGGGGCCCGCTCCGTCTGCACCGTCAGGCCCAGCCGGTCCAGCGGGATGGCCGGGTTGGGGACGGAGTGGTTCAGCGTGGCCACGAGCTCGCCGTGCGCGAGGCACAGGGCGGTCTTGACCAGGCCGACGATGCCGGAGGCGCCCTCCAGGTGGCCGACGTTGGTCTTGGCCGAGCCGACGGGCAGCGCCCGGCCCGCCACCCGCCCGTCGGCGGACGCGACCCCGGCCGGGGCCCCGGACTCGGACGCGGACGCGGCCCCGGACTCGGTCCGGGAACCGGTGGGGGAACCGGTGCGGAGCGCCGCCCCGAGGGCGGCCGCCTCGATGGGGTCACCGACGGGCGTGCCGGTGCCGTGCAGTTCCACGTACCCGATCTCCTCGGGCGCGAGGCCCGAGCGGCGCAGCGCGGTGCGGATCAGCTCTTCTTGCGCCGCCTGGTCCGGGGCGGTCAGGCTCGCGCCACCGCCGTCGTTGTTGACGGCGCCGCCGCGGATGACGCAGTGCACGCGGTCCCCGTCGGCGAGGGCGTCCGACAGGCGCTTGAGGACGACGGTGGCGCCGCCTTCGCCGCGGACGTAGCCGTTGGCGCGGGCGTCGAAGGTGTAGCTGCGGCCGTCGGCGGACAGCGCGCCCATGCGCTCCATGCCGAGGCTGCTCTCCTCGGCGAGGATCAGGTTCACTCCGGTGGCGACGGCGAGCTCCGTCTCGCCCCGGCGCAGGCTCTCGCAGGCCAGGTGGACGGCGACCAGGGACGAGGACTGGGCACAGTCCACGGTGAGGCTGGGGCCGCGCAGCCCCAGCAGGTACGACAGCCGGTTGGCGGTCATGGCCCGGTGCAGTCCGGTGGCGGTGAGGCCCGACACGGCTGCGGGGCCGGTACGGCGCACCAGCGTGGCGTAGTCGTCGTTGATGACGCCGACGAACACGCCGGTGCGGGTGCCGCCGAGCCCGTGGGGAAGCAGCCGTGCGTCCTCCAGCGCCTCCCAGGCGAGTTCGAGCGCGAGCCGCGCCTGCGGATCCATCGCGGCGGCCTCGCGCGGGGCGATGCCGAAGAACTCGGCGTCGAATGCGTCCTTGTGCGTGATCCATCCGGCCCACCGCCCGGTGCGCTCGTCGCGGGTGACGGCCGACGCGCCGCTGCCGAGCAGTTGCCAGAAGGCCTCGGGCGAGTCGGCGCCCGCGACCCGACAGGACATGCCCACGACGGCGATGGCCTCGGTGTCGGCGGTGCGGTCGGGGGCGATGGAGCCCTCGTCGGTCAGCATGAACTCGTGTCCCCTCGTCTCGGACGGGCCAGGGCAGGCCAAAACGGGCAGGCCGGCCGGGCGGTGTGCGGGTTGCGGCGGTACGGGCGGTGGGTCCGCGGATCAGCCGGCGAGCACGGCTCGGCCGGAGGCCTCGGTTTCAGGTGGAGCGCACGGCCCTCAGCTGGAGAGCACGGCCTTCAGCACGTCCCCGGTGGCGACGGCGGCCAGGGCCGTCCCGTGCTCGGCCAGCGGGTAGGAGGTCACCAGGCTGCGCAGGTCGAAGCGGGCGGTGAGAGCCGGCAGCAGCTTGACGTACTCGGTCAGGTGCGCGCCGGTGAAGGCCCAGGAGCCGATCACGTCGAGCTGCCGGTAGACGATCTGGTGCGGGTTGACCAGGGTGTCGCCGGCGTCGGTGTACTGGCCGATGATCAGGTACGAGCCGCCTCGGCGGGCCAGCGTGAGGCCCTGGGCCACGGCCGCAGGCACGCCCGCGCACTCGATGACCAGGTCGGCGCCGCGGCCGCCGGTCTCGGCGAGCACGGCCTCCAGGGCCGCGCCGGTGCCGCCGGGGCCGGTGATGTCGATGTGTACGTCGCCGATCCCGGCCTTGGCGGCCAGTTCGAGGCGGCCCGTCGGGCCGCCGACGACGATCACCTTGGCGGCGCCGGAGAGCTGCGCGAGGGCTGCCGCGGCCAGGCCCACCGGTCCGCTGCCCTGGACCACGACGATCTCGCCGACCCGCACCGGGCGGCGCTCGTAGAGGGCGTGCACGACCGTGGGTCCGGCGCAGGCGAAGGACATGGCGGCGAGCGGGTCGATGCCCTCGTCCAGCCGGACGACGGTGGCGCCCTCGTGCAGCACGATGGCCTCGGCCCAGGCGCCGGCCAGTTCGGAGCCGTCGGCCAGGGCGCGGTTGACGCCGTAGGTGCGGCGGTTCTCGCAGAGGGTCGGCTCGCGGTGCAGCCGGCAGGGAACGCAGGTGCCGCAGGCGATGGACGAGGCCCACATCACCGTGTCGCCCGCGCGCAGCTCGCGTCCGGCGGCGTCCCGACGGGGGGTGCCGGGGCCGAACTCCGTGACGGTGCCGAGTCCTTCGTGGCCCAGGACCAGCGGGGTGGGGATGGGCAGGTGGCCCTGCTGGAGGTGCAGGTCGGTACCGCAGACGCCGCCGTGGCGGCAGGCGACGACCATGCCGCCCGCCGGCGGCGGGGGCACCTCGAACTCTCGCAGCCGGAGCGGCCGGCCGAACTGCTCCAGTACGACGGCCGTGGCGCGGCTCATGCGAGGGCCCCTTCGAGCGCGGCGAGGAACGGGGTGTCGAGGGCGCGCAGCGGCTCGGTGTCCCGGCAGACCACGTACTCGGGGCGCGGCTCGCCGGCCCAGCTGGGCAGGTTGGCCGTGTCGTTGTACGTCATGATCAGCAGACGGCGCGGGAAGGGCGACATGTTGGGCGCGGAGCCGTGGACGATCTCGGGCGAGAAGAGGACGACGGAACCGGCCCGGCCCTTGGGGCTGACCATGCCCCGCTCCGCCACCAGAGCGGCCATCTGCTCCTCGGTGAGGGCGATGTCGTCCGGGTCGAGGTGCTGCGCGGACTTCGCCGCGTCCTTGCGGCTGTCGTTGATCAGGCCGGAGCGGTGGGACCCGGGAAGGAAGATGACCGGACCGTTGAACTCGTCCACGTCGTCGAGGAAGACGGCGACGTTGACCTGGCGCGGTGCGGGCAGGTTGTCGGCGATGCGCCAGGCCACGTAGTCCTGGTGCCAGGACCACTTCTCGCCACCGAAGGCAGGCTTGGCGTTGATCTTGAACTGGTAGATGTAGACGTCTTCGGCGAGCAGCTGCCGTACCGGCTGGAGCAGGCGCGGGTCGCGGATCAGGCCGGCGTACTCGGGTTGGCGCTGGTGGGTGGCGTAGACGGCGCGCACCTCGTCGCGGCCCTCCTCGGCCACGCGCTGCGGGCCGGGCACCTGGCAGTCGCGGACGAAACCCTCGCGCAGTGCTTCGACCTCGTCCGCGTCGAGGGTGAGGTCGAGCTTGAGGAAGCCGTCCTCATGATAGCGGTCCAGCTGTTCCTGGGTCAGATGCATGGGGAGTCTCTCCAAACGTTTCGGAATACGACACGGGTCGGGGAAAGAGAGCGCCAGGGGCCCGGCAGTGGGGCGCCGGGGCCCCGTCACATGAAATTCCCGCCGTCTACGATCAGTTGCTGACCGGTGACATAGCTGCTTTTGGCGGTCACCAGGAATTCCAGGGCGTCGGCGATGTCCCGCGCCGTGCCGATTCGCCGGGAGGGAATGGTGCGCAGGATCTCCGCGCGCCGCTCGGGGTCGTCCAGCCCGTACCGTCCGACCACCTCCGGTGTGTCGGTGAATCCGGGGATCAGGGCGTTCACGCGGACCTTCGGGGCGAATTCGAGGGCCAGGCATTTGGTCAGCTGGAGCAGACCGGCCTTGGCCGCGCAGTAGTTCGCCCCGTTCTTGCGCGGCCGGATGGCCGTGGTCGCGCCGATGTTGACGATGGAGCCGCGGCCCGCGGCCAGCATCGCGGGGGCCAGGGCCCGGGTCAGCCGGTAGGGGCCGGACAGGTTGACCGCGAGCACCTGGTCCCAGTCCTCGTCGGTGAGGTCGAGGAAGGGCCGGTCCCGGTTGATGCCCGCGTTGTTGACCAGGACGTGGGGGGCGCCGTGGGCGGCGAGCAGGCGCGCGCAGCCCTCGGCGACCGCCGTGGGGTCGGCGACGTCCAGCCGGACCGGTTCTACGAGTCCCCGGCCCAGCTCCGCCGCCTCGTCGGCGGTGTCCTTGTCGTTGTGGTAGAGGGCGACGACCCGGTGGCCGAGATCGGCGAGCCTGAGGCTCAGGGCGAGTCCGATGCCGCGGGTGCCGCCGCTGACCACCGCCGTGTGCTGCGCCATGGTGGTCAGGACCAGTACTGGAGGGTGCCGTCGGCACCGACTCCCATGAAGAAGGACAGCGCCACCCGGCGGCCGGGGCCCTCGTTGCCGCGTACCGCGTGGTAGTTGCGCGGGTCGAAGATGACCGCGTCGCCGGACGAGGGCCGCACCACGACCCTCGGCTCGTCGGCCGCCAGCGCCTCGTCGTAGCCGTAACCGTCGCGGGCCCGCTCGTCGCCGGGCAGCCAGCGCCGGCGGAAGATGTGCGTGGCTCCGCCGGCCTCGGGCATGGACAGGTACCAGTTGAAGCCGATCTGGGAGACGACCGGGTCGTCGAGTGCGCCCGGCAGCTCGCGGGCGATCTCGTCCCAGTGCATCTTCATGCCGCCGGTGGTCTCGCGGATCATGCCCGCGTACATCGCGCGGCCGGAGCAGGTGGCGGGGGCCATCGGGCCGTCCCAAGCGGCACGGATGCGCCCGGCGGCGACGGCGAGCGGGTCGGCGCCGTCGAGCAGGCGGGCGCGGTGGACCGCGGAGCGCTCCGCGTCCTCCCAGTAGGCGGCGCCCAGGCCGTACGCGTCGTAGTGGTCGTACGCGGCCGGGCCGAGCTTGGGGATCCGGGGGACGACGATCTCCTCGTCGTACGAGCCCATCGGAACGGAGTCCAGGCCCTGGAGGACGGCGGCGCATTCGGCGGGGCTGCCGAAGTTCTTGATGTGGACGGCGCCGACGGTGCCGGCGGCCAGCCGGACGAGGTGGTCCCTGGTCAGTTTCTCCGGGGAGTCGACGGTTTCCACGTCGAAGAGGACGTAGATGGGCGTCTCATTGCTGCTGACGTTCTCAGGTGCAGAGGCGGTGGCGGTTCCCACTTTTTCTCCAGACGTTTCTTCCGGGAAGGCGAGGGACGATGACGTAGTCCCTCGCCTTTCCCTCGAGTTCGACGGTACGAGGGGTGCGGTCCGAAACTGCACCCCTTATCGGCCCCTAAGCCTTGAGGGGGTCCACGTGCGCGGTGATGGTCGCGATCACGTCGCGCTGCCGCTCCACCAGGTAGAAGTGCCCGCCGGGGAAGATCCGCAGCGAGAAGTCGGAGGTGGTGTGATCACGCCAGGCGGCGGCCTGCTCCGCGGTCACGCGGTGGTCCGCGTCGCCGATGAGGGCGACGACCGGGCAGGCCACGGCTGCCCCGGGCTCGGGCGCGTACGTCTCGACCGCGGCGAAGTCGGCACGGATGGTGGGCACGACGAGCTGGAACAGCTCGGGGTCCTCCAGCATGCGTACGTCTGTGCCGCCGAGCTTCTTGATCTCGTCGAGCAGCTCCCGGTCGGGCAGGCGGTGGACGCCGTCGTCCCGGCTGAGGGCGGGGGCCCTGCGGCCGGAGGCCAGGAACAGGTCGGGGGCCCGCCCGACACCGAGCCCGGCCAGGGCCCGGGCGGTCTCGAAGCCGACCACGGCGCCCATGCTGTGGCCGAAGAAGGCCAGCGGTACGTCCGGGTCGACCGTCGAGGCCAGTTCGGCCGCGATGGCGCGGGCGAGCTCGCCGACGCTGGTCGCGCAGGGTTCGCGGTGGCGGTCCTGGCGGCCCGGGTACTGCACGGCGAGCAGGTCGTAACGGGCCGAGAGCGCCTCGGAGTAGGGGAAGAAGAAGCCGGCCGAGCCGCCCGCGTGCGGGAAGCACACGAGCGTGGCCTCGGCCAGGGCCGGGCGGCCGTGGTAGCGGCGCAGCCACGGCCCGGGATCCGTCGGGAGGGTGCGCCCGGCCGCGGTCGGGCCGGGCGCCTGCAGGGCGGTCACGAGGCGACGAGGTCGCCGCGCAGCAGTCCCGAACCCTCCGGGGTGGCGGCCGGGTCGGAGCCCAGGTGCTGGGCGGCGTTGTGCTCGTCGACGAAGACGACCCGGGGCTCCAGCTCGCGGGCTTCGGCGTCGGTGACGGTGGCGTACGCGATGATGATCACCAGGTCGCCGGGGCTGACCAGGCGGGCGGCAGCGCCGTTGATGCCGATGACGCCGGAGTCGCGCGGCCCCTCGATGACGTACGTGGACAAGCGGTTGCCGTTGTCGATGTCGACGATGTCGACCTTCTCCCCGGGGAGCAGGTCGGCCGCCTCCATGAGGTCGGCGCTGATGGTCACGGATCCGACGTAGTGCAGATCGGCCTGGGTGACCCGGGCCCGGTGGATCTTGGACTTGAACATGGTCCGGTACACGGCGGTGTTCTCTCCCGTTGTGAGGTGGATGTACGGCGGGTCAGCCCGCGGCCATACGGCGGCGCAGGCCCAGGGGGCGCAGATCGATCCAGTCGGCGGCGATCCGGGCCAGGCAGTCCTCGCGGCTGCCGGTGAAGCCGACCGGGCTCCAGCCGGCCGGTGGCTCCTGGTCCGCGGGCCAGACGGAGCGCTGCTCCTCGTGGTTGACGACCACGGACCAGCCGGTGGCGGTGGCGGGGGCGCTCATCGGGCGTCCCTCTGCGGCTTGGTGCCCGAGAACATGAAGAAGACGAGCATCATCGAGGCGTCCGGGCGGGCCACGAACTCGTCCATGGCGTCGGCCACGACCGCGCAGGGGCGCTCGGCGGCCGGGTTGACGGCGACCATCGCGGCGGTGCGCGAGCGGATGTCGAGCTGCGGGGCCAGCACGTCCATGCCGACCTCCTCGCTGGAGATGGCGACGGCCTCGACCTTGATGTCGGTGAAGCCGGCGGCCTTCATCAGCCCGCCCAGCTCACGGCCGATGAGGCGGTTGCCGCCCCGGCCGGCCTGGAGTTCGATGCGCAGCCTGACGACCTCGTCCCACTCCGGCAGCTCCGGCATCGGGTGCAGCAGGCCCCACAGGGAGTCGTCGACGTCGGTGACGACGAGCTTGCCTCCGGGGCGCAGGGTGCGGTGGATCTCGGTGAGGGCGTCCATCGTGCCGGGGACGTGCTGGAGGACCAGGCGGGCGTGGGCCATGTCGTAGCGGTCGTCCGGCAGGCCGCTGTCGAGGACCGAGCCGTGGACGATGTCCAGCTGGCCCTCGCGGGCCGGGGTGAGGTGACCGCGGGCGTGCTCGATCAGGTCCTCGTTGAGCTCCAGGCAGGTCAGGGTGCCCGCCGGGACCTCCGCCAACAGCCGCTCGCTGATGTAGCCGGGGCCGGAGCCGATCTCCAGGACGTCGGCGTCCTCGGTGAGGCCGAACTCGCGCAGGATGCGCGCCTCCTTGTCCCAGGACGCGGCGACCTGCTGGCGCAGGCGGTGGATCTCGTTCTGCGGCGCGTGGTGCTCACCCGGCTGGTAGTAGGAGGACGGACGGGTGAGGTCGGCTCCCGGGGTCTCGGACGCGGACTGCTCGGTCATGGTCTGGGTGGTCATGGTGGTTCGGTGTCTCCGTCGGTAGTGGGTGGTGAGGGTTTCCGGTCGTGGGTGTGGTCAGCGCGGCTGCGGCAGGTACCCGGTGGCCGCGAACCAGTCGAGGTAGGTGCGAAGGAGTTGCGCGTCGAGCGGCGGGCACGCGACGCCGGTGCCGGCGAGGTGGGCCCGGGTGTCCGGGTCGTCGAAGCGCACGGCGACGAAGCCGCCGCCCGCCGGGTCGAAGAGGCTCAGCAGCGGGTAGGCCGCGTTGTCCGGGTCGGCCTTGATGAGGTCCACCCAGTCGCCGAGGCTCTTCTCGACCAGCGGATAGCCGAAGTCGCGTACGTGGCCGAGCACTTCGACGAGCGGTACGGGCCGGGTGTTGACCTGGTGGTGGATTCCGCCGAGGGCTTCGGGACGCCGGGCCACGGCCACGATGGCCCGGGCCACGTAGTCGACGGGCACCAGGTCCGCCTCGGCGGTGATGCCCTCGGGTACCGCGCCCGCCTGGACGCAGCCCTTGACGACGCGCCACAGGAAGTCGTCGGCCTGGCAGGCGCCGGTGACCGTGTGTCCCGCGATACGGGCAGGCCGGTGCACGGTCACGGGCACGCCCTCGGCCCTGGCCAGGGCGATGACCTGCTCGGCCACCCACTTGCTCTGGGTGTAGCCCTGGCGCAGCAGCTCGGGCGGCCCGGCCGGGGAGGCCTCGGTGTGGGCACCGCCGTCCGCGGCCGCCCCGGCGAACACGCCCACGGTGGACACGTGGTGCACGGCCGCACGGCCGGTGGCGGCGGCCAGCCGCAGCACCTCGCGGGTGCCGTCGACGGTGGCGGGCTTGAGTTCCTCGTAGGGCAGGACCAGGTTGACGGCGGCTCCCGCGTGGTAGACCGCGTCGACGCACGCCGTGAGGTCCTCGTAGGTCGCGGGGTCGAGGCCCAGCTTCGGCGCCGCCAGGTCGCCGGGGACGGCGCGCACCCGGTGGGCGCGCTCCGGCTCCCACAGCCCGTATCCCGACAGTACCCGCTCGAGGCGCTGCCGGGCGGCGACCGCGTCGGCGGCTCGCACCAGGCAGTGCACGGTGGCGCCGGTGTCCCGGAGCAGGGCGTCGAGCAGGAAGGCGCCGAGGAACCCGGTGGCGCCGGTGAGCAGGATGTGGTGCTCACCGCCGGGAAGCGCGTGGGCGCGGTAGCCGCTGATGCCCTCACCGAGGACGATGTCGGCGCGCATGGCCTCCAGGGGCGCCACCGGGGCCTCCGCGCCGGCGCCGGCCTCGTCGAGGACGGCGGCGATGCCGGCCGCGGTGGGATCGGAGAACAGCACGCGCAGGGGGAGTTCGGTGGCGAACTCCTCACGGAGCCGGAAGACCAGGCGGGTCGCCAGCAGCGAGTGGCCGCCCAGATCGAAGAAGTTGTCGTGCACACCGACCCGGTCCAGGCCGAGTACGTCGCGCCAGGCGGCGACCACGCGGACTTCGGTGGAGGTGCGGGGCGCGACGTACGCGGCCCCGCCGGCGGCGCGGACCGGTTCGGGCACGGGCAGTGCCTTGCGGTCCACCTTGCCGTTCACGGTGAGCGGCAGCGCGTCGAGGACCACGACGGCCGTGGGGACCATGTAGGCGGGCAGCCGCTCGGCGAGGTGCTCGCGCAGCACGGCGGCCGTCGTCGCGTCGGACTCGCCGGCCCGTGCACCGGGCTCGCGGGTGGCATAGCCGTACAGGTGGAGTTCGCCGTCGGCGCCGCGCTGCGGGACGACCACGGCGGCGTGCACGTCGGAGTGGTCGAGGAGCACGGCCTCCACCTCGCCGGTCTCGATGCGGTAGCCGCGGATCTTGACCTGGTGGTCCGCGCGGCCGACGTACTCGAACTCGCCGCGGGCGGTGAGCCGCGCGAGGTCGCCGCTCTTGTACAGGCGGGCGCCGGGGCGGTCGGAGAAGGGGTGCGGGACGAACCGGTCGGCCGTCTTGTACGGGTCGCGGAAGTAGCAGCGGGCGAGGCCGGGTCCGCCGACGTACAGCTCTCCGGTGACGCCGATCGGCACCGGTTGGAGCAGGTCGTCGAGGGCGTACAGCTCCATGTCGGGCATGGGCCGGCCGATCGGGCTGCGGCGGTTCAGGCGTACGTCGTCCGCGGTCATCTCGCGGATGGTGACGTGGATGGTCTCGGTGATGCCGTACATGTTGACCAGGCGCGGGCCGCGGTCGCCGTGGCGTTCGAACCAGCTGGCGAGGGTGCCGGACTCCAGGGCCTCACCGCCGAAGATGATCACCCGCAGCGGGAGGGTGTCCGGGTCGTGTCCGGCGTCGACGGCGGCGAAGTGCACGAACGCCGACGGGGTCTGGTTGAGCACGGTGATGCCCTCGGCGCGGACGAGGGCGTAGTAGGCCTCCGGGTCGCGGGCGGTTTCCGTGGGCACGACCACCAGCCGGCCGCCGTGCAGCCAGGCGCCCCACATCTCGACGACGGACACGTCGAAGGCGTAGCTGTGCAGCATGGGCCAGGTGTCGTGCTCGTCGAACGCATAGGTGCTGGTGGCGGTCATGGCCGCGAACATGCGGGCCACGGTCGCGTGGCTGACCTGGACGCCCTTGGGGGTGCCGGTGGAGCCGGAGGTGTAGATGACGTACGCGGTGTTGTCGGGCTCCTGGGGGACCGGGTCGCGCGGCGGCACCGGGCGGGCGGGGTCCGGGAAGGGCTCCTCGGGCCGGTCGATGACCAGGAGGTGGCCCTCGTACTCGGGCAGGGCGGAGCGCAGCCCGTCATGCGTGATCAGCACGTGCGGGGTGGCGTCGCCGAGAATGCGGGCGAGCCGGGCGGCCGGGTAGAGCGGGTCCATCGGGACGTAGGCGCCGCCGGCCTTGAACACGCCCAGGATGGCGACGGCGGTGTCGAGGCCGCGGTCGAGGAAGAGGCCGACCAGGGTCTCGCGGCCGACACCCGCGGCGCGCAGCCGCAGCGCCAGCGCCTCGGCACGGCGGTCGACTTCGGCGTACGTGAGACTCTCGCCGCCGCAGGACACGGCGACGGCCTCGGGTCGCTGCCGGGCGTGCCGGGCGAAGGTCTCGTGCAGGCACTCGGTGACCGGGAAGTCGCGGGCCTTGCGGCCGATCTCGAGGACGCGGCGGCGCTCGGTGGCGCTGAGCATCGGCAGCCGGGACAGCCGGGTGGCGGGCTCGGCCAGGGCGCCTTCGAGGAGCACCAGGTAGCGGTCCAGCATGCGCTCGACGGTGGTGCGGTCGAACAGGTCGCTGTCGTACTCGAGGGTGGCGACCCATCCGTCGGGGCGCTTGCCGATGATGAGCTGGAGGTCGAAGCGGGAGGTGCCGTTGTGCGTCTCGACGGCCTCGGCGGCCACTCCCGGGAGGTCCAGGGCCGTGGTGGTCGCGTTCTGGAGGATGAACATGGTGCGGAACAGCGGGGCGAGGTGGCCGCCGCGGTCGGGCCGCAGGTCCTCGACGATCTTCTCGAAGGGCAGGCCCTGGTGGGCGTACGCGCCGACGGCGGTCTTGCGGACGCGCTTGACCAGTTCGCCGAAGTCCGGGTCGGCGCTGAGGTCGACACGCAGGGGGAGGGTGTTGACGAAGAGGCCGATCAGGTCTTCGGTCTCCACGTCGGAGCGTCCCGCGATCGGGGTGCCGATCACGATCTCGCTCTGTCCCGTGCAGCGCTGGAGCAGCGCGCCGTATCCGGCGAGCAGCACCATGTACGGGGTGAAGCCGCGGCTCTTGGCCAGGCCCGCGACCGCGTCCATGAGCGGCTCCGGGATCTCCCGGCGGATGCGGGCGCCGCGGTAGCCGGGCTCCTCGGGGCGGGGCCGGTCGGTGGGCAGTTCGAGGCCGGGCAGGTCGCCGGCGAGCTTCTCGCGCCAGTACGCGAGGTCGGCCGCCATGGCTCCGCTCTCGAAGCGCTGCCGCTGGCGGGCGCCGAACTCGGCGTAACGGCACGTGGGTTCGGAAAGGCCCGCGTCCGCAGCCCCGGAAGCCAGCTCCCGATAGGCGGTGTTGAACTCGCGGATCAGCACGTCCAGGGACCAGCCGTCGCACACGAGGTGGTGGACGGTGAGCGCGAGGACGTGCTCGTCGTCCGCGAGCCGGGCCAGACCCACGCGCAGCAGCGGGGGCCGGTCGAGGGCGAAGGGGGCGGTGGCCTGCGCGTGCAGCCAGGCGCTCAGGGTCCGCTCCCCCTCGCCGCCACCGCCACCGGGGCCGAAGTCGGCCACCGCGAGGGCCACGTCGGCCTCCTCCGGAGGCAGGACGCGGTTCCCGGGGACGCCCTGGTGGACGCCGAAACCGGTGCGCAGGGTGTCGTGGCGGCGTACGACCGCCCGGAAGGCGCCGTGCACGGCTCGGACGTCGAGGGGGCCCGTCAGACGCACGGCGAGCGGGATGTTCTGCAGCGCGGTTCCGGGCACGAGTTCTTCCATGAACCACATGCGCTGCTGTGCGAACGACAGCGGTTCGCTGGTCGGGATGGTCACTGCTCCACCGCCTCGGCAGGGTTGTCGGTCTGTGCGCGGAGGGCGAGTTCGGCCATCCGCCGTACGGTCGGCTCGTCGAGGAAGTCCTCGAGGGGCAGTTCGACCTTGAAGAGCCGGTTGGCTCGGGAGATCAGCTGGGAAGCGTTGAGCGAGTCGCCGCCGAGCATGAAGAGGTCGGCGTCGGGGCCGATGTCGTCGATGCCGAGCAGTTCGCGCCACAGTTCGGTGATCTGCGCCACGGGGCCCGCGACGGGGGCCGGCGGCGCGGGGGCCGGGGCGGGTGCGTCCGGCGCGGCGGCGGCGTGCGCGGACTCGGCGGGCAGGGCCTGCGCCGAGTCCGCCGCGGGTGCCTGCGCTGCCCGCGCGTCGGGGACGTGTACGGGGGCGGGGAGGGCCTCCGGCGACTCCACCGGATCGATCCAGTGCCGTCGGCGGTTCATCGGGTGGCCCGGCAGGTCGGTCACGCGGCCCGCGTCCGGGGCGGCCTCCTGCAGGTCGACGTGGACCCCGCGGGCCCAGGCCTGGCCCAGGGCCTCCCGCAGCAGGCGCCGGTCGGAGCCGGTCCCGCGGGCCCCGCGGACGGTGGTCACCGGCCACAGGTCGGGACCGCCCACCTGGGCGGCGAAGCGGCCCAGGGCCCGTCCGGGGCCGAGCTCCAGCAGCACCGGCGAGGGCTCGGCGGCGAGCAGGGCCGCGACCCCGTCGGCGAACCGTACGGCGGCCCGGGCCTGGCCGGCCCAGTACCGGGGATCGGTCGCCTGGCCATCGGTGATCCAGGTGCCGGTCACGTTGGAGACGAAGGGGATGGCCGGAGTGCGCAGCGCGACCGAGGCGACCAGGTCCGCGAACGGGCCCACCATCGGGTCGAGCATCGCGGAGTGGAACGCGTGCGAGGTGACCAGCCGCCTGGCGCCCACCCCGCGCTCGGCGAGCAGCGCCTCGGCCCGGGCGACGGCCTCCCGCGTCCCGGAGAGCACGCACCGCGCCGGGGCGTTGAGGGCGGCGACCGCCAGCTCGGGGCCTTCGAGCGTACGGGCCTCGGCCTCGGGCAGCTCGACGGCCAGCATGGCGCCCGGGGGGCACTCGGCCATCATCCGGCCGCGCGCGGCGACCAGTCGCACCGCGTCCTCCAGGGTGAACACGCCCGCCAGGCAGGCCGCCGTCCACTCGCCCAGACTGTGGCCGAGCATCGCGGCGGGCGTCACGCCCCGGGCGGTCCACCAGCGGGCGAGCGCGTACTCGACGGCGAACAGGGCGGGCTGGGCGAGCCGGGTGTCGACCAGGGGGTCGACCGCGCCCGGCTCCGCCGGGGCGGACAGCAGGGAGACGAGGTCGATGCCGGTGTGCGGAGCGAGCAGTTCGGCGCACTCGGCGATGTGTCGGGCGAACTCCGGCTCGGATGCCAGCAGTTCGGAGGTCATGCCCTGGTACTGGGTGCCCTGGCCGGGGAAGAGGAACACGGCGGGGGCGGGTGCCGGGGCGTGCCGGGCGGGGGCCCGCCGCAGCTGTGCGGCGGCCTCGGCCGGGGTCGCGGCCACGACGGCGGCCCGGTGCGGGAAGCGCCGGCGGCCCGCGGCCAGCGTGCGGGCCACGTCCGGCAGCGCGTCCTCGGGGGCCCGCTCCAGTACGCCGGCCAGTCGGGCGGCGGTCTCGGCGAGCGCGTCGGGGGTGCGGGCGGAGAGCACCAGCAGCCGGTCGGGTGTCCGGTCGACCCCCGTGGCCCGGCCCGCCGGGGCCTGCTCCAGGACGACGTGGACGTTGGTGCCGCCGACGCCGAGCGAGCTGACCCCGGCCCGGCGGGGGCCGTCGCCGACCGGCCAGGGCCGCAGCCGGTCGTTGACCGCGAAGGGCGACTTGTCGCTGGTACGCGGGTTGCGGTTGCGGTAGTGCAGGCTGGACGGCAGCTGCCCCTCGCGCACCGCGAGTACGGCCTTGATGAGCCCGATGACCCCCGAAGCGGCGTTCAGGTGGCCGATGTTGGTCTTCACCGAGCCGATGGCCACGGCACCGGGTGACACTCCCTGGGCCGCGAACACCTCGTCCAGGGCGGCCAGTTCGATGGGGTCGCCGATGGCGGTGCCGGTGCCGTGCGCCTCGACGTAGCCGATCGAGGCCGGGCTGACGCCTGCGGCGAAGTAGGCGTCGGTGAGCACCTGGATCTGACCGTCGACGCTGGGCGCCGCGTAGCCGGCCTTGCGGGCACCGTCGTTGTTGACGGCGGACCCGAGGATCACGGCGTGCACCCGGTCCCCGTCGGCGATCGCGTCGGAGAGCCGCTTGAGGGCCACCACGCCGACGCCGCTGCCGAAGACGGTGCCGGCCGCCTCGGCGTCGAAGGCCCGGCAGTAGCCGTCCGGCGACTGGATGCCGCCGGTCTCGTACACGTACCCCCAGTCCTGGGGGAGTTTGAGCGAGGCGCCGCCCGCCAGGGCCATGTCGCACTGGTAGTCCAGCAGGGCGCGGGCCGCCTCCGCGACCGCGACCAGCGAGGTGGAGCAGGCGGTCTGCACGGTGACGGCGGGTCCGGTCAGGCCCAGACGGTGCGCGACGCGGCTGGTCAGGTAGTCCTTGTCGTTGCCGTGCAGCAGGGCGGCCGGGTACTCGCCGAGCAGCTTGCCGCGCGAGAGGCCGGGCAGCACGTTGAACACGAGGTACGAGTTGAACGAGACGCCGCCCCAGACCCCGATGCGGCCCGGGTAGCGCTCCGGGTCGCAGCCGGCGTCCTCCAGCGTGGCCCAGCACTGCTCCAGGAAGAGCCGCTGCTGCGGGTCGGCCAGTGCGGCCTCGCGCGGGGTCATGCCGAAGAACTCCGCGTCGAAGTCCTCGGCGCCCTTGATGCGCGCGACCGCCGGCACGTACCCCTCGGGCGCATCGGCCGGTACGTCGAGCCGCTCGATCGATTCGACGCCGCCGACCAGGTTCTCCCAGAAACCGCGCACGTCGTCGGCGCCGGGCACCCGGCAGGCCAGGCCCACGACCGCGATCTTCTCCGGCTCGTCCCCGAAGTCCTCAGCTCCCACGAGCTCAGCCATCCCCCTGTCCCCTTCTCATCCGGCGCCGCCGGTCGGCGGCCCGTCTGGCGCGTTCGGCCGCCTCGTCGCGCGCGGCCTGGTCGTTGCTCGGTCGGTGTGCGGCCCCGGCGCCCGCCACGTCACCGGTCCCGTCGAACGGCCCATCCGCGAGCAGGCCGTCGAGGTGGGCGGCGAGCGCGGCCACGGTCGGGTACCGCAGCAACTCGACCACCGGTACGTCGACGCCGAGGTCGGCACGGATCCGCAGTTGGAGCGGGACCAGTTGGAGCGAATGGCCGCCCCGGCCGAAGAACGTGTCCTCGCGCCCGATGTCCGCGACGCCGAGCAGCTCCTGCCACAGGGCGCGGACCCGCTCCTCGGTCCGGGTGGCAGGCGTGCGGGCGGCCGCCGCGCCCCGCTGCGGGCGCCGGGCGCGCAGCGCCTCGACGTCCACCTTGCCGTTGGCGGTGAGCGGGAGCTCCCCCACCACCTCGACCGTGCCGGGCACCATCGCGGCGGGCAGCCGGGTCAGCAGGTGGCCGCGCAGGGCCGGGCCGTCGGCGGAGCCGTCGGTGGTGGCCCAGGCGGCGAGGGTGAGCTCCCCGGTGGTGTCGGTGACGGCGGCGGCCACGGCGGCCGTGACGGCCGGGTGGGCGCGCAGGGCGTGCTCGACGCCCGTGAGGTCGACGCGGTGGCCGCGCACCTTGACCTGGCGGTCGCCGCGGCCGGCGAACACCACGGTGCCGTCGGGCCGGTGCCGGCCGAGGTCGCCGGTGCGGTACAGCCGCTCGCCGTGGCGGCCCGCCGGGTCGGCGGTGAAACGGTCCTCCTCGTCGGGGCCGAGGTAGCCGTCGGCGAGGTGGGCGGTGCGGACGACGATCTCGCCGAGCTCGCCGGGTGCCGCGGGCAGGCCGCCGCGCAGGACCAGCAGCTGGGCGCCGTCGATGCCGGTGCCCAGCGGCACGGACTCGTCCGGAGCCGTTTCCCCCACCGGATGCCAGGCCGGGGCCTGCGGCGTCTCGGTGGCGCCGTAGAAGTTGACCAGCCGGGCGCGGGGGGCGAGCCGCCGCACGATGGCCGCCTCGTTGCCGGTGAGCCGGTCGCCGCCGAAGAACACGTACCGCAGGGCGGGCAGGCGGCCTTCGGCCAGGCCGCCGAGGAAGCGGGCCATGGGCGGGGTCAGGTGCAGCACGGTGATGCCCTCGGCGGCCAGCCAGGAGGCGAAGGCTTCGGGCGCGGCCAGGTCCTGCGCGGTGGGGACGTGCAGCCGGGCGCCCAGGGTGAGCGGCACGAACAGGTCGCGCAGCAGCGGGTCGTGGCTGAGTCCCGAGGTGAGGGCGAACCGGTCCGCGGCGCTCACCGCGAAGGTCCGGGTGTACCAGTCGACGAAGTGGGCCAGCGGGCCGTGGCTGCCCACGACCCCCTTGGGTTGCCCGGTGGTGCCCGAGGTGAAGGCGAGGTACGCGGTCTGGCCGGGCTCGGCCGGGACGGGCGCGGCGGTGCCGGCGGCGGTGGAACCGGCGGCGGGCGCGGCGACCACGCGGGCGAACGGGACCTCGGGGCCCAGCACGTCGGGCCGTTCGGCACCCGTCTCCAGCCACGCGGTCGCGGCGAGGCCGCGGGCGATCGCCTCGCGGCGCTCGACCGGGTGGGCCCGGTCCAGCAGGGCGAACGCGGCGCCCGTGCGCAGGGCCGCCAGGACCGCGACCACGAGGGCCGGGGTGCGCTCGGCGTGCACGGCGACGGTGCCCCCACGGCCGGTGCCGGCGGCCCCCAGCTCGGTGGCCAGGGAGGCCACCGCCTCGTGGAGCCGGCCGTAGGACCACTGCGCGCCGCGGTGGCACAGGGCGACCGCGTCGGGCGCGGCTTCGGCGGTGGCGGCGAACCGCTCGTGCACGGCCGCGGTCCACGGGCCGGGGGGCAGCGGGGCGGCCGGATCCGGCAGGGCGGCCGGGCGCGGTACGGGCAGCTCGTCGACGGCGCTGTCCGGATCCTCGGCGGCGGCGTCGAGCAGGCCCTCGAACTGGTCGAGGAACGCCAGGGCGGTCGCCTCGTCGAAGAGGGCGGCGTCGTAGACCAGGTCCAGGCCGAGCGAGCCGTCGGCGGCGGGCTTGGCGTACAGCGTGAGGTCGTAGCGGGCGGCGACGTCCTCCGCCTCGACGAGGCGGGCTTCGACCCCGGGCAGTTCGTGGCGCGAGTCGTCCAGGTTGAGCATGTTGAACAGCACCTGGAAGACGGGCGTACGGGTCAGGTCCCGGGCGGTTCCGAGGCGTTCGACCACGCGCTCGAAGGGCACGTCCTGGTGGGCGTCCGCATCCAGCGCGCTCGTGCGCACCCGACGAAGGGCCTCGCGGAAGGCGGGACCGCCGGACAGGTCGGTGCGGACCGCCACGGTGTTCACGTACAGGCCGACGGCGTGGTCGAGTTCGGGCCGCCCGCGGCCGGCCACGGGCATGCCGACCACGATGTCCTGCCGGCCCGACCAGCGGCGGAGTACCGCCTTGTAGCCGGTGAGCAGGGCCATGGAGAGCGAGGCGTGCTCGTGGGCGGCCAGGGTGCGCAGCCGCTCGGCGAGGCCGACGGGCAGGGTGCGGCGCACCCGGGCGGCGGGCCGCTGCCCGAGGTCGCGGCGGGGCCGGTCGGTGGGCAGATCCAGGGCGGCGGGCGCACCCGTCAGGGTGGCCACCCAGTGGGCGAGCTCCGCCTCGCCGGCCGGGCCGCTCTGCCGCTCGCGCTGCCAGGCGGCGAAGTCGGCGTACTGGACCACCGGTTCGGGCAGCGAGGCCTTCGGACCGCCGGTGTACTCGGCGTACAGCGCGGTCAGTTCGCGCACCACCAGACGCATGGACCACCCGTCGGCGGCGATGTGATGGACCGCCAGGCGCAGGATGTGCCGGTCTTCCGCGATCCGCACGAGCTGGGTGTGCAGGGGGGTGCGGGTGAGGTCGAAGGGTCGGCGGGTGAACCGCTCGGTCTCCTCGGCCAGGGCCCGCTCGCGCGCGGCGGGCTCCAGCGCGGCCAGGTCGACCAGCGGCAGCAGCTCCCCGGCCGGGACCTCGGCGATCACCTGGCGGGGGTCCCCGTGGTGGGCGGCGTACACGGTGCGCAGGGCCTCGTGGCGGCGTACCACCTCGGTGAGCGCGGCGCGCAGGGTGACGGTGTCGAGCCGTCCGTCCAGGTGGAGTTCGCCGGCGATGCGGTAGGCGAGCCCGCCGGGCTGGAGTTGCTCGACGAACCACAGCCGCTGCTGCGCCGAGGACAGCGGCAGCCCCTCGGCCTCGCGCGGCAGGGCGGGGATCGGGTCGTCCGCGGGCGCGAGCGCGGCACTGGTGCCGTCCGGGCCGCCCGCGAGGGCGTCGATGCGGGCGGCGACGGCGCCGAGCAGGGGTGCGTCGAAAAGGTCCCGCAACGGGAGTTCGACGCCGGTGCGCTCGTGCAGCCTGGCGGCCGCCTGGACGGCGAGCAGCGAATGTCCGCCCAGCTCGAAGAAGTTGGAGCCCGTGCCCAGCCGGTCGGTGCCGAGCAGGTCGGCCCACACTTCGGCGACGGCCTTCTCGGTGGGGGTGGTGGGCGGCGTACCGCCGTGCGCGCCGTCCTCGGGCAGCTCCTCGGGAGCGGGCAGCCGCTCCCGGTCCACCTTGCCGTTCGGGTTGAGCGGGAAGGCGCCCATGACGAACAGGTGCGAGGGGATCATCGCGGACGTGAGCCGCTCGGCCAGATGTGCGCGCAGGGCGGCGACCGTGGGCGCCTGCTCCGCGGGCTCCTCGAGGACGTATCCGGCCAGGATCAGCCGGCCGTCGCGGCCCGGACGGGCCATGACCACGGCCTCGCGCACGCCCGGGTGCGATTCGAGGGCGTCCTGGACCTCGCCGGGCTCGATCCGCACGCCGCGGATCTTGACTTGGTGGTCGGCGCGGCCGAGGTAGTGCAGGGTGCCGTCGCGGTCGAAGCGGACGCGGTCGCCGGTGCGGTAGACCCGGGCCCCCGGCTCGTCGGAGAAGGGGTGCGGCACGTACCGGTCGGCGGTGAGGTCGGGGCGGTTCTGGTAGCCGCGGGTGACACCCGTGCCGCCCAGGTACAGCTCGCCGACCACCCCTGGGGGGACCGGGCGCAGCGCGGCGTCGAGCACGTACAGCTCGGTGCCGGGCAGGGCGCGGCCGATGGGCGGGACGGTGCCGTCGGGCCGCAGGATCGCGGTGGTGCAGAAGACGGTGATCTCGGTGGGGCCGTAGGCGTTGCAGATCCGGCGGCCCGGGGACCAGGCGCGCACCAGGTCCGCGGAGATGGCCTCGCCGACGGAGGTGAGCTCGGTGACGGTGGGCGCGTCCTCGGGGTCCATGGTGGCCAGCACCGAGGGCGTGGCGCTGAGCGTGGTGATGCGCTCGCGGCCCAGGGTGGCGACGAGCGGCGGGCCGGGGCGCAGCTCCTCGCGCGGGGCGACCACCAGGGTGGCGCCGGTGGTCAGCGCCATCATCCATTCCCAGGTGCTGACGTCGAAGCTGATGGACGCGTTCTGCAGCACGCGGCGGCCGGGGAAGGCGGGCATCGACTCGCGGTGGGCGACGTCGAAGTCGACCAGTCCGGCGTGCTCGACCATGACGCCCTTGGGGCGGCCGGTGGAACCGGAGGTGTAGATGACGTACGCGAGCCGGCCGCCGTCGGGTTCGGGAAGCGCGGGAGCGTCCGCCGGGATCTCGTACTCGTCGTCGAGGAAGAGCACGGGCACGTCCACGGCGGGCAGCTTGCCCACGACGGAACGCTGGGCGAGGAGCAGGGCGACCGAGGAGTCCTCGATCATGTACTCCAGCCGCTTGACGGGGTAGGTGGGGTCGAGGGGGATGTACGCGCCGCCCGCCATCAGGATGGCCAGCATGCCCGCCCACAGCCGGGGGGTGCCGTCGCCGCTCAGACCCACCTTGGTCTCCGGGCCCACGCCGTGGGCGCGCAGCACGTACGCGAGCGCCGTGGCCCGCTCGGCGAGCTCGCGGTAGGTCATGCGCTCGCCGCCGCCTTCGACGGCGATCGCGTCGGGCGTACGGGCGGCCTGCGCCAGCACCAGTTCGTGTGCCCCGCGGTGGGTGAGGGCCGCCGGGTTCCCGGGGCGGCTCCACTCGGTGAGGACCTGGCGCAGGTCGGACTCCGACAACATCGGCAGCAGGCCGTGCGCGGTGTCGGGGGCGGCGACGCAGGCGGCGGCCAGCGCCTGGAAGTGACGGCCGAGGTTCTCGGCCGTCAGGCGGTCGAACAGGTCGGTGGCGTAGCGCAGGGAGCAGGTGAGCCGCCCGTCCACCTCCTCGGCGAAGACGGTGATGTCGTGCTCGCTGCCCTGGACGGGCAGCGGGTGCGGCTCCAGCACGAGGTCGCCGAGGGCGAGGCGGGCGCCGGCGGCGCCGGTGGCGAACAGGGACAGGCCCTGCTCGGTGGTGTAGGAGGCGGACTCGTAGTAGAAGGCGACGTCGAAGAGCGAGCCGCCGGCTCCGCTGTCCGCCAGGCCCTCGGCCACCAGCGGGTAGGGGTAGTCCTGGTGTTCCATGGCGTCCAGGGCGCTCTCGCGGACCTGCTCCAGCAGGGTGCGGAAGGTGTGCTCGGGCGCGATGCGCGTGCGCAGCACCATCAGGTTCGCGAAGTAGCCGACGACGTCCTCGAAGGCGGCCTTGCCGCGGCCGGTGGACACCGAGCCCAGCCATATGTCGTCCTGGCCGGTGTAGCGGTGCATGAGCAGGTTGAACGCGGTGAGTACGGCGGTGTAGAGGGTGCCGCCGCTCTCGCGAGCCAGTCGGCGCAGGCTCGCGGTGGTGTCCGCGTCGAGGGTGAAGGCGTGCACGGCCGTGCGGTGGCCGGGGCGTGCCGGGCGGCGCCGGTCGGCGGGCAGTTCGAGCCGGGGGACCTCGCCGGAGAGCTGCTCGGTCCAGTAGGCGGCGGCCGCGCGCCCCTTGGGGCCGTCGACGAGGGCGCGCTGCCAGCGGGTGTACTCCAGGTAGTCGGCGGCGGGCGCGGCCAGTGCGGCGGGCCGGCCTGCACGGACGGCGGGGTAGGCGTGCTGGAGGTCGCGCAGCATGAGCGAGAAGGCCCACAGGTCCGCGGCGATGTGGTGGGTGCCGAGGAGCAGGACGGCCTGCTCGGGGCCGGTGCGCACCACCCGCGCGCGCAGGAAGGCGCCCTCGCCGAGGTCGTACGGGCGCTCGGTGAAGGCGGTGACGGCCTCGCGGAGCGCGGCCTCGCCCCGGCCGGTGAGGTCCTGCTCCGAGAAGTCGACCTCCACGCCGGTGCGGACGCGCTGGACCAGCTCTCCGCCGCTCTGGACGACGGCGGTGCGCAGGACCGGGTGGTGGTCCTGCAGGACCTGCAGGGCGGTGCGCAGGGCGTCGGCGTGCAGCGGACCGGTGACCTTGGCGGCGAAGCACAGGTTGTAGGCGGGGCTGCCCGGGTGCATCTGGTCGAACAGCCACAGGGCGCGCTGGCCCTCGGAGACCGGATGGTCGGCGGGGGCGGCCGGGGCCGCCGTGACGGCCGGCACGGTTCCGCTGCCGGGCGCGGAAGCCGTTCCCCCGCCGGGGATGGTGGGCGCCGGGGAGGCGGCGGGGCCGGGAGCGTTCGCTCCGCGGGCGGCGGCACGGCGCAGCAGTTCGGCGCGCAGCAGGGCGCGGCGCGGATCCGCCGAGGCCGCTGCGGGGGCGTCCGAACGGGCGGCAGCCGGGGTGTCGGCCGGCGTGGCAGCCGGGGCGGCCGCCTGGGCCGGGGAGCCTGGGGCCGTGGGGGGCGTGGACTGGTGTGTGCTCATATCTCGCCCGCTGCGTCACCGGCCAGTCGGCCGAGCAGCGAGTCCACCTCCTCCGGAGAGAGCGCGTCGAGTTCGGCCAGCAGCCGTTCGATGTCCGCGGGGTCGTCGAGGTCGGGCAGGGGGGCGGGGCGGCCGCCGTCGGGGCCGGGCGCCGGGGCCTCGGCGAGGTCGGCTGCGAGGTCGGCGGCCGCGGCCAGTTCCTCGCCCAGTTCGGCCGCGAGGTCGGCGACCGTGGCGCCACGCAGGATGCGCACCAGGCCGATCTCGACCCCGAAGTCCCGCTCCAGGCGGCGACGCAGCTCCAGGCCCATGACGGAGTCCATGCCGAGCCGGTTGAGAGGCCGGTCGGCCGGCACCCGGTCGGGGCCGGAACGCAGCACCGATGCGGCGGCCCGGCGGACATGCCCGGTGAGCAGCTCCAGTCGGGCCTCCGGCCCGGCCGCGAGCAGCGCGGCGAGGTCGGGTGCCGCGTCGGTGTGGGCGTCCTCGGTCGGCACGGTCGCCTGGTCGGCCGGGGCGGCGGCGGAATCCGTCGTGTCCTTCGCCCGCCACGTGGACCGTGCGATGCGGAGCAGGGTCCCGCCCTGCTCGTCCAGGACGTGTACGGCGGTGCCCGCCGGATCCGGTGCCTCGCCGGCGTTCGGCGGGGCGGCCTGCGCCGTCGGTGCGGCCTGCGACATGGGCCCGGCGGGAGCCAGGTGCACCCAACGGGCAGCGGCACCGGACTCGTGGCGCTCGACACCGTGCAGGGCCGCCGGCGTGTGCGCGCCGAGGGCCGCGGCCGCCACCCGCAGGGCGACGTCGAGCTGCTCGCGCCGAGTGCCGGCGGTACCCGGGCGCAGCCGTACGAGCACCTCGTCCCCGCCGTGCCAGGCCGCCTCGACCGCGGTGTCGGCGACGGTGCCCGGCTCGGCGCAGCGGGCCGACAGCTCGACCAGGGACCCCGGTCCGGCGGACCGGTCTCCGGCGGACCGGTCTCCGGCGGGACCGCTCACGAGCGCGGTCTCCTCGGGCCGGGCCGTGGCCAGCCGCACCCAACCGCCCTGCGGCGCACGTCCGTACGCGGCGACGGCAGTGGCGCCGGGCGCCACGGGGGCGGCCGCGAGCGTGGCCTCCCCGGGCAGCGGTGCGGCGGCCGGCTCGAACCGCACGGCGGCGGGGCCGGCGGGCAGCAGCCCCAGCGCCGTGTCGGCCACGGCGGCGGCGAGCTGTGCGGCTCGGCCGCGCAGCGCGGGACGCGGGGTCTGCCCCGTGGTCGCGGCGAGGAAGCGGACGGCCCGGGGCGGGCCGGCGGCGGGGGCGCGCACGGCGCCCGCGGCGCGCAGCCGCCAGACGGTGCGCAGCAGGGACTCCTGTTCGCCTTCGGCGCGCCGCAGGCTGGGCAGGATCAGCGGCTCGATCCCACGGGCCGCGCAGATGTCGGCGAGCGAGGGGGAGAGCGTCGGATGGGCTCCGACCTCGACGAAGGTGCGGCAGCCCAGGGCCAGGAGGCGGTCCACGGCCTGGACGAAGCGGACCGGCCGGCGCAGGTTGTCTCCCCAGTACGCGGCGTCCAGCGCCTCGCCCGGTACGACGTCGCCGGTGACCGTGGACACCAGGGGTGCGGTGGTGGCACGCGGCGCGATGCCCTGGGCGGCGTCGGTGAACTCGGCGCGCAGGGGCTCCAGGTACCGGCTGTGGAAGGCGATCTCGCCGGGCAGGATCCGGCAGAACACCTCCTCGGCCGTCAGTTCGCCGACGACGGCCGCGACCGTGGCGGCCTCTCCGGCGATGAGGGTGGAGCCGGGCGCGTTCCAGGCGGCGACGTCGGCCCGGCCGCCGTGCCGGGCGATCCGGCCGGCCGCCTCCTCGGCGTCAACACCGAGGAGGGCGGTGCGTCCGGTGCCCACCGCACGGCGCATCAGCTCGCCGCGCAGACCGGCCAGCCGCAGCGCGCCGGGCAGGTCCAGCGCCCCGGCTGCCGCCGCGGCGGCGATCTCGCCGAGGCTGTGACCGGTGAACGCGTCGGCGACCACGCCCCGTTCGGCGAGCAGCCGGGCGAGAGCGATCTGCAGCGTCACCAGCACCGGCTGGAGGACGGCCGGGTCCTCCAGCCGCGACTCGTCCTGGGGAGCGGACAGTTCGCCGAGCAGGGACCAGCCGGCAGTGGTGCCGAGGATGGCGTCCGCCTCCTCGAACACGGCTCGTACGACCGGTTCGCGGTGCAGCAGCTCCCGGCCCATGCCCGGCCACTGGTTGCCCTGACCGGAGAACACGAGGGCGGTGCGGCCCGCCCCGTCGCCCGGGGCGGCGTCATCGGCCGCCACCGTCGTGTGGCCGGCCCAAGTCGATGTCGTCACTGGTGCGCCTCGGCCCCTCAGTCGCCGTCGATGACGGAGAGGGCCTGCTGCGGGTCCCAGTAGTTCTGGGCCTGGTAGATCTTCCCGTCCTTGAAGCGGGTCTGGCCGGTGTACGTGAGGGTGAAGGTCTTGCCCGTGGGCTCGCGGTCGAAGATGTAGCCCTGGTGCGTCACGGTGGTCTTCCACTCCAGGTGGGCGATGTCGCCCTCCCAGCGCACGACCTCGGCGCTGTAGTGCGGCGCGAGCTTCTCGCGGACCTCGATCAGGCCGGCCTTGATTCCTTCGAGGTCGGTGCCGTCGTTTTCGAGGGCCAGCGCGCTCTCGTCGGTGAAGTGGCGGAATTCGGGGTGCATGAATTCCTCGACCAGCTCGTCGCGGTGGTTGTTGAGCAATTCGTCGATGTAACGGCGCAGGACGTCTTCCAGCTCCACCTGGAGCGGGGTCTTCTCCAGCTGCCCCTGGACCTCGGTCATTGATTTCCCTTTCGAACGGGCGTCTACTCAGGGAAAGTTATTCGGCCAGCCGGCCGAAGGGCACCCCTAGCCCGCCCCTAGAACGGCCCCGGCACACCCCGATCGGGAACAGCACAACCCCTTTCCCGGACACATCGCGGCGGATGTGCGCGGGCGCGCCTGCGCGCATTGCGGCGGGTACGAAAAAGCCACCCACGCGACGGGGGTTCGCGTGGGTGGCCGGTTTATCGGGTGCGGCGGAATCGGCATCTCGGGTTCAGGGCCCGTCTGCCGTCAGACGGCGGTCTCCCGGGCGACCACGGCGCCCCGGGCGGAGGTGCCGTCCGCCGCCTTCGAGCCCTCGGAGGGGCTCTCGATCCGCCGCGGGAGCAGGAAGGCCGCGGCCACCGCGCCGAGCACGACGACGCCGGCGCACACGGCCGCGGAGGCCGAGAAGGACTTCTCGAAGGCCTCGCGCGCGGCGGCGACGGTGGCCTTGGCGGCCTCCTCCGGCAGGCTCTGGGCGGCCTCCAGCGCCTGGTCGAGGGAGTGCTTGGCCGGCTCGGGCCCGTCGAGGGTGTACGTGGAGGCGTACCGAGTGGCCAGCACACTGCCGACCACGGCGACGCCGAAGGCCGCGCCCATCTCCTGCACGGTGTCGTTCATGGACGACAGCAACCCGGACTGCTCGGGCGGGCCCGCCGTCATCAGCACGTCGTTGACGAGCGGCTGTGACAGTCCCATGCCGGCGCCGACCAGCACCATGGCGGCGACCATCGCCGGGTACCCGTACTCCCGCGTGAACACGGCGTACGTGCCGTATCCGGCGGCCAGCACCAGCAACGAGAGCACGACGGTGGCCCGCACCCCGAGCGCCTTGGTGACCACCGGCGACAGCGGCGAGCAGATCATCAGGGCCACCGCGACCGGCAGGATCGCCGCTCCCGCCGCCAGCGGCGAGTAGCCGAGGACCAGTTGGAACTCCTGGGTGATCACGAACAGGCTGCCGGTGAGGGCGAACATGAGGACCGCCATGGTCCCGCTGGAGCCGAGGAACCGGGGGTTGCGCACCACCGCGAGGTCGATCATGGGGTGCCGCGCCGTGGCCTGGCGGACGAAGAACAGGACCGTCACCACGGCGCCGCCGATGAGGCCGGTCAGCACCTCCGTCGAGGTCCAGCCGTAGCGCGGCTGCTCGATCACGCCGTAGACGAGCGCGGTGACGCCGACGATGGAGAGCAGGGCGCTCAGGGCGTCCAGCGGCCGGGCCGTCGGATCGGTGGACTCGGGTACGAGCACGAGCGCGCCGAACACGGCCGCGGCCACCACGCCCACGTTGACGAGGTAGAGGGAGCCCCACCAGAAGTGCTCGAGCAGCACCCCGCCGATCAGCGGGCCGGTGACGGCGCCGAGCGCGGTCACCGCGCCCCAGATGCCGATGGCCTTGGGGCGCTCCTCATCGGAGAACACGTGGACGAGAATGGACAGCGTGCCGGGCATGAAGGCGGAGGCGCCGGCGCCCATCAGCGCCCGCGTCGCTATGAGTTCCCAGGACTCGGTGGAAAGGGCGGCGGCGACCGAGGCGACGCCGAACAGCACCAGTCCGATCACCAACAGCCTTTTCCGGCCGAACCGGTCGGACAGGCTTCCGCTCATGAGCAGGAGTCCGGCGAGCACCAGGGAATAGGCGTCCACCATCCATTGCAATTCCCCGGTACTCGCGTCCAGTTCTCTGCCCAGGGTCGGCAGCGCGACATTGAGTACGGTCGCGTCGATCGACACCACGAATACGGCGACTGCCAGCACGGCCAGGATCGCCCACCGGCGGGGGTGTTCCCTGTTATCCACCACGACTCCTCGTGCGGCAGTGCAGTGCCGCTCAACGACGTAAGAAACGAATCGACCGTAAAGGGACCGCAGTTGGCGGAGCAAGCCGGTACGGGCGGGATAGGGGTCCCCTTATGCACCCCGTCGGCGCCGCCGTAGCACCGCCGCCGCCACCGCCGTGGCCAGCACCGGCACCACCGCCATGCCGGTGAGCACCCCCAGCTCCGCCGGCGCCGACTGACCCACGGCCCGCCCGCTGTCGGAGGAGACGTATCCGAACGCCTGGAGCACGAGCGAGTACAGGAAGGGGCCCACCGCCAGACCGGCCGCCTCACCGGTGGAGAACAGCCCGGCGAGCAAGCCCCCGTGGCTGGTGCCACTGCGCGCGTCCGCCTCCGCGATGCACTCGGGCAGCATCGCGTACAGGAGCATCAGCTGTCCCGCGTGACCGGTGCCGGCCAGCGCCATGGTGGCGAGCACGGCCGCGGGCGGCAGGACCGGGGCGGCGAGGAACAGCGCGCACCCGGCGGCGAACAGGGCGCAGGAGACGGCGTACGCCCGGTGGGTGCCGAGCCGGTCACCGAGGCGACGCCACAGGCCCGTGGTGGCGAGGTTGGGGACGACGAACGCGGCCACCAGGGCTCCGGCCCAGCCAGGGGCCGGAAGCACCTGGCGGGCAGCGTACGGGGTGCCGGCCAGCAGGACACCGGTGGCCAGGGCCTGGGCCGCGGCGGCGCCCAGCAAGGCGGTGAACCGGGCGTTGCCGCGCGCCGCGCGCAGTTGGCGGCGCAGGCTGGGCTCGCTCTCGCGGACCGGGCCTGCCGCGGCGGAGCGGGTGCCGAGGAAGACCCCGAGCGTTCCGGCGGCGATGACCGCCGCCCCGAACAGGCCCGCCCAGCGGTGCCCTTCCACGCCCCCGCCGCCCAGATCGACCAGGACCGGTGTCACGGCACCGACGATCAGTGCGGCAAGCCCCAGGGCGACGACCCGGCCGACCGCCAGGGCCACCCGGTCCCCCGGGCGGCCGCCGATCTCGGCGGGCATCGCGGCGTACGGGATCTGGAAGCAGGCGAAGGCCGAGGCGGCGAGGAGGAAGCCGGCCTCGGTCCACCACGCGCCGGCCGTGCCGTGGGCGGGTCCCGAGAGCATCAGGGCGACGGCCACGGCCATGGCGAGACCGCCGACGAGCACGTACGGGCGGCGCGCTCCCCAACGCGAGCGGGTGCGGTCGCTGAGGCGGCCGATCACGGGGTTGAGCACGGCCGCCCAGACCTTGGGGACGAGGACGGCCGCCCCGGCGACCGCGGCCGTGACGCCCAGGGTGTCGGTCAGGTAGGGGAGCAACAGGAGACCGGGCAGGGTGGTGAAGGTACCCGAGGCCAGTGCCCCGGAGGCGTAGCCGATGCGCACTCGCCGGGCCAGGCCCGCAGGCCCCGGAGAGGTGCCGGTCGTGGCGGTGGCCGTCGCGGCACCGGCCGCTCGGGCAGCCGCGCCGGTGTCCGGCGCCGACGCGGCCCGGACAGGTGCTGTGGTCATCGGGGACCGCCTTTCAGCTGTTCAGCCGGAATCGAAGCCCCGCCCGGCCTCACGAGGGGGGCGGGAGGCCGGGCGGGAACTGCAGGACACCGTGGGACGGTCTGCCTGTATTTCGCTAAACCTCCCGGTCCGCGCCGCGCACGCCCTGCGGGATCCGCAGTACCGGCCGTGCAACTTGCTGCCACCGTCCGGCGCTGGCGGCCCGCGCCGCGCCCCGCCCAAGCTGAAGGCGCGGCGCGTCCGACGCCGCACCGAGGGGGAGACGATGACGCAGGCCATGACGGCCTCGCCGAGACCGACGGGCCCGGGCACCACCCGGCACCTGATCCACTGCCCGGTCTCGTGGGACCACTGCCTCGACGCGCCGGGCATGGCCGAGGGACACTTCGTGCTCGCGGACCGCGTCCCCCAGCGGCACCCGCTGTTCAATGACGGCGGCAGCCGCTTCCACGACCAGCAGACCGTCATCGAATCGGTGCGCGAGGTCGGGGAGTTCGTCGGGCATCGCTACTTCGGCGTGCCGGCCGACCGGCCCGGCCTGTTCTACCGGTTCGACCTGGAGCTGACCGATCTGGCCTCCTGGCACAGCGGGCCGGTCGCCGACTCCCGCCTCACGACGCGTCTGCGCGCCGTTCCCACCCACGTCGTGGGCGGCGTTCCGCGCGGTCTCGACTTCCACGTCGAGGTCGGCATCGACGGCACTCCGTGCGCCGGCGGCTCGGCCGGGCTCGTGTTCCTCATGCCCGCCCTGTACGCCACCCATCTCGCGCACGCCCGGGCCGCCGCGCGGGAGGCGACCGGTGCGGCGCGGGCCCGGCCCCGGACGACACGGCAGGTGGAGCCGGCCTCCGTGGGACGCGAGTGCCCCGACAACGTCCTGGTGGGCGAACCCGAGACGGACGCGACGGGCCGGCTGACCGCCCCGGTGCGCACCCGCGGCCTGGCCCCCGTGTTCGCGGCCGAGAACGGGTTGCTGCCCGGGCTGCACCTGTTGGAAGCCCTGCGGCAGACCGCTCTGCTGTGCGCCGGACGCGGGCCCGGGCTGGCCGCCTCGCGCAGCGTCCTGGCCGCCTCCCGGGTGCACTTCCGGGGGTACGCCGACGCGGACACCCCGCTGGCGTGCAGTGCCGTACCGGGCGCCGTGGAGCGGGACCGGGCCGGGCGGCCGGCCGTACCGGTCGCTCTCACCCTGACGCAGGGCCACCGGGCGGTCGCCGAGGCCACCACCGTCGTGGTGCAGGACTTCTGAGAGGCAACACAGTGAGGTTCCGGATTCTGGGCCCGCTGGAGGTCGCCGGAGATCCGGACCCGGCCTCCGCGGGCCTGCACACCCCCGGCCCCGCCAAGATCCGCGTGGTGCTGGGGACGCTGCTGGCCCGGCCCAACCAGGTCGTCTCGGCCGAGGCGCTGATCGACGAGCTGTGGCCGGAGTCGCCGCCGCGCACGGCGCTGCAGACGCTGCACGTGTACGTGTCACAGGTGCGCAAGTGCCTGATGGCCGCGAGCCCTCGGCACGGCCAGGACACCCTCGTCACCCAGCGCCCCGGCTACCTGTTGCGGGTGGCCTCCGACGAGCTGGACCTGACCCTGTTCGAGCGGCTGCACGAGCAGGGGCGGGCCGCGGTGCAGGCGGGGGCGTACGACCGGGCCGCCGACCTGCTGGCAGAAGCCCAGGACCTGTGGCGCGGCCCGCTGCTGTCCGACACCCCGCACGGCCCGATTCTGCAGACCGCGGCGGCCCGGCTGCACGAGGCCCGGCCGGCCGCGCTGGAGCTGCGCATCGGCGCCGACCTCCGCCTGGGCCGGCACCGCGAGCTCGTCGCGGAACTCAGCGCGCTGGTCACCGAACACCCGTTGCGGGAGGAGTTGCACGCGCAGCTGATGACCGCCCTGTACCGCAGCGAGCGGCTTCCGGAGGCGCTCCGCGCGTACGCGCGGGTGCGCCGGACCCTGGTCGAGGAACTGGGCGTGGAGCCGGGCCCCCGCCTGCGCGCCCTGCACCGGCAACTGCTGGCCGCCGACACGGCACCCACGCCGGCCCTGGGCCCCTGGGCGGACTCCGGCCCTGCGGGCGGGCATGCGGCCGCCCCCTGGACGCACGCCGGCCAGACGGTTCCCGGAGCGGCGAACCGCACGACGACGCACGGTGGTTCAGCCGACTTCGCCGCGCGGGGCGGGCCGGCAGCAGCCCGTCCGGCGAGCCATGCCCCGGCTGACGGCCGTGCCTTCGCCGCCTCGACGTACGTCGGCCAAGCGGGTGGCGGTGTCGCGGCGCCCGGCACGGGGGACGGTGCGTCGGTGGCGGCCCGATCAGTGGGTGAGGGCGCCGTGGGTGGCGGTCTCGGGTCCGGCACGTCCGTGCCCGGGGGCCGCGGGGCCGACGGTTCGGCGGCTCCCGCCCCCGCGCACCGCACCGGGTCGACGGGTGCCACCGTCCCGCCGGGGCACGGCGGTTCCGTCCCCCTCGGGCTCACGGCGTGGCTGCCGGCCGAGGACCCCGTCCTCGTCGGGCGCTCCGGCGAACTCGCCCGTCTGACGGAGCTGTTGCGCGGCGCGGCGGCCGGTTCCTGGGCCGCCGTCACCGGGCAGCCCGGATCCGGCAAGACGGCGCTCGCCGTCGCCGCGGCCCGTCGCGCCGCCGACGCCTACCCCGACGGCGTGCTCTTCCTCGATCTCTGCCCCGAACCGGCCGAACCGGCCGAGTCCGCCGAGTCGGCCGGTGCCGCCCGGCCGGCCGTGGGTCTCACGCCCGCCGAAGCCTCCCGGCGACTGCTGCGCCAGGCGGGCGTGTCGCCCGCCGAGGGCGACCCCCTTGACGCCTTGCGGGCCCTCACGGCCACCAGGCGACTGCTGCTCGTCCTGGACAACGCCCGCTCCGTGGCCCAGGTCCGCGCTCTGCTGCCCGTCACGGCCGGCAGTACGGCGGTCGTCACCGGCCCGCTGCTGCCCGCCGGGTCGGCGGGGATGCGGACCATCCGCCTCGGGCACGTCGGCCACGCGGCCGCCCGCGAGATCCTCGCCGGAGCCGGTCCGGCCGCCGACGAGATCGCCCGACTGTGCGGAAGGCTCCCGCTGGCCCTGCGGGCCGCCGCGCTGCTGCTCAGCTCACGTCCGCATTGGACGGGCGAGACCCTGGCCCGCACGCTGCGTCCCGAGCGGACCCGGCTCACGTCCCTCGGCATCGGCGAACTCGACGTTCGGGAAAGCCTGCTGAGGACCTATCGCGCCCTGCCCGAAGACGAGCGCCGCACGGTGCGGCTGCTCGGCGCGCTCCCCCCCGGGGTCTTCGGTCTGCGCCCTGCCGCCGCCGCGCTCGGTCTGCCCTCGCGACGCGCGGCGTCCGCGGTGGAGTCCGTGACGGACCGCGGGCTGCTGCTGCCGCTCGGCGAGGACGCCTACGCGTTCCCGGAGTTGCTGCGGCTCCTCGCGGTGGACCGGCTCCGGGCCGACGAGTCACGGGAGTCCGCGAACGAGGCCACCGCACGGGTGTGCGGCGCGTACGCCGGCCTGCTCGCGGACCCCGCCGCGGCGCCCGCCTCCGCCCAGGAGCTGTCGGCGCTGACGGACCTGGTCCGGCGGGCGCACGCCGCCACGCTCTGGCGACCGGCGGTGGAGCTGGCGGACGCTCTGGCCGGTCCGCTGGAGAGGGCGGTGTCCTGGGAGAACTGGGAGGCCGCCCACACGCTCGCCCTCGACGCCGCCCGGCGTGCCGGCGACCGCGGCGCCGAGGCGCGCATGGTGCGCTCGCTCGGCGATCTGTGCTGGCAGCAGCGTCGCACGGAGGAGGCCGAGGAACACTACCGGGAGGCCCTGCGGCTCGCCGAGCGGGCGCGGACTGCCGAGGAGGCGGCCCGCGCGCTGGCGGGGCTGGCGGAACTGCGGCTGGAGCACGGCCGGACGGCGGAGGCGGACGCGCTGGTCGGCGACGCCTTGGCCCGGCCGGAGCCGGGCCCGGGGCTGGGGCGGTACGAGGCGTACCGGGTGCAGGCGCAGGTCCGCTTGCGCTCCGGAGACGCGGCAGGTGCGGCCGTCCCCCTCGGCAAGTGCCTGGCCATCGCGACGGAGCTGCGCGACAGCCGCCGGGAGGAGCACGTCCGCCGCGTGCTGCGGGCGGCCGGCGGTGACACGGACGCGCATGAAGTACGGCCCGGAATATGGCGGTTGCCGATGCGGGAGCCCGCGTCGGCAACCGGGATGAGGAGTTGACGATGCCCCCGACGCACCCCCGCCCCTCGGCGGCACCCACCTCCGGGCCCACCCCCTACGCGCCGGCCGAGTCGACCGACCCGTATCCGGCGAACGCCGTGGACGTCCGGGCCGACCCCGCCCCCGCGGACCCCGGCGCCCCGGGCGCCCCCGGGTCCGTCGGCGCGGAGCCGGACTCCGGCCTGATCGGCCGCGACCATGAGCTGCGCGTGCTGGAGGGGGCCTTGCGGGATCCGGGGACCCGGATGGTCACCCTCGTCGGCCCGGCCGGCGTGGGCAAGAGCGTGCTCGCCGCCGCGGTGGCGAGCACGCTGACGCCCGGCCCGGCGGGGACGCCCGGCACGCCCGTGTTCGACGCACTGCGCACCACCGCGCCGGGCGCGGGCGCCGTGCCCGCGGGCGGCCGCACCCTGCTGCTGCTCGACGGCTGCGACCACGCGCGGCGCCGGTCGCCCGAGGCGATGGCCGCGCTCCTCGCCGCACACCCCGGCGTCACTGTCCTGGCTACCGCGCTGGAGCCGCTGGGCCTTTACGGCGAGCGGACGGTGCAGGTGGCCCCGCTGCCGGTGCCGCTGCCGCACGAGGTGGAGACGGGCGATCCGACGGCGCTCGGCCGGGTGCCCGCCGTCGTGCTGTTCGTCCTCCGGGCGACACGGTCCTGCCCCGGGTTCGCGCTGACCGAGGAGAACGCGGAGGCGGTCGGGCGGCTCTGCGTCCTGCTGGAGGGGCTGCCGGCCGCTCTGGAACTGGCCGCGGGCCGGATGCGGCTGTACTCCCCCGCCACGCTGCTGGCCCGCCTGACGCGGAGCCCCGGAGCGCTGTCGGGCGGACCGGCCTCGGCACCCGAGCGGCACCGGTCTCTCGCGGCGCTGGCGGAGTTCGGCCTCGAAGGGCTGACGGCCGATGAGCGGGAGCTGGTGGAGCGGCTCTCGGTACACGAGGGCGGCTTCGGCGGCCTCGGTGTGCCCCGGTCCGCGGAGGACGCCCTGGACCGGCTGCTGGAGCGGGGCGTGCTGCGCCTGGCGCACCGGGACGGCGCCCGAGTGGCGGAGCCCCGGTACGCGGTGCCCGAGCCGGTGCGTTCGTACTGCCTGGCCCGGCTCGCGGACGCGGGTGACGGCCGCCGCGAGGCGGCCGCCGACGAGCACGCCGACCGCTACGCACGCCTGGCGGCGACCGCCGCCCCGCGCCTCGTCGGCCCGGAGCGGGCCCGTTGGTTCACCGTACTGGCCGACGAGGCGGACAACGTACGGGTCGCGCTGGAGCGGCTGGTCGCTCGCGGCGACCGGGCGACCGCGGCGGCGACGGTGCTGGCCTGCCGGGAGCCCTGGCTGGCGCAGGGGCGGCTGCGCGAGGGGACGGCGTGGTGCGAGCGGATGCCGGCCGAGGGCCCGCCCGGGCTGCCCGAGCCCGTCCTCGCCCGACTGACCGAGCTGGCCGGGGTCCTGGCCCTCGCCCGCGGCGAGACCGCGGAGGCGGTCCACCTGCTCCGATCCGGCCTCGACCGGAGCAGGCGGCTGGGCGACCGCAGACAGACGGCGGCCATCGGTGCGCAGTGGGGCGAGGCCCTCCTGGCGGACGGGGATCCGCACGGTGCCGTGGCGGCCTTGGAGCCGGCCGCGGCCGCCCTGGAGTCGACGGGCGCCGCGGCGGCCGCCGCGCGGGCCCGCACGTCGCTGGCCCGGGCCCAGCACGAGCTGGGCCGGACCCGCGCGGCGGCGGAGCTGCTGGACCAGGCCCAGTCCGCGCTGCGCAGGGTCGGCGACGTGCGGGGACTGGCGGAGGCGCTGCGCGGCAGGGCCGCGCTGGAGGCCGACGGCGGGGAGCACGAGGAGGCCTTCCGGTCTCTGCGGGAGGGCCTCCAGCTCGCCGAGGAATGCGCGGAACACACCCGACTCCCCTGGCTGGTGGAGGATTTCGCCCTTGCCGCGCTCCGGATCACCCCCGAGCAGCGGCCCCGCGTGGTGCGGCTGCTGACCGCGTCGGAGGCCTTGCGGGCGCGGATCGGCGCCACCGCGCCCGCGGCCCGGCGCGCCTCGCTGGCCGAGGTGTCCGACGGGCTTCGGGCGCGGCTGGGGTGGACCGGTTTCACGCGCGCTCGCACCGAGGGCCTGGCCCTGGGCCCGGCGGGGGCGCTGCGTGAGGCACTGTCCTCCCCCGCACCCGCCCGGACGAGGACGGCCGAGGAGGCCGGACCACAGCCACTGACACCACGCCAGGTGCAGGTGGCGATGCTGGTCGCCGAGGGAATGACCAATCGTCAGATAGCGGAAAGGCTGGGATTGTCGGAGTGGACCGTGGTCAACCACGTGCGTCAGATCATGCGCCGCCTCGGCTGCTCCTCCCGCATCCAGGTCGCCTGGGCCTCGGGCCGGTGGTCATGACCGACCCCCGTACCCGCGCGCCCCGCGGGGAAGACGGCACCGGACAGGACGGCACCGACGTGGCCGCCGCGCTGGCGGCGCTCGCCCCGCCGCCCGCCGTCGCCGCCGCCTTCCACGGACGGGGCTGGTGGCGCACCGGCACCTTCGCGGACGACCTGGCCCGTACCGCGGCCCGCTTCCCCCGCCGACCGGCGGTGGTACAGCACCGGCTGCACCGTCCCGCGGACCGGCGGGCCGTCCGGCTCGACCAGGCCCGACTCGCGCTGTACGTCGAACGGTTCTCTGCCGCGCTCGCCTCGCTCGGCATCACCGAGGGCGACCCGGTCGCCTACCAGCTCCCCGACTGGTGGGAGGCCGCCGCACTGGCCCTGGCCTGCATGCGGCTGGGTGCCGTCGCGGTGCCCGTACTGCCCACCGTACGCGCGCGGGGCCTGCGCGCGATCCTGGCGGCCAGTCAGGCCCGGCTGTGCGTGGTACCGGACTCCTGGGACGGCTTCCCGCACGCCGAGGCGTTGGCGGATCTGGCCGCGGAACTGCCCTGGCTGCGCCACCGGGTCGTGGTCGGCGACGCCGCCCGGACGACCGGCGCGCTCGACTTCGGCTCCTGCTTCCTGCGCACCGCCCACGAGCGGGGCCCGTACGGACGGCGGCCCGGCCCGCGCCCCGGTCACGCCGACCGGGTCTGCCTGATGGTGACGGTGATGGGTCTGGGCGAGGAGTACACCGCGGTCCTGCACACCCCCAACACCCTCTACGCCAACATCAGTACGCAGGACGACCGCGGCGGTCCGGGGCGGCGGCCCGGCGAGGTGTTCTACTCGGCGCTGCCGCAGACCTCCCTCGCCTCGACCCTCTACACCGTGTGCTGGCCGGCCGCGGTGGGCGGCACCGGCGTGTACCAGGACGTGTGGACCCCCGACGGCTGCCTGGACCTGATGGCCGAGGCGGGCGTCCACCAGGCCTACGCCTCCCCCGCCCACTGGGCCGAGGTGCTGCTCGCGCAGCGCCGCCGCCCCCGGGACCTCCCGGCGCTCCGCCTGGCCCTGTCCGGGGGGCGGACCGGCACCGCCCGGTCCCTGCTGGCCGAACTGCCGCCCGCGCTGGGCGCGCCGGTCCGGGCTGTCTGGGGCGCGCCGGAACTCGGCTTGGGCACCCTGACCCGCGGCGACACCCCGGCGGAGCGCGCCGGGGAGAGCGACGGGGTACCGCCGGCGGGTCTGGAGCTGTCCCCCCTGCCGGGCCGGGCGGCCCCCCGGGACGAGGCCTCGGCGCTGCGGGTGCGGGGCCCCTCCGTCTGCCTGGGGACCTGGCGTCACGGGGCCCCCGCGCCCAGCGCCACCTGGGCTGCGGACGGGGGCTGGCTCGACACCGGGGACCGGGCCCGCCCGGACGGGCTCGGCGGCATCCGTGTGACCGGCCGGGCCGCCGCCCGTACGGGAGCACTGTTCGTCGTACCGGTGGACCGGATCGAGGCGGCGCTGCTCGACCATCCCGGAGTGCGGGAGGCCGCGGTCATCGGGCACGTCGACCCGGAGCAGGGCGAGCGGCCGTGCGCGGTCGTGGTGCCGGCCGTGGAGGAGAGCCCGCCGGGCCTGCTGGAGCTGCGCGAGCACCTTTCCGCGCGTGGTGTGGACGACGCGGGGCTGCCGACGCGGCTGGAGCTGGTGGGTTCGCTGCCCCGGGACGATCGGGGCGAGGTACGCAAGGACGGTCTGCGGGACTGGCTGGAGCGACTGCGCCCCGGGCGGCCCCACCCGGCCCCGGACACGACGCGGTAGCAAGGGGGCGCCGCGCTCGGGTACGGCGTACGACGGCGGTCAGCCGTGCTCGGCAGCGGTCAACAGGGCTCCGAGGATGCCGAGTTCGGCGCGCCAGACCAGGGACAGCGCAGGCGCGAGGGCTTCGGAGCCCGCGGCGGCCAGTTCGCCCGCGAGCGTCTCGGCGGCGCGTCGGGTCCGGCCGTCGAAGAGCACGTCGCGCAGCAGCTCGGCGTCCTCGCCGAAGTCCGGTCCGCCGGCCAGGAAGCCGCGCAGCCGCCAGCCCGCGTGGATCTTGTCGCTGTACGCGGCGTAGGCCTCGGCCAGTTCGGGGCGCCCGGCCAGCGCCGCGCCGAGCAGCATCGGATGGCGCACGGCGTACCAGCCCGCGGCGCAGCCCCGGGGACAGTCCGCGATCACACACCGGCCGGGCCAGGGGTCGTCCTCGTACGCCGCGCCGGCGGCTGCGCTCGCGTGGGCACCCAGCACCCGCTCGGCGCGCAGCTCGTCCCAGATCCTGCGGGCCCCGGCGGGCAGACCCGACGCGAGGCGATCGGCGTAGGCGAGGGCGAGATCCCCGGCCAGCACCGCGGCGCCCTCGCCGAACCGTCGCGACTCCCCGCGCCAGCCGTTGCGCTCGTGCTCGGCGGCGTGGCTGACGTGCAGGGTGGGCAGCCCCCGGCGCAGCGCGGCACCTTCGCGGATGTCGCTGCGGATCAACAGCCAGGTGTCCAGGAACTCCAGCGCGGCCGCGGCGTCGAGGACCTGGGGCGCCTCGGGGTCCCCGCCCGCGGCCAGGTAGCCGCTGAGCAGCAGGGCCGCCCGGACCCGGTCCCGGCCGGCACGCATCACCGTGGCGAGGTCGCCGACCAGGACGGCCGCGGCCGAGTTCTCGGTCGCCCAGCGGCCGTGTTCGTCGGCCAGCAGGGCTCCGATGTGCTCCTCGACGCGCTGGAGCGCCTGGGCCCGCTGGGCCGCGGGGGTCGTGGGGCTCCGCATCTGCTGATGGCTCGTCATGGTCTGCTCCCCCTCGCTCGGGCCGCTGTCGTGACTCAGCCTGCCGGGGTGGCTGCGCACGGGCGGTGCGGACGGGGTCGCGGCGTGCGAGGGCAGCCCGAAAAGTCGGCGTGCACGACAGGGACCGGTCGGTCTCCGGCGCGGCCGCCCCCGGGCCTGCCATGCGCCTGCCATACGGACCCACCCCACGGCCGCGGTCCGCGCACCGTCACGGCGGGAGCCCCGCCTACGTGGACAGGAGCTGGAGTTGCACCGGCAGCTCCATGCGGCGCGTCACACCCAGCTTGCGGTACGCCCGCGTCAAGTGCTGCTCCACGGTGCTCACCGTGATGCTGAGCTTCTGCGCGATCTCCCGGTTGGTGTCCCCCCGTACGGCGAGGGTCGCGACCCTGCGCTCCGATTCGCTGAGCCGGCCCACCACCTCGGCGAAGGAGGTCATCGGGGCCCTCGTCGGGGCGGGGGCCTCGCGCGGACCGTTGTGGGCGATGGTGTTGCGCAGCGGGTGGGCGCCGCATTCGTCGGCCAGGTGCCAGGCCGTGCGGTTGACCATGGCGGCCCGGCCGGTCTCCCCCGGCTCCTGCAGGGCCCGCCCGAGCTCCGCGAGGGTGCGGGCGAGTTCGTAGCGGTCGCCCGCGCGGCGCAGGGCCTCGCCCGCCCGGGCGAGGCAGATCTGGCGTTTGCGGGGCTCCTGGCAGACGGCCCGGGCCCGCAGCGAGATGCCCTGCACCCAGGGATCGGCGGCATCGGCCGTGGCGAGCTGGTCGATGACGAACCGGTCGGCCTGCCGGGTCTCGCCGAGCCGGTGGAGCGCCTCCGCGGCATCGGTGCGCCACGGGATGACCACCGGCCGATCCAGGCCCCAGCGCTTCATGCACCGGCCGATCTCGAGGAAGTCGCCGAGGGCCGCGTGGTAGCGGCTGGCCGCGAGGTGGAACTGGCCGCGGGCGCGCAGGTATTCGAGGCCGTGGACGCTGGCGGTCAGGGCGGCCGGCACCGGCCGGGCCAGTTCGGCGGCGGCCTCGTCGGTCCGCCCCATGGCGAGAGCGGCCTGTACCAGCACCCCGGAGGCCAGGCTCAGCAGGGAGCCGGCGCAGGAGCGGGGTACGGACTCCAGCGCCGCGCGGGCCTCGCTCTCGGCATCGGCCAGCCGGCCCTGGCGTAGCAGCGCCTGGGCGTGTACGGCACGGAAGAGGGCGGCCCAGCCGGTGGCACCGCGGCGTTCGGCCTCGGCAACGGCCTCGCGGCACCAGGGAAGCGCGCGTTCGGCGCGATGGGCGCCGCCCAGGTGCAGCAGGGTGCGCAGGGCCTGGAGCGTGGGCCCGGCGGTGGCGCAGGCGGGCGAAACCCCGCGCAGGAAGGACTCGGCGGCCTCCACCGCCCGGGGGGAGATCTCCGGGAGCTGCCACAGGGTGGCCGACGACCGGGACGGGGTGTCGGCCGGTCCTCCGTCCTCACGTCGGCCGGCCGGGCGCCGGGAGGGGGTGCGGGGGAAGGCGGCGAGGCCGTCGAAGGGGTCGGCGCCCGCCGCCCGGCCCGCGGACTCCGCCCCGGCGAATGAGGGGAACAGCCCCAGCACCTCTTCCGCCTCGTCGAGCCGTCCGTGGCCGGCCAGCTGCCGGGCCAGCGCTCCGAGGTTGGCGGGACCCAGGCGGCCGGCCCGGGCGTCCTCCAGGGGCTGTAGCAGCCGCCGTTCGGCGCCGCCGGGATCGATGCGTCCGTCGGCCGCGGCCATCCGCAACGTGTTGTCCGTACGGGCCTGGTCGTCGCCGATGCCCTCACCGGCGAGTTCCAGGTACGCCAGGGCGCGCTCCGGGCGGCCCGAGGAGAGCAGTTGGGCGGCGGCGCTGTGCAGGACGGGCACGGCCCAGCTGCGGTCCACGAGGCGGGCGGCCAGCAGCTGGGCCGCGATGTCGGGGGCGTCCGCCCCGGCCTCGCGCGCCGCCTCGGCCGCGCGCGCGTGCAGGGCGGTTCGTTCGTGCGGGGCCATCCGGCCGAGTACGGCGAGGCGGGCGGCCTCGTGGCGGAAGCGGCCGTCACGCAGGAGCCCGGCGCGCTCCAGGGCCGCCGCGACCCGTACGGCCCCGGCGGCCGGTCGTGCCCCGGGAGCGGCGGCGGAGCGCTCGGCCGGCGTGGTGCCGGCCGGCGGCTCCAGGAGCGCGGCGGCCCTCTCGGGCGTGGCGTGCGCGTCGAGGACGGACAAGGCCCGGGCGAGGCCGAGCGCGCCGGGTCCGGAGCGTTCCAGGCAGGCGAGGACCGCCTGGGCGAAGGGGCCGTGGGGTTCGGGCTCGGCATCGGCTCCGGCGGTCCTGCGTTCTTCGAGGAGAGCGCGCAGCAGGAGCGGGTTGCCGCCACTGAGGTCGTACAGCCGGTCCGTTTCCGCGGCGGGCGTGCCGGGCGCGTCCCGGCGCACCAGGTCCCGGGTCCCCTGGCTGCTCAAGGGGGCCAGCGTGAGCCGGACGAGCCCGTCGAGCCTGATGAGCTCGGTGTCCGGCATGTGACCCCGGTCGGCCCCGTCGATGCCCCGGGTGAGGACGAGCAGGACCCGGTCGGTGCGGGTGGCGTGGGCGAGGTGCATCAGGTGGGCAAGGGAGAGCTCGTCCGTGTGCTGCCAGTCGTCGACGCAGATCACGACGGGAGCGTCCTCGCTCATGCGCCGCACCGCGACGGTGAGGAGCTCCATGGACGCGCTCCGGCTGCCCCGCGTCCCGCCGTCGCGCGGCGTGAGGGCACCGGCCGGTGCGCCGGCCGCCAACTGGCCCAGGACGCCGAGGGGCAGTGTGCGCTCGGCGGCGCTGCCGGTGGCCCGCAGGACGAGTGCGCCGTCCGCCCAGGCCTCGCGCATGGCGAAGGCCAGCAGCTCGGTCCGCCCGCAGCCGACGGGGCCCTCGATGAGGACCGTGCTCCCCCGCCCTTCACCACAGGACGCAAGGGCGGTTTTCAGCCAGTGCGATTCCGCCGCTCTCTCCATCAGCCTCATATCGCTCCCCCATGTATTCCGAATTCCGGGCACCCGGGGACAATCGGCGACGCCGCCCTTGCGCACCCATGAATTGTGCGCCGAATTCCGGGGCGTTCCGCGCGTTCCCACGGTGGCCGGTAGCTGCATGTCAGGAACTCCCGACACTCGGCTCACCGAACCGGATCGGTTGAAATTTCGATCAATATTCCGTGCCCCAATGGCAAGGCCATGGCAAGGTGCCGCCGGGCCCCTTGACAGCCCCCGACAGGCCGCCCGCCCGAACGGGCCGCCGATGGCAGCGCGCCGGCGGAACGGGTCCGTCACCGCGCCGACCGCCGCGCGGGCCCCGCCATCAGTGGCCCGCGCACCCGGCGCCGCGCACCGTGGGGGGCGAGGCCGCGGCGTCCGCCGCGGCCGTACCGACCCCCGCGGAACGGAGTCCCCGTGCTGTCCTCCCTGCTCCCGCCCGACATCGTGGCCGTCGAGACCCTGACGGCACCGGTCGGCGTCGTCCTCTTCCCCGAGGAAGAGCACTGTGTGCGCGACGCGGTGGCCAAGCGCCGGACGGAGTTCACCGCGGTGCGCTGGTGCGCCCGGGTGGCCATGGCCCGACTGGGCCTGCCTCCGGCCCCCGTGGTGTCCGGCGTGCGCGGCGCCCCGGGCTGGGACCCCTCGATCGTCGGCAGCATGACCCATTGCGTGGGTTACCACGCGGCCGCGCTGGGGCTCCGCGAGCACTACGCCTCGGTGGGCATCGACGCCGAGCCCGACCGACCGCTGCCGGAGGGGATCGTCGAAGTCATCGCCCTGCAACCGGAGCGGCGCCAGGTCGAGGGGCTGCTGCGCACCCGCCCGCACATGTCCTGGGACCGGCTGCTGTTCAGCATCAAGGAGTCCGTCTTCAAGACGTGGTACCCCGCCACCGGGCGGGAGCTGGGCTTCGAGGAGGCGCTGATCACGCTGGATCCGGAGACCTCGGCCTTCCACGCCCGCATCCTCGCCCGGCCCGAACTGCCGGGGGACGAGTACGCCCCCCGCGAGTTCACCGGCCGGTGGGCCACCGACGGCAAGGTCCTGGTCAGCGCGATCGCGTACACCGCCGACGCCCTGGTCACCGCATGACGGGGGGCTCCCCGCGCGCAGGTAGCGCGGAGAGCCCCTGGCCATGACGGGCGGCGGCCGCCGGCCTCGGGCGGCGCCGGTCGAGCGGCCGGCCTCGGGCGGCGCGACTCACACCGCGCGGCTCACACGGCGCGACTCACACGGCGCGACTCACACGGCGCGTCAGTTCCACTGGTCGTCCGCGGGCTTGACGATCGCGCCGGCCAGACCGCTCAGCCCCGCTCGGAGATCGCGCACCACGTCGCCCGGCGTCATGGCGACGGACGCGGTGACCCCGGTCCCGGGCGCCGCGAAGGCGCTGCCGGAAGCGACGGAGCCCAGCAGGACCGCCGCCACCACCGCGCCGGAGATCACACTGAGCCGCTGGATGCCTGCCATTTCTTTCCCCCAAGGATGTGCAAAAGAATTGTAAGGACGACGGTCCCGCCATGCGGAGCGGTCCCTGTCGATTCGTCGCCCTGTCTGCCGTGAACAGCTTGGCCTGCGATCTTCCCCCTCACCAGCGAGATCCCGGTGGCGTAATGTTGCATGACAACAAATAGCACCGAACGGCGAGGAGAAAAGGGATGGTTGGAAGCAATTATTCCGCTTCCGGTTTCGCAGAGCTGGACGACCTCAGCGCCTCCGCATATGGGCAGGCGGTACGCATGGGCCGGTTCGAGCGGGCATCCATCGCCGCCACCCTCTCCGTGAGCCCCGAGGAGGTCGCGCGAACCGAGCTCGTGCTGCGCCACCTCAAGCTGCTCCAACCGATGCCGGGTGACCCCTCGGTGCTGGTACCGGTGGGACCGGACGTCGCGGCGGCCGACCTGGTGGGCGCGGCCGAGGCCCAGATACGCGATCTCCAGAGCGCGGTGACGGACGTGCGGACCAAACTGCTGTCGCTGACCCCGCTGTACTTCGAGGGCCGCAGGGAGCGCAACCGCGTCGAGGCCTTCGACCTCATCAACGACGCCGCGCTGGTGCAGTCGATGATCAACGAGCGTCGCCAGCAGTGCCACAGCGAGGTCCTGATGATCCAGCCGGGCGGCCCCCGCCCTCCCGAAGTCCTCTCCGCCGCAAGGGAAACGGCGCACGAAATGCTCGGCCGAGGAGTGCGCGTGCGCACGCTCTACCAGCACACCGCCCGCAGCGATCTCCCCACCCGGTCATACGTCCGCGAGATCACGGAGGCCGGCGCCGAGGTGCGCACGGCCGACGAGGTGATCGACCGCCTCTTCATCTACGACCGGGAGATCGCGTTCCTCCCGGAGCGCACCGCGGACCCGGGCCGGCCCCCGGGTGCGGCGGTGGTCCGCGAGCCCACGCTGGTGGCGTTCCTGTGCTCGGTCTTCGACCACCTCTGGGACGGAGCGACGCCGTTCGTGCCGGAGACCCCGAAGGCGCCCGCGACCGGAGACGACGTCAAGCGCTCGATCATGCGGCTGATGGCGAAGGGGTTCAAGGACGAGATGGTGGCACGCAGGCTGGGCATGTCGGTGCGCACGTGCCGTCGGCACATCGCGGAGATCACCGAGGAGATGGAGGCGACGAGCCGCTTCCAGGCGGGGTTCAACGTCGCCGTGTCCGGGATCCTCGCCCAGATCAACGACCTGATCTAGCGGGCACACCCGGTCCGGCGGGCGCCCCGGCACCGCCGCCGGGCCGGACGGTCACCTCTCGGACGGCAGGGCGTCCGAGAGGGTGTCGACGCAGTCCTGGTCCAGCATCGTGGTGATGTCCGTCTCGACGGACGACCCGAATCCCGCGTCGTACACGGCGGCGCTGACGCAGTACTCGTCGTCGATCACGAAGGTGTGGAACCCCCATTCGGTGCCCGTCCCCACGGTGCCGTCGGGGCGCTGCACCTGCACCGGCCGCCCGTCGGGGCCGAAGCCGAACTCGGTGAACCGGAAGTTCATGCCCTGCCCTATGGCCTTGCTGTAGGCCTCCTTCAGCGTCCACAGCCGCACCAGGCTGGGGTTGCGGTCCTTCTCGTCCAGCCCCGCGAGCGTGATCAGTTCGTACGGCGTGCACATGTGCCTGCCCATTCCGCCCTGATAGAGGGGGCGGTCCGTGCGCTCCGCGTCCACGCCGATCAGCCCGCGCGTGGTGAGCCCCACCAGCAGCAGGTCCCCGGTGTGGCTGAGGCTGATGTCGATCTGGTCGAATCCGCGCAGGTACGGCCGCCCCGTGGGCCCGTAGGTGAGCTCCAGCTGCACCGGATCGGTACGCAGCACCGCCGCGGCCGCGTACTTGAGCAGCAGACGGGAGGCCGCGTACCGGCCGCGCATGTCGACGTGCGACAGTTCGAAATAGCGCGTCCAGTCGCGCCCGAGGAGGGCCCGCAGCTCCTCGCCTTCGGGAAGCCGTGCGCGCAGCTCGGACATCCGGGCGTACAACAGGGTGGAGCCGTGTGCGCGCAGGTCTTCCCGCACCTGTTGCCAGGCGCCCTCCGAGCGGTCGGAGAGTTCGACGGGCGGGCCGACCGGAGGTCCGGGGCGCACGTCTCGGGAGGCCGTCATGCGCACTCCTTCACCAAGGCGTAGATCTGTTCGAACGTAAGGGCTTCGAGAACGGCGCGGACGGAGAGCCTGCGGCCCGTCTCCTCCTCGACCAAGGCGATGAGCTGCAACAGCAGCACCGAGTCCCACCCCGGCACCTCGTCGAGGGCCGTCGCCAGGCCCCGCTCACCCAGGTCCAAGGAGAACTCATCATGGATCAATCGGCCGAAATCGGCGAGAGTTTCAAGATTCTTCTGCATCGTTTCCAGCCGCGTCGACGGTCATACGGATGTGCTCGGGGAGCGCCGGAAGATCGCTCAAGTCGTGGCGGAGAATGATTCCGTCCCCGTTTCGAGACACCTCCGTGAAACCGGCCGCAGGGTAGAAACCCGCGGCCGGCGCATTGGCGCGGATTGGCCTGTACCTTGCGGTCACCGCCGCACAGCCCCGCTGCGCGGCGTCCGCCAACAGGGCCGCCAGACAAGCCTGTTCGATGCCGCGCGCCAGGACGCGGCAGCTCATCCAGATGTTCTCCAGGTCCAGCAGGTCGCCGGTCCGCCGCGCCAGTACCGCCCCCACCAACCCGTCGTCACCGAACCGGTCGGCCGACCTGGCCACCAGCAGCAGCCGGCCGGGGTCCGCGGCCGCGGCGGCCGCCTCGGCCTCCGTGAGCCGGGTCCCGGCCAGGTTGAACCGGTTGGTCCGCTGCGTCAATTGGGACACCCTGGCCAATTCCCGACCCCTCGGCGGGCCGAACTCCAGACGGATGTCGAGGTCCCTGAGATAGTCCTGCGCCGTCGCGGACCTCTCCCTGGTCTCCCGGCGCCTGCATTCGGCCTGATATCGACGGCTTCGGGACCGGTCGTCGCCCGTCACGCTCGGGCAGTCGAACCAGCCGTCCCGCAGCAGCCGCTCCACATGGAGGGCGGGCTCGTCGTCGAAGCGCACGACGGCCACCCCGGGCAGCTCCTGGCGGATCAGCCCGCACTCGGCCGGGGAGTCGTCCACGAAGACAAGCGCTTCGGGTGCGATGCCGAGTTCTGCCGCGATGGCGCGCAGTCGCCCGTCCTTCGGGGACCAGTCCGCGCTGATGAGCACGAAGTCCTCCGCGCGCAGGACCATGTCCGGGTGCCCGGACAGCGCGGCCAGGACGTCGGTGCGGTCGTTCTTGCTGCACGCCGCGAGCAGCACGCCCTGGGAGGCCAGTTGCGCGACCGTTCGCTGGAGGTCCCCGAAGGCCCTGCCGCGGTCGGTGCCGGCGGCGCCGACCCCCGCCGGACCGTCCTCCGCGAGGACCCCGTCCCAGAGGGTGTGGTCGAGGTCGAGCACGAGGCACTTGCGCGTCATCCCGCGCAGCGACCGGATCAGATGGCCCGTCTCCCTGGCACAGGCCGCCAGCAGGGCCGCCCCCAGCCGCGCCCCCGCGTAGTGCGCGAGCCGCGCGTCGCGAACCGGCCCGCCGTCGGCGACGAGCGGCTCGAGGTCGAGCACGGTCACGCCGGGGCAGGACTCGGCCAGCCGCAGCAGACCGCAGTTGAACTCCCGCCACGCCACCCCCAGGCCGGCCCGGGACCGGTGGTCCAGCAACCGGTGCGCGTAGCTGCGGGGCAGCGGGACGGTGGTGAGCACCAGCGGCCCGTGCCCGCGCTCGGCCCGCCCGGCCGCCACCGCCGCGAGCAGGCCGAGCACCTCTTCGGCGGCCCGCCGCACGTCCGCCACGTGCCATACGGCCGGCACCCGCGAGAACACCGCCTCCGCGTCGAGCAGACACAGCGCCAGGTCGTGGTCCGGTGCGTGGAAGGCCCCCGCCGGGTCGGCGAGGTCGTGCACCCAGGCACCCTGGTCACCGAGTCGGGGTTCCAGCAGCAGTCCGTGGCGGGCGAGTTCGGCGGAGAGCGGGTCGATGACGGGCGCGACGGTGGACTGGCCGGTGACCGCCACCGTGACCACGGGGAGTTCGGGATGCAGCTCCCGGATCCGGGCCCGGTCGGCTGTGGCGAGCAGCCGCCCGATGCGGCGCAGTTCCACCGGGTCCTCGGCCGCCTCGCAGCGGGCGAGCAGCGCCGGGACCGTGTCGTACGCGGCCTCCAACCGCCCGTGTGCACGGAGCCGGCGCAACCGCTCCAGCGCACCACCGCTGTCGTTCATGCGTACCTCGGATTCATGCGGACTTCGGTCCGCGGAGCTCGCGTTCACGGAGACCTCAGACCCTCTCCAGGGCCAGCCCGGCCTTGATCCACTTGCTGGACTCGACCGCCAGGACGAGCGCCCGCTCGCCCGCGGTCATCTCCGGCAGCAGCCGGTCGAGCTGGAGGAAGGGCAGGGCGTTGCCGGTGTTTCCGGTGTCCGCGACGCAGGAGATCTCGCGGGCGTCCGGCAGCGGCAACCGCTCCCTCACCCGCTCGGTCATCCGCCCGGACAGCTGCGGGGGCAACAGCCACGCGATCTCCTCGGGCCTCCAGCCGACCAGGCCGAGCAGGTCCCACAGGACCTCGGCGGCCATCTCGGGCACCTGCTGCTCGATGGCCTTGTAGTCCTCGGCCAGCAGGGTCCGCTCCGACGCGCGATCGCCGACCCCGTACCAGTCCACCAGCTGCCCGGGCTCGCGGCCCAGGCCCGCGAGCGCGTGCACCACGCCGTGGACCGCGACCCGGTGCCCGGCGGGTTCAGCCGTCAGCACGGCCGCCCCCGCGCCGTCCCCGAAGAGCACGTAGTTGACCAGTTCGCGGGTGGGCCGCCGTACCGCGCCGGGCCGCAGGTCCAGATGGCGGTGGGTGACGTCCCCGCCGATCACCAGGCCGGCCCCGGCGCCCGCGCCCAGCAGGGCCCGGCCGAGCTCGACGGCCTGGAGTGCTCCGGAGCAGCCGGACTGCAGTTGGTAGGCGGGCAGGTGGTCGAGACCGAGCCGGTCGGCCACCTCGGTGGCGGTGGTGGGCAGCAGCCGGTCGGGGGTGGCCGTCGCCAGGACGAGGAACTCGATGTCCGCCGGTGGCAGCCCGCTGTCCGCCAGGGCCCGGGTGGCGGCCTCGGCGCACAGGTCGGCGAGCGTGTCGCCGATCTCGCCGGTGGCCAGGTTCCGGGCGAAGTGCCGGCTGCGGGTGCCGACGAACAGGTCGATCCACTCGTCGCTCACGCCGAGGGCCGCGCCCAATTCGCCGTTGCCGACCGGCTCTCCGGGCAGGGCGGAGCCGGTGGCCGCGAGATACGCGGTGGGGTGCATGGTGCTCTCCTTCATGCGGCCGGGGTCCCCGCAGCGGCCAGGTGGTCGGTGAGGAACCCGGTCAGCGCGGCGACCGAGCCCAGCGCGGGCAACATCTCCGGTACGGACACGTCGGCCGGCCGCGGCAGCCGGGCCTCGATCCGGTCCTTGAGCTGCATGATCATCACGGAGTCGAAGCCGAGGTCCTCGTAGAAGCGGGTGGCGGGCCCGACCGTGCCCTCCGGGTAGCCGCCGACCTCGTGGACGGCGGCGACGACGGCGGCCAGTACGGGGTCCGCTTCCACGCGCAATGCCCGGACGAAGTCCGCTCCGGGGGCGGCACCCGCCGACGCGTCGACGGGGCCCGGCATCCGGTCGGCCACGGCCGCCACCGCCGCCGGGCGCTCCTCGCGGAAGCGGCGCTCGGGGTCGAAGACGTACGGCGCCAGCGGTTCGACGCGGCGGTCCTCGGGTGCGTACAGCATGGCCCAGTCAGGGTCGAGGCCCGCCGTGTACAGCCGCGCGACGACCTCGGCGAGGTCCCGCCCCGTCGCCTCGGGCCCGGGGCAGGGGTGCAGGAACTCGGCGCCGTGGGCCTCCCCGGCCATCCCGGCCGGCGGCGGCAACTGCGGGCGGGGCCCCAGTTCGAGCAGGTGGGTCGGTCCGCTCTCCCGCATGAGGGCGCTCAGGGCGTCCCCGAAGAGCACCGGCTCGGCGGCCTGGGCCACCCAGTAGTCGGCGTCCAGCGGCTCCTCGCGCAGCATCCGCCCGTGGCGCGTGGAGGCGAACGGCACCTGTGGCCGCTCCGCGCGCAGGCCCCGGGCGGCGTCCCGCAGGTGCGGGAGTACGGGAGCCGGCACGGCCGGGTGGAAGGCTCCGGAGACCGCCGGCATGGCGTCGTCCGGGGGCAGTTCGGCCATGAGGGCTCCGCGTGCGGCCACCAGACGGGCCGCGTCGCCGAGGCCGAGCACGCCGGCGGCCACGGCGGCGGCGTACTCCCCGACCCCGTGACCCAGTACGGCGGCGGGTCGCACCCCCAGTTCGGCGAAGGTCGCGGCCAGGGCGTAACCGACGGCGAAGAGGGCGGGCTGGGCGTGGCGGGTGCTGCCGATCCGGCGGTCGCCGGTGAGGATCAGCTCGCGCACGGAGTGGCCGGTGTGCGGGGCGAGGGCCGTGTCGGCGGCGTCGAGGTGCCGCCGGTAGGCGCGCGACTCCCGGTACAGGCCCGCGGTCATGCCGGGATACTGGCCGCCCTGCCCGGTGAAGAGGAAGGCGACCGTGGGCGCCGACCACGAGCGGGGGCGGCCGACTCCCTCGCCGCCGCTCGCCGCGGCGCGTTCGAGGACCTCGGCCAGTTCCCGGGTGTCGCGCGCGGTGACGGCGTATCGGTGGGACAGGCCGGTCTTGACGCGGGCAGAGCTCCAGCACAGCGCCGCCACGGGCCCGCGCGGGCGGGCGCGCAGGGCGGCGGCCTGGGCGACGAGGTTGCGGCGCAGCCCCGCCGGGGAGTCGGCGGTGAGCGTGAACACACCGGCCGCCGGGGCGCCGCCGGCGGGCCCGGTGCTTGCGGTGCTTCCGGCGTGTGCGGTGCTTGCGGTGCTTCCGGCGTGTGCGGTGCTTCCGGTGCGTGCGGCGGGGCCCGCCTGCGACCGTACGACCTCGGTGCGGGGCGCGCTCGCGAGCACGGCGTGGGCGTTGGTCCCGCCCATGCCGAAGCTGCTGACGCCGGCGAAGGACTCGCCGCGCGGCAGCCGCAGGGGAGAGCGCAGCAGCCGCAGCCCCCGCTCGGCGAGCCGCAGCCGCGGGTTCTCCCGGTCGGCGAAGAGGCTGGCCGGCACGATCCGGTGGTGAAGGGCCAGCGCCGCCTTGACGAGTCCCACGATGCCCGCGGCGCCCTCGGTGTGGCCGAGGTTGCCCTTCACGGAGCCGATGGCGCAGGGCTGGTCGCGCTCCACCCCGTGCACCGAGCCGAGGGCGGCGCACTCGATGGCGTCGCCGAGGACGGTGCCCGTGCCGTGCGCCTCGACGAAGCGGACCTGGTCGGCGGTGACGCCGGCCCTGCGGTAGGCGGCCTCCAGCACCTTCTGCTGGGACCAGCGGCTCGGGGCGGTGACCCCGTTGCTGCGCCCGTCCTGGTTGACGGCGGTGCCCCGGATGACGGCGTAGACGCGGCTGCCGTCGGCGAGCGCGTCCGCCAGCCGGCGCAGGACGACCACCGCCACACCGTCGCCCCGTCCGATGCCGTCGGCGTCCGTGCTGAAGGGCTTGCACCGCCCGTCCGGGGCCGCGAGGCCCATCTGCTCGTACACCAGGCCCAGGGCCGGGGAGAGCACCAGGTTCACCCCGGCGGCCAGGGCGGTATCGCACTCGCCCGACAGCAGGGAGTTCACGGCCAGGTGCACGGCCACGAGGGAGGAGGAGCAGGCCGTGTCGACCGCGAGGCTCGGGCCGCCGAGGTCGAGGTGGTACGAGACCCGGTTCGCGATCATTCCCGCGCTGCTGCCGGCTCCCAGTTGCGGGGTGACCCACCGGGAGTCGGACATGGTCAGCCGCCCCCACTCGCCGCCCATCACGCCGACGAACACGCCCGTCTCGGAGCCGGCGAGGGCGGACGGCGCGGTGCCCGAGTCCTCGATGGCCCGCCAGGCGCACTGGAGCAGCATCCGCTGGTGCGGGTCCATGGCCGCGGCCTCGCGCGGCGGGACGGCGAAGAAGACGTGGTCGAAGACGTCGATGTCCGCGGCGAAGCCGCCCCGGGAGACGCTGGGGAACTCCTCGGCCCGCCACCGGTCCTCCGGGACGGCGCCGGTCACCTCGCCCCGGCGCATGAGCAGGTCCCAATAGGCCGGAGCTCCGTGAACACCGGGGAAGAGACAGTCGACGCCGACGACGGCTATGCCCTCCATCAGCCCCTCCTCCGCGCGGTCGGCGCGGTCGCGGTCGGCGCGGTCGCGGCCCCCGCGGGGAGCGTCGCGGCGCCGTCGGGGAGCACCGTGGCCAGGTAGGCGCCCAGGCCTTCCAGCGTGGGGTGGTCCCACAGCAGGGTCGGCTCGGCCTGGAGTCCGAACTCGTCCTCCAGATCGCCGCACAGGCTGAGGGCGATGACCGAGTCCAGGCCGTACTCGGCGAGCGGGACCCCGGGGTCGAGGGTGGCGGCCGGACGGCGCAGGTAGAGCGCGGCCCGGTCCAGCAGCCACCGGTGCAGCGGCGCGGCTGCGCCCGGGGCGGTGCGGGCGGTGGGAGCGGTCATCGGTGAACTCCTTCGGCGGGGGCCGCGGTCCGGTCAGCCGTACAGGGGGGTGTTGTAGAGGTCGTAACTGTGCTGCGTGCCGAATCTGGCCCGGGTCTCCTGCCGCAGCCGGGCCTCGCACTCGGGTGGCAGAGCGGGTACGCGGGCGCCGAGCCGGCGGGCCACCTGGTGCAGGGCGGCTGCGGCCCAGGCGGCGTCGGCGAGGAAGGGGTCCCCGCCCCCGCCGGCGTGGTGCCACACGCCCAGCACCGCCGCGCCGGCCAGCAGCAGCGCGTACCGGTCGGCCAGGGCGAAGCCGGCAGCGGTGGGCAGCGGCGCGCGCCCGCCGTCGTCCAGGGCCCGTACCCGGTCGCGCAGTTCGCGCAGCTCGCCGGTGAGGACCCCGACGAGTCCGGCGAGCGCCCGTGTGCAGGGGTCGGCGCCGGTGATGCCGGCGCCGAGCAGCGGCAGGCAGGCCACGACCGCGTCCCGCCCCGAGGCCAGCGCGAGCCGCTCGGGAGGCACGGTGGGCAGGGGGTCCCAGGGGCGGAACAAGGCGGCGGGCGCAGGCTGCTCGCGGAACCACGAGAAGCGGGCCAGGTGCGACAACTGCGGGACGAGGGTGGCCTGGCAGGCGGCCGAGCCGGCGTGGCCCAGGCTCAGGACCGGTACGTCGCGCACGTGCTTCTGGAAGATCCCGAGGGTGCCCTCGCGGCTGTAGATCCCGGAGCCCAGCACCGTCGACAGGTCGTACATGGTCTCGGTGAGCACCTTGGGCAGCAGGTACTTGAGCGCCGCGGAGAACACGCTGGTCTGCTCGGGCAGCAACTGCAGCGCGCGCAGCGAGACCACGGCGAGGGCGTCGTACAGCAGAAGGTTGACGAAGGCGCCGGTGGTCGCGGAGAAGGCCTGGTCGGCGTCGGTTCCCGCCCCGGATGCGGCGGGCGAGCGGACGGACTCGGCAAAGCCGGTGGCGGTGCGCAGGACGGTGTCCACCGCCCCGACCGCGAGCGCGGAGATCACCGTACGGCTGGCCTGGAAGGAGCGCAGGGCGGTCGCCACTCCGCTGCCGAGGGGGCCGAGCAGCGTGTCGGCCGGCACCGGGCAGTCGGCGAACTCCAGGCCCGCGAACCGGCATCCGCGCAGGCCCACGGCGAGGTGGCGGGGCAGTAACGTGGCGCTGCCGGTCGGCAGCGCGGCGGGATCGAGCAGCAGTGCGGAGTGGCTGCGGCTGCCCGGGGCCGGGTCGGTACGGCAGAACAGGACCAGGGCGCGCGCCCGTTCCAGGTTGTTGATGAGCGGTTTGGCGCCGCTCAGGACCAGCGTGGCACCCTCGCGGCGGGCCGTGACCTGGCTGCGGACGTAGTCGTTGCTGTGCGGGGTCTCGTGCTGGGCGATGGCCGCCTTGCCACCGGCCAGCATCGTGTCCGCCAGCCAGGTGCGCTGGCGCGTGGTGCCGGCCAGCCACACGTCGGAGGCGGCCATCCAGCTCATCGCCCCGTATCCCATGCCCAGGCCCACGTCACGGCGGAACACGGGACGCAGGACGGCCACGAGGTTCTCGAAGGTGTCCAGGCGCCCGTCGAGCTCGACGGGCACGAACTCGGCGAACACCCGTAGCTCGTCGAGGAGTTCCTCGCCGGCCGTGAACCGGTCTGCCGCCCGGTCCGCCGCGAGCAGCGGCGCGTACCCGAAGGGGTTGGCCGGGTCGGCCGGGTCGCCGAGGGCTCCCTCCAGCCGGGCGGCGCGCGCCTGCGCGCTCTGCCCGGGGCCGGCGGCCCGCGCGCTGCCCTCCGGGCCGGTGCCCTCGGCGGGACGGGACAGGAGAGGGGCCGTCACCACCGGCCGCCACCCCCGGCCGGCTCGGGGGTGAGCAGGTCCTCGCCGAGGGCGAGATCACGGGCGCGGACCATGGCCTTGACGGCCGGATCGAGCAGCTCGTGGTCGGCGCGGAGTTCACCGCGCAGGAACATGCGGCGCATCAGGGTGCGCTGGATCTTTCCGCTGGTGGTGCGCCCGATCACCCCGGCGCGTACGAGCAGGACGTTGGCCACGGGGATGCCGAACTCCGCGCCGACGGTCTCGACGATCCGGCGGGCCAGGGCGCGCCGGTTCTCCGCGTCGCTGTCGGCCGGTCTGACCTCCTGGACCACGACGAGCTGCTCGGTGCCGCCCGCGTCGACCGAGAACGCCGCCCCGACCCCGGAGCCGAGGGCGGGCGAGATGCCGCGCACGGCCCATTCGATGTCCTGCGGGTAGACGTTGCGTCCGTTGAGGATGATCAGCTCCTTGACCCGCCCGGTCACGTACAGCTTCCCGTCATCGATGGTGCCGAGGTCGCCGGTGCGCAGGTATCCGGTTTCATCGCCGAGAGTGGCGCGGAAGGTGTGCTCGGTCTCCGCGGGCCGCCGCCAGTAGCCGCTCGCGACGCTGTCGCCGCGCAGCCAGATCTCGCCGACGGCGCCCGGCGGCAGCTCCAGCCCGGCCTCGGGGTCGACGATCCGCAGGTCGTAACCCGCGGCAGCGCCGCAGGACACGAGGGTGCGTCCGGGCTTCGAGGGGGCGGCGGGCTCCAACCGGCCCTCTTCCAGGGCGGCGGCGTCGGCGCGCATGCCGTGGTGCAGGGCACCGGGGGTACCGGCGGCCACCAGGAGGGTGGTCTCGGCCAGGCCGTAGCAGGGGTACATGGTCTCGGGCCGCAGACCGGCCGGGGCGAACCGCTCGGCGAAGGCCGCCATGGTGGTCTGGCGCACCGGCTCGGCGCCGTTGAGGGCGAGCCGCCAGTGGGAGAGGTCGAGTCCGGCGATGTCCTCGTCGCGGACCCGGTCGACGCACAGGTCGTAGCAGAAGTTGGGGCCGCCGCCGATGGTCACGCCGTATTCCTCGATGGCGCGCAGCCAGCGCACCGGCCGCTTGACGAAGGAGGCGGGCTGCATCTGCACGGACGTGCTGCCCAGCCACAGGGGGTGCAGGAGGTGGGCGATGAAGCCCATGTCGTGGAAGTGCGGGAGCCAGCCGCCGAACCGGTCGTCGGAGGTGGTGCGCAGCACCTGCCGGAGCAGCGTCTGATTGTGCATCAGGTTCCGATGGCTGATCATCACTCCGCGCGGGTCGGAGACCGAGCCCGAGGTGTACTGGAGGAACGCGAGGTCGTCCGGCCGGGTGCGCACCGGGACCCAGGCGTCCGCATCCCCCAGCCCGGGCAGGTCGGTCGCCAGGCAGGACACTCCGTCGACGAGCGTCTCGGCCAGCCACCGGGAGACGGCCGGGGCATGCTCCCGCTCGGTCAGGACGAGGTGGGCACCGGTGTCGCGCAGCACGGCGGTGACCCGGTCGGTACGGCGGGCCCGCTCGCCGCCGGGCAGCGGGCTGGGCACCGCCACGGCCCCGGCGTACAGGCAGGCCGCGTAGGCGGTGAGGAACTCGGCGGAGGAGGCGTACAGCAGCAGGACGGGGGCACCCGTGGCGCCGCGCTCCTGGAGGACGGACGCGATCCGGCGCGCCTGACGGTCCAGTTCCCCGTACGTCAGCTCGCGCGGCAGGCCCCGGTCGCGCAGCTCGACGTGGGCGACGCGGTCGGCCAGTTGGGCGGTCCGCTCGTGTACGACAGCGGTGAATGTGGACTGGTTCGGCATCGCTCCCCCTCGCGCCGGACATACGGAACACGCCGGGCTGCCCACACGCGGCGGTCCCGACTCGCCCCATGGTCGACACCAGCCCTAAAGATCCCCTTGTGCGCCGGGGCCGGGACCCCAGACCGACCCCTGACCCACCCCAGACAGGCCCGTTCGGCCTGTGGCCACGACACGTGGAGCCCTAGCGTCCGCACCCGTGGAACCGACCCCGACCGAAGGAAGTCCCGTGCGCACCCGCATCCCCGCCCCCTCCCTCCGCAGCCGCGCGACCCGCGCCGCCCTGCCGTCACTGCTCGCAGCAGCGACGACAGGCGCCCTGCTGACAGGCTGCACCGCCCTCCCGACCGACACCCGCACCGAACATCACTCGTACGAACTTCCCGACGCGGTACGGGCATTGGAGGTGACCAACGAGGGCGGGGACATCGAGGTGACCGCCGCTCCCGCCGGTTCAAAAGTCAAGGTCACCGAGACCGTGCGCTTCCGCCGGACCGCGCCGGCGACCTCCCACTCCGTCACCTCGGGCACGCTCCGGCTGACGGCCGCCGGCTGCGGGGAGACCGGCCTGCCCGGCTGCGGGGTGCACCTGCGCATCGAGGCGCCGCAGGACGTGCCCGTACGCCTGGACAGCGCGGGCGGCGACATCATCGTGCGCGGGCTCGCGGCCGCGACCTCGGCCAAGACGGGCGGCGGCGCCATCTCCATCGAGGACAGCACCGCCGAGGACGTGGTGGCGCACACCGACGGGGGTGACATCACGGCCCGCCTGACGGCCGCCCCCCGGCGGATCTCCGCGACCACGGACGGCGGCGACGTCTCGGTCCGAGTCCCCGCCGGACCGTACGCCCTGGACGTGGCCTCCGCCACGGGTTCGCGAAACGTCTCGGTGGAGGACGCCGCGTCGTCCCCGCACAAGGTGCAGGTCCACTCGAAGGGCGGCGACGTACGCGTCGACACCACCTGACCCGGCGCACCGCGCGGGCCGCGGGCGACCCACCCACGGCCCGCGCGACGGGTGGTCGGTCGGTTACAGAGTCCGATCCCGTGGAGGAATAACGCGCACGCGCGAAACCGCCGGTCAGGCGTCCTTCGCGATGGGCTCCAGGATCGCCACGCACTCCACATGGTGCGTCATCGGGAACAGGTCGAAGACCCGCAGCGTGCGGACGCGGTAGCCGTTGTCCTTGAAGTAGCCCAGGTCGCGGGCCAACGCCGCCGGGTCGCAGGCCACGTAGGCGATGCGGCGGGCCGAGAGGCCGGCCACGTGGCGGACCGTCTGCTTGCCGGCGCCGGCGCGCGGGGGGTCCAGGACGACCAGGTCGCACTCCGTGATGCCGGTCTTCGGGAGGACGGTTTCGACCTTGCCCTGTTCGATGCGGACCCGGGGGAAGTCGGCCAGGTTGTGGCGGGCGTCCTCCACCGCGCGCTTCGTCGACTCGATGCCGAGGACGGCGCCGGTCTCGCCGAGGCGTTCCGCGAGGGCGCCCGCGAAGATGCCGACGCCGCAGTAGAGGTCGAGGGCCATCTCGCCCTTGCGCGGCATCAGGCCCTGCATGACGGCCTTGATCAGGGTGTCCGCGGCCTGCGGGTGGACCTGCCAGAAGCCGCCCATGCCGACCCGGTACGTACGGCCGTCCGCGCGCTCGCGGACGAAGGGGCGGCCGTGGACGCGGTGGACGCCGCCGTCCTTCTCCTCGACCCGGAGGACCGAGACGGGCTTGTCGAGCTCGACGAGGGGCAGGCGGCCGCCGGGGCGCGGGGTGAGGACGACCTGGCGGTCGCCCGAGCCCGAAGCGGCGATGGCCTCGACGGTGGCCATCTGGGGCCAGTCCTGCTTCTCGATGCCGAGTTCGGAGACGCCCGGCGCCGCGATCATGCAGTGGTCGATCAGCTCGATGTCGTGCGAGCGGTGCTTGCGCAGGCCGGCGTTGCCGTCCTCGTCGATCGCGAACTGCACGCGGGTGCGCCACTGCGGGACCTGGCCCGCGGGCAGCTTGTCGCCCTCGGCGGGCATGACGGTGCCGTCCCAGCCCGCCTCCTCCGGGGTGAGGCCGGCGAGCCGCTTCAGCTGCTCGGCGACGACCTCGCCCTTGAGCCGGCGCTGGGCGCCGGGCTTGGCGTGCTGCCAGTCGCAGCCGCCGCACTTGCCGGGGCCGGCGTACGGGCAGGGGGCCTCGACGCGGTCCTTGGAGGCCGTGAGGACGGTGATGGCGTCCGCGCGCAGGAAGCGGGAGTCCACGTCGCCCTCGGTGACCTTCGCGACGACCTTCTCGCCGGGCAGGGTGTGGCGGACGAACAGGACGCGGCCGTCGGCGGTGCGGGCGATGCAGTGGCCACCGTGCGCGACGGGGCCGACCTCGACCTCGTACTCCTCCCCGACCAGTGACTGCTTCTCGTTCTGCTCGGCGCTCGTCATGGTGGGGAGACTCCAAAAAACTGAAAAAGGAAAACGGCCGGACGACCGACCCACCAGTTTACGTGGATCTCGTCCGGCCGTTCACCAACCACCAGGGCCGCTACTTCGCCGCCGGGTCCTTGGGACGCGGCGCGTCCACCGGTCCGCGGCGCACCGCGCCCGGGGCGCTCCACTCCGCGTGCTTCCTCGCCCGCTTCTTCGCGAGTTCCGAGGACTCCAGCTGGTAGGGCACCGAGGTGACCATCACACCGGGGGTGAAGAGCAGCCGGCCCTTGAGCCGCAGCGCGCTCTGGTTGTGCAGCAGGTGTTCGTACCAGCGGCCGACGACGTACTCGGGGATGTACACGCTGACCGCGTCGCGCGGGTTCTCGCTGCGCAGGCCCTTGACGTACTCGACCACCGGGCGGGTGATCTCGCGGTACGGCGAGTCGAGGATCTTGAGCGGGACGTTGATCCCGCGCCGGTCCCACTCCGCCTTGAGGGCCTTGGTCTCGGCCTCGTCCACGTTGACGCTGAGCGCCTCCAGCCGGTTGGAGTGCAGCAGCTTGGCGTAGGCCAGTGCGCGCAGCGTGGGCTTGTGGAGCTTGGAGACCAGGACGACGGAGTGCACGCGCGAGGGGCGCACGTATTCGTCGGGGCGCTCCTCGGCCGCGGCGATCTCGACGGCGACCCGGTCGTAGTGCCGGCGGATCGCGGTCATCGTGGCGTAGAAGATCACCATGCCGAGCAGGGCGACCCAGGCACCGTGCGTGAACTTGGTGGCCAGGACGACGACCAGCACCAGGCCGGTGAAGAAGGCGCCGAAGGTGTTGATCGCGCGGGAGCGGATCATGTGGCGGCGCTTGGCGGGGTCCGTCTCCGACTTCAGGTGCCGGTTCCAGTGTCGGACCATGCCGGTCTGGCTGAGCGTGAACGAGACGAAGACGCCGACGATGTAGAGCTGGATGAGCTTCGTCGAGTCGGCCCCGTAGAGCCAGGTCAGCAGCGCCGCGGCGCCCGCCAGGAGCACGATGCCGTTGGAGAAGGCGAGCCGGTCGCCGCGGGTGTGCAGCTGGCGCGGCAGGTAGCGGTCCTGGGCGAGGATCGAGCCGAGCAGCGGGAAGCCGTTGTAGGCGGTGTTCGCGGCGAGGAACAGCACGAGCGCGGTGGCGGCGGCGAGCAGGATGAAGAAGAACGAGCCGTCGCCGAAGACCGCCTCGGCCACCTGGGAGATCACCGGGTTCTGGACGTACGAGGGGCCGACCGGCACGCCGCCCACGAGCAGGTCCTCGGCGGGGTTCTCGGCCATCCTGACGTCGGTGGCCATGGCCAGGGCGATGATGCCGCAGAACATGGTCACGGCCAGGGCGCCCATCAGGGCCAGTGTGGTCGCGGCGTTCTTGCTCTTGGGCTTGCGGAAGGCGGGCACGCCGTTGCTGATCGCCTCGACGCCGGTGAGCGCGGCACAGCCGGACGAGAAGGCGCGCAACAGCAGGAAGATCAGCGCGAAGCCGGCCAGTCCCGCCTTTTCGGCCTTGATCTCGAAATCGGCGGTCGGGGCCTTCATCGTGTCGCCGAGGACGAGACCCTTCCAGGCACCCCAGGCGATCATGATGAATACGGCGGCGACGAAGACGTAGGTCGGAATCGCGAAGAGTTTTCCGGATTCCTTCATGCCGCGCAGGTTCAGCAACGTGAGCAGCAGGATCATCCCGACGGCGCAGAACACCTTGTGCTCGACGACGAAGGGGATGGCCGAGCCGAGGTTCTCGACGCCCGAGGCGATCGACACGGCGACGGTCAGCACGTAGTCGACGAGCAGGGCGCTGGCCACGGTGAGACCGGCCTTGGGCCCGAGGTTGGTGTTGGCGACCTCGTAGTCACCACCACCGCTGGGGTACGCGTGGACGTTCTGCCGGTACGAGGCGACGACGGTGAACATCAGCACGACGACCGCGAGGGCGATCCAGGGGCTGTAGCTGTACGCAGAGACGCCCGCGATCGAGAGGACCAGCAAGACCTCGCCGGGGGCATATGCCACCGAGGAGAGCGGGTCGGAGGCGAAAACGGGAAGGGCGATCCGTTTGGGGAGGAGTGTTTCTCCCAGACGGTCGCTGCGTAGCGCCCGGCCGATCAGGATCCGTTTGGGCAGGTCGGTCAGTTTGGACACGCAGAGGATCGTAAGCGTTCGAAATCAGACTGACGAACCCCCCACCCCCTCACACTGCAATCCCACCCCATTTCCTCCTCCGCAGGGCCCCAACCGCAGCACAAGAGGTCACACTCGTGACCGCCCGTGTGTAGCTTGGGCCATGGTCTGAGACCCTGTTAAGCCAGAGCATGCAATGAGGCTGGGAACCAGCGAGCCGCTGACAGCCGGAAGGACGGCCGTGCACATCGTCATCATGGGCTGCGGAAGAGTGGGCTCCGCTCTCGCACAGACCCTGGAACAGCAGGGGCATACGGTCGCCGTCGTCGACCAGGACCCCACCGCATTCCGCCGCCTGGGCGCCGGTTTCGGTGGCCGCCGGGTCACCGGAGTCGGATTCGACCAGGACACCCTGCGTGAGGCCGGGATCGAGGAGGCGGGAGCCTTCGCCGCGGTCAGCAGTGGTGACAATTCCAACATCATCGCCGCCCGCGTGGCCCGCGAGATGTTCGGCGTCGAGAACGTCGCCGCCCGCATCTACGACCCCAAGCGCGCCGAGGTCTACCAGCGCCTCGGCATCCCCACCGTCGCGACCGTACGGTGGACCGCCGACCAGATGCTGCGCCGGCTGCTGCCCTCGGGCGCCGAGCCGCTGTGGCGCGACCCGAGCGGCGGCGTACAGCTCGCCGAGGTGCACACCTCCGCCTCCTGGGTCGGGCACAAGGTCAGCAAGTTGCAGGACGAGACGGGCGTGCGGGTCGCGTTCCTCACACGACTGGGCGAGGCCATGCTGCCGACGTCGCAGACGGTCCTGCAGGAGGGCGACCTCGTCCACGTGATGATGCGCACGGACGAGATCGACAAGGTCGAGGCGGCCTTCGCCGAGGGGCCCGAGGAGGCACACGCATGAGGGTCGCGATCGCCGGAGCCGGCGCGGTGGGCCGCTCCATCGCGGGTGAACTGCTGGAGAACGGCCACGAGGTCCTCCTCGTCGACAAGGCGCCGACCGCCATCTCGGTGGAGCGGGTGCCGCAGGCCGAGTGGCTGCTGGCCGACGCCTGCGAGATCACCTCGCTGGACGAGGCCGCGCTCCAGCGCTGCAACGTGGTCATCGCCGCCACCGGTGACGACAAGGTCAACCTCGTCGTCTCCCTCCTCGCCAAGACCGAGTACGGGGTCCCGCGGGTCGTGGCGCGCGTGAACAACCCGAAGAACGAGTGGCTCTTCAACGAGTCCTGGGGCGTCGACGTCGCGGTCTCGACGCCGCGTCTGATGTCGGCCCTGGTCGAGGAGGCCGTCAGCGTCGGCGACCTGGTGCGCCTGCTGCGCTTCAGCCACGGCGACGCGAACCTGGTCGAGCTGACCCTCCCGGCGGACTCCTCGGTGGCGGGCACCCAGATCGGCGAGATCGCCTGGCCCGAGGACACCTCGCTGGTCACGATCATCCGCGGCAACCGGGTCCTCACCCCGCACGCGGAGGAGACCCTGGAAGCGGGCGACGAACTCCTCTTCGTGGCCGCCCAGGCCCGCGAGGAGCAACTGGAGGACCTCCTCCAGGCCCGCCGGTAGCCCTGCCGTTCCAGCCCCGCCCCTCCAGCCCCGCCGGCGTTTGAGGCGCGGGGTCCGGGGCAGAGCCCCGGCAACGGCGCCGCACCCGTGAACGACGAAGGGGCGGGGTGACCGACTCGGTCACCCCGCCCCTTCACGTGCGGCTCAGGCCCGCTTCTCGCCGGCGGCAGCCTCGGCGGCTTCCTTGGCCTCCCACTCCGCGATCACATCGATCGGCGGCGGCGCCTTCGCCAGGAACACCCACGTGAAGTACACCGCGAGAACCATCGGCGGCAGCTTCAGCGCGATCAGCACCCAGCCGAGCTGCGTCGCGTCGCCCCACCAGTACAGCGGGAAGAGGATCGCGTACTTGGCGAGGAAGATCAGCCCCCACGCGAGGCTGGCCTTCACGTACGCCTTCTTGCGCCCCGGGTTGCGCGTCCGCCAGGACAGGTTCTCCTTGAAGACCGGCCCGAGGATGACGCCCAGCAGCGGGAAGCCGACCAGCGCCGAGAGCGTGAAGGCCGCGCCCAGGCAGACGCCGTAGATCATGCCCGGCAGGTAGAAGCCCTTGGCGTCGCCCGTGAACAGGGCGAAGGCCACGCCCACGCCCACGCCGAAGACCCCGCTGAACGCGTGTTTGACCGTGTCCTTGCGCAGCAGCCGCACGATCACCAGCAGCACCGCGACCGCGCCCGCCGCGATCGCGGAGGACTTCACGTCCTTGTTGATCGTGTAGATCATCACGAAGAGCAGGCCGGGGAGCATCGTCTCCACGGTGCCCCGGATGCCTCCGAACGCGTCGAACAGCGCCGCCTGCGTCACCGCCTTCTGGTCCGCGTCAGGCGTGGCGGCGGGTTCCGGAGGGGTCGGTCCGTCGAGTGACATCACCGGTCAGTGCTCCTGTCCGAGCGGTCGGAGTTCGTACTTCGGGTTGAAGAGCACCCGGCGGCCGTGGCTCATGGAGATGCGCCCGGAGGCGATCAGACGGCGGCCGGGCTCGATTCCCACGATCGAGCGACGCCCGAGCCAGACCACGTCCAGAGCCGCCGAGCCGTCGAACAGCTCGGCCTCCAGGGCGGGCACGCCCGCGCGGGGCCTCAGGGTGACGGTGCGCAGGGTGCCCGTCACCTTGACTATCTGGCGGTCGTGGCAGTCGCAGATCCGCGTGCAGCCCGCGGCTTCTGCGTCCTCCTGCAGCTCCGCCGAATGCAGCTCCTCCTGCGAGGACGACAGCCGCTCGATCATCCGGCGGAACCGGCCCGCCGGCCTGGCCGCCTTGGCCGGCTTCACGGACTTCTCGGGACGCGGTTCAGCACTCATGAAAGGAAGCCTACCGGCGTGACGACCGCCCATCGAAGCTACCTCTCGAAGCGGTACCCCATGCCCGGCTCGGTGATGAAGTGCCGCGGGTGCGAGGGATCCGCCTCCAGTTTGCGGCGCAACTGGGCCATGTAGACCCGCAGGTAGTTCGTCTCGGTGCCGTAGGAGGGCCCCCACACCTCCTGGAGGAGCTGCTTCTGGCTGACGAGCTTGCCGCCGTTGCGGACGAGGACCTCCAGCAGGTGCCACTCGGTGGGCGTCAGCCGTACGTCGCGCCCCTCCCGTACGGCCTTCTTCGCGGCCAGGTCCACCGTGAAACCGGCGGTCTCCACGACCACCTCGTCCTCTCCCGCGCCGGCGGACGGCTCGGCCCGGCGGACGGCGGCGCGCAGCCGGGCCAGCAGTTCGTCCATGCCGAAGGGCTTGGTGACGTAGTCGTCGGCGCCCGCGTCGAGGGCCTCGACCTTCTCGTCGGAGGTGTGGCGGGCCGAGAGGACCAGGATCGGCACGCGGGTCCAGCCGCGCAGGCCCTTGATCACCTCGATCCCGTCCATGTCGGGCAGGCCCAGGTCGAGCAACACCACGTCGGGGTGGCGGGCGGCCGCGAGCTCCAGTGCGCTCGCGCCGTCCGCGGCGGCGTCGACCTCGTACCTGCGCGCCTTGAGGTTGATCACGAGGGCTCGGACGATCTGCGGCTCGTCTTCCACCACGAGCACCCGGGTCATTGAGGTCCTGCCTTCTGTCGTTCCGCGTCGAGGTCTTCCATGATCATGTCTGCCGCCGGTCCGGTGGCGCGGGCTTCGCCGTCCACCGTGACGCGCGGCGGCGGGCCCGCCCGGCTCGCCGCCCGGAGCGTGAGCACCATGGTCAGCCCGCCTCCCGGGGTGTCCTCTGCCGCCAGGGTGCCGTCCATGGCCTCGGCGAAGCCCCGGGCCACGGCGAGCCCGAGGCCCACTCCGGCTCCGCGCGGGGCGTCCCCGTGCCGCTGGAAGGGGGCGAAGATCCGGTCCTTGGCCTCGTCGGGCACACCGGGGCCGCGGTCGACGACGCGCACCTCGACCCGGTCGCCGAGGAAGCTGGCCGCCACCAGCACCGGCTCGCCCGCCGGGCTGTACTTGACGGCGTTCTCCACCACGTTGGCCACGGTCCGCTCCAGCAGCCCCGGATCCACCGCGACCATCGGCAGCGTCTCGGGCACGTCGAGCAGCACGCTGTCCTCCGGTACGCCGCCGAGCGCCATCGGCACCACCTCGTCGAGGTCGATCTCCCTGATCAGCGGGGTCACGGTGCCGGTCTGCAGCCGGGACATGTCCAGCAGGTTGCCCACGAGGTGGTCGAGCCGGTCGGCGCCGTCCTCGATGCCTTCGAGGAGTTCGGCGCGGTCCTCCTCGGACCACTCCACGTCGTCGGAGCGCAGGGAGCTCACGGAGGCCTTGATGGACGCGAGGGGCGTACGCAGGTCATGGCTGACGGCGGCCAGCAGCGCGGTCCGGATCCGGTTGCCCTCCGCCAGCCGGCGGGCTTCCTCGGCCTCCCCGACCAGCCGCTGCCGGTCCAGGACCACGGCGGCCTGGGCGGCGAAGGCGCCGAGCACCCGGCGGTCCTCGGCGGGCAGCACCCGGCCGGACAGGGCCAGCGCCATGTGGTCCCCGATCGGCATGTCGACATCGGCGTCCTCGGGCCGGTCCACGGGCGCCGGGCCGACGCTGCCGGCCCGGGTCCAGGGCTCGGTGTCGCCCGCGCGCTCCAGCAGGGCCACGGACTCCATCGCGAAGGTCTCGCGGACCCGCTCCAGCAGCGCGGGCAGCGCCGTCTCGCCGCGCAGCACGCTGCCGGCGAGGAAGGAGAGGATCTCGGACTCGGCGCGCAGCCGGGCGGCCTGGTGGGTGCGCCGGGCGGCCAGGTCCACCACGGACGCGACCGAGACGGCCACCCCGAAGAAGATGGCGATCGCCACGATGTTCCTGGGGTCGGAGATCGTGAACCGGTGCAGGGGCGGGGCGAAGTAGTAGTTCAGCAGCAGCGAGCCGAACGCGGCCGAGGCCAGCGCCGGCCAGAGCCCGCCCAGCAGCGCCGCCGCCACGGTCAGCGCCAGGAAGAGCAGCATGTCGTTGGCGAGCCCCGGGTCCGCCTCGACGTGGGTGAGCAGCAGGCACAGCAGTACGGGGAAGATCACTCCCACCGCCCAGCCGGCGAGGATCCGGGCCCGGCCGAGGCGGGCCCCCGAGCGGGCCACCGGCAGCCCGCGCCCCTTGGCCACCTCCTCGTGCGTGACGATGTGGACGTCGAGGTCGGGGCCCGAGTCCCGGGCCACGGTGGCGCCCACGCCGGGGCCGAAGACGTACTGCCAGGTCTTGCGGCGGCTGGAGCCGAGCACGATCTGGGTGGCGTTGACCCCGCGGGCGAATTCGAGCAGCGCTTCCGGGACGTCGTCGCCGATCACATGGTGAAACGTTCCGCCCAGGTCCTCGACCAGCGTGCGCTGGATCGCGAGCTCCTTCGGCGAGGCCGCGGTCAGCCCGTCGCTGCGGGCGATGTACACGGCGAGGATCTCGCTGCCGGAGCCCTTGGCCGCCATCCGCGAGGCGCGCCGGATCAGCGTGCGCCCCTCCGGGCCGCCGGTGAGCCCCACGACGATCCGTTCGCGCGCCTGCCAGGTGGAGCTGATGCCGTGCTCGCCCCGGTACACCTGGAGGTACTCGTCCGCCCGGTCGGCCACCCACAACAGCGCGAGTTCGCGCAGGGCGGTGAGGTTGCCGGGCCGGAAGTAGTTCGACAGGGCCGCGTCGACCTTGTCGGGCTTGTATATGTTCCCGTGCGCCATCCGCCGCCGCAGCGCCTGCGGGTCCATGTCGACCAGCTCGATCTGGTCGGCCCGCCGGACCACCTCGTCCGGGACGGTCTCCCGCTGCCGGACCCCGGTGATCGATTCGACCACGTCCCCGAGGGACTCCAGGTGCTGGATGTTGACGGTGGTCACGACGTCGATGCCGGCCCGCAGCAGCTCCTCGACGTCCTGCCAGCGCTTGGCGTTGCGCGAGCCGGGGACGTTGGTGTGCGCCAGTTCGTCCACGAGGGCTATCGCCGGCCTGCGGGCCAGAACCGCGTCCACGTCCATCTCGGTGAAGACCGCGCCCCGGTGGGTCAGCTCCCCGCGCTCGACCTGCTCCAGCCCGTGGAGCATCACCTCGGTCCGCGGCCGCCCGTGGTGCTCGACGAAGCCGACGACGCAGTCGGCGCCCCGTTCCACCCTGCGGTGCCCCTCGGAGAGCATCGCGTAGGTCTTGCCCACACCGGGTGCCGCGCCGAGATAGATCCTTAGCCTGCCGCGTCCCATGGGCCCATTCTCAAGGACGTTTGCCCCGTTCACGCACCTTTGGCGGCCCCGGCGCCCATCCCTGACGAATCCCTGACGCCGGCGCCGCGAAGCACCGTGGGCCGTACCCCCAGGGAGTACGGCCCACGGCCTGAAACGATCGCGGCCCTCGCGGCCGCGGAGGTCAGCGGACCTCGGTGATCTCCGGGCCGCGCTCCAGCTGACCCATGCCACCGCCGAAGCGGGAGCCTTCCTGCTCCTCCGTCTGCACGCCGTCCGGCACCATCTGGGCGTCGTTCGGCAGCTTCAGGACGATCGGGTCACGCGGGGCCATCGGGCCGTCGCCGCGGACGACGACGGTGTCCCGGAAGATCGTCTCCAGCAGACCGGCCGACTCGGGGCGCACCGCGCCCTGGCCGGAGATGACACCGCGCAGGAACCAGCGCGGGCCGTCGACGCCGACGAAGCGGACCAGCTGGGCGCCGGTCTGCCCGTCCGGGAGCGGTACGGGGACCTGCGCGCGCAGCTCCCAGCCCAGCGGACCCTCGACCTCGTCGATGATGCCGCCCTGCTGGGTGATGCCCGCGGCGATCTCCTCGCGGACCTCGCCCCAGATGCCTTCCTTCTTGGGCGCGGCGAAGGCCTGCAGCTGTACGGCGCTGTCGCGCAGCACCACGGTCGCGGCCACGATCGCGTCACCGGCGACCTCGACGCGCAGCTCCATGCCCTCGACACCGGGTACGAGGATGCCGCCCAGGTCGACCCGGCCCTCGGCCGGGCTGCCGGGGACCTCGGAGACGTCCCAGGGGCCGTCCGGCCGCGGGGCCGGCGGCAGGTTCACGCGGCGCGGCGCGGCCGCACCGTCCTGCTCATCGGCGTCGGCCGCAGCGCCGTCCACGCTGTCGACGACCTGCTCGGCCGCGCCGCCGTCCTTGACGGAGTCGTTCTTCTTGCGACGTCCGAACACGTCACTGTCCTTCCCGGTCGGTTACGACCGAAGCGTAGCCATTCCCACCCTGCTGACCAGCGCCTGATCCGGCCACGGCCGCATGACCGCCGGTGGAGCCGAAACCCCCCTCGGCCCGGGCCGAGCCGGGAAGTTCCGCCACCTCGTGGAAGCGCACCTTCTCGACCCGCTGGACAACCAGCTGGGCAATGCGGTCGAAACGCTCGAACCGGACGCTCTCGCGAGGGTCGAGATTGACCACGATCACCTTGATCTCCCCACGGTACCCGGCATCCACCGTCCCGGGGGCATTCACGAGCGCGAGCCCGCAGCGGGCGGCGAGCCCGGAGCGCGGGTGCACGAACGCGGCGTACCCGTCGGGCAGCGCGATGGACACGCCGGTGGGCAGGACGGTCCGCTCGCCGGGGGCGAGCTCGGCGGCCTGGGTGGTCACCAGGTCGCAGCCGGCGTCGCCGGGGTGGCCGTACGCCGGGATGGGCACCTCGGGGTCGACGCGACGGATCAGCACGTCGACGGGAGAGCTGTCGTTCAGGGACATCAGGGGTTCACCTCGAAGGCGCGTGCGCGCCTGACCTGGTCCGGGTCGGCCATGGCCGCCTGGATCTCCTCGGGCCGACCGTTGTCGATGAAGTGGTCGACCTTCACCTCGATGAACAGCGCGTCCGCGCGCACGGCGACCGGGCCCTCGGGCCCGCCTATGCGGCCTACCGCACTGCAGTAGATCTTGCGCCCGGCCACGGCGGTGACCTCGGCCTCCAGGTACAGCACGGTGTCCACGGGCACCGGTCGTACGAAGTCGGTCTCCAGCCGGCCCGTCACCGCGATGACGCGCAGCAGCCAGTTCAGGGAGCCCAGCGTCTCGTCGAGCGCGGTGGCCAGCACCCCGCCGTGGGCGAGACCCGGGGCGCCCTGGTGTGCGGGCTTGACGGTGAACTCGGCACTGACGCGCACGCCCTCGCCCGCCCGGGCCTCCAGGTGGAGTCCGTGCGGCTGGCCCCCACCGCAGCCGAAGCAGTGCTCGTAGTGCGCGCCGAGCAGCTCGCCCGGTGCCGGGGCGTCGGGGTGCCGGACCGGTGCGACTGCATCGGCCGGGGGCGTCAACGTTGTGTTTCGTCCACTCACAGCCGCAGACCTTACCCGCGCGGCTACCCGCCGGTCGCCTCGTGGCAGGCTTGACGGCATGCAGCTCTCCCCCGCGCACCACGACGAACGCCTGACCGCCCCCCGTTCCTGGTGGTTCATCTCCGTACTCATCGGGCTGGCCTGCGCGTTGATGTTGCTGCCGCTGGGCACGCTGCCGCTGCTGGCGGGCCTGGTCGGCGGCAGCGCGCTGGCGGGGCTGCTGGTGAGTTCGTACGGGTCGGCGCGCGTGCGCGTGGTGAACGGGGCACTGGCCGCCGGGGAGGCGCGGATCCCGGTGACGGCCCTGGGCGAGCCCGAGGTCCTCGACGCCGAGGAGGCCCGCGCCTGGCGCACGCACAAGGCGGACACCCGCGCCTTCATGCTGATGCGCAGCTACGTCCCGACGGCGCTCCGCATCGAGGTCACCGACCCGGCCGACCCGACCCCGTACGTCTACGTCTCCACCCGCGAACCGCAGGCCCTGAGGGCGGCCCTCCTCGCCGCCAAGGCGGCTCAGTAGTCCTCGGAGCCTTCGAGTGCGGCCCTGGTGGCCTCGGGAAGGGGCTGGGAGGGCTGCTCCAGGGGCGGAAGCTGCGGCAGGGCGTCCCAGGGCACGGCGCGTCTCCGGAGGTCGCCACGGACCTTCTCCGCGACTTTGCGGGTGTCGCGGCGGTTCATGACCGCGCCCACCGCCGCGCCGATCATGAACGGCATCAGGTTGGGCAGGCTGCGGAACATCCGCTTCATGATCTGCTGGCGCAGTTCGCGCTTCATCTGACCGCCGAGCGCCGCGTTCAGCGTCGTCGGCTTGGTCAGGTCGACCCCGCGCTCTTCCGTCCAGGAGGTCAGGTAGGCGAAGCTGCGCTCCGGGAGCGTGCCGGGCGCCCGCAGGCCGTAGACCTCGTGGAGCTCGGCGATGAGCTTCAGCTCGATCGCGGCGACCCCGGTGATCTCGGTGGCCAGTTCCACCATCATGGCGGGCGGGACGGGCAGCATGGCCGCCGCTCCGATGCCGGCGCCGACGGTGGAGGTGCCGTTGGCGGCTCCCGTGATCAGCTTGTCGGCGAGTTCATCGGGGCCGAGGCCCGGAAACTGGGCGCGCAGGGTCGCCAGGTCCCGGACCGGAACGCGTGGTGCGTTCTCGATGATCCGGTCGGCGATGTACAGGGCGGCGGCCCTGACGCCCGCGCCGCCCTTGCGTACACCGTTCTTGACGGCTTGGAGCCGACGGGCCCCGGACCCCTGTCCGGACGCCTCGCCGGCCTCTGTGGCCGACGGCACCGCCGTCGCGGCGCCTGAGGGCACGGCGGGTCCGCCGGGGGCTCCAGGACCCGTTTCCGGGTCCGTGGTTCCCACCTGCGTCTCCGCCGGTTCACCACGTTTGCGCAAGCCGAGCTTGCGAAATGGTGTCGAGCCAGCCACGGCCGACGCCTCTCAGTCGCAGTCGCGGCAGATCGGCTGACCGTTCTTCTCTCGTGCGAGCTGGCTGCGGTGGTGCACCAGGAAGCAGCTCATGCAGGTGAACTCGTCGGCCTGCTTCGGCAGGACCCGGACGGCCAGTTCCTCGTTGGAGAGGTCCGCGCCGGGCAGGTCCATGCTCTCGACCGAGTCGAACTCGTCCATGTCGGTGGACGAAGAGGACTTCTCGTTGCGCCGCGCCTTCAGCTCTTCGATGCTGTCGTTGTCGACGTCGTCGTCGGTCTTGCGTGGGGTGTCGTAGTCCGTTGCCATTTTTCGCTCTCCCCCTCTGGGTGTTAGCGGTGTCTCAGCGCAGGTAACGCGCGAGAGGCCGGACTTGTGCCCGACCTGAGGCGGAGATTTTGCCTCACATCAAGGTCTGTTACTCAATCGACACCCAGCCGCACGCCTGAAGAGCCGATTGGCTGGGATGACGACCGGGACCGTACACGGTCCGGAGGTCGTCTTGCACAAACGCCACCCCGTCTATTTCCCGCCATCAGGGGGGCCGGAAACCCGGACTTCCCGGGCTTTCCGGCCTCCTGAAGGTCACCGAACGCACATGGCCGGACACCGGGCACTGTGATCGATCACACAAAAGCAGGCGACTGCACAGGGCAAGTATTCAGCCAACAGCGAACACGGGGTTGGGGTCTCACAAGGGGAGAGTGACACGCATCACGAGGCCACCGCCCTCCCGGGGCACCGCCTGGATCCGTCCGCCGTGTGCGCGCGCCACGGAGCGCGCGATCGACAGCCCGAGCCCGACCCCCTTGTCGCTGCCCGTTCGCTCCGTACGCAGCCGTCTGAAGGGCTCGAAGAGGTTATCCACCTCGTACGCGGGAACGACGGGACCCGTGTTCGACACCAGGAGCACCGCCTGGCCGTGCTGGACGCCGGTCGTGACCTCCACCCAGCCGCCCTCCGGCACGTTGTACCGGACGGCGTTCTGCACCAGGTTCAGGGCGATCCGCTCCAGCAGGACGCCGTTGCCCTGCACGACGGCGAGCGCCCGCTCGCCGCGGATCTCCACGTTCTTCGCCTCGGCCTCGCCGTGCACCTGGTCGACGGCGCGCGAGGCGACCTCCGCCAGGTCGACGGGCTTGCGCTCGACGATCTGGTTCTCGCTGCGGGCCAGCAGGAGCAGGCCCTCCACCAGCTGCTCGCTGCGCTCGTTGGTGGCGAGCAGGGTCTTGCCCAGTTGTTGGAGCTCGACCGGGGCACCGGGATCGGAGAGGTGCACCTCCAGCAGCGTCCGGTTGATCGCGAGCGGCGTTCTCAGCTCGTGCGAGGCGTTCGCCACGAATCTCTGCTGGGCCGTGAAGGCCCGCTCCAACCGGTCGAGCATCTCGTCGAAGGTGTCGGCGAGCTCCTTGAGCTCGTCGTCCGGGCCGTCCAGCTCGATGCGGCGGGTCAGGTCGGAGCCGACCACCCGGCGGGCCGTGCGGGTGATCCTGCCCAGCGGCGAGAGCACCCGGCCGGCCATCGCGTAGCCGAAGGCGAAGGCGATGATGCTCAGGCCCAGCAGGGCCATCAGCGACCGGCTCAGCAGATCGTCCAGCGCGTGCCGGCGCTGTGCGGCCATGCACTGGTTGATCGCCACGTCGAACTGGTCCCAGTCCTTGATGTTGGCGACGCCGGGACAGGTGTCGCTGGCGACCTTGATGTTCTGCCCGTTGATGATCTTGTACGGGATGGTGTTGCTGCCCTCGCGCAGGGCCTGCGCCGCGAGCAGGTAGATGATCGACAGCAGCAGGATGCCGGCGATCAGGAACATCCCGCCGTACAGCAGCGTGAGCCGTATCCGGATGGTCGGCCTCAGCCATGGGAAGGGACCCTCGGGCTGGCCGGGGTCCCAGGTCGGCTTCGGTGGCGCCGCGGGTGGCGCCGGAGTCGTCGCCACCCCCGTCAGATCCGGTACCCGGAGCCAGGGACGGTCACGATGACCGGCGGCTCCCCCAGCTTGCGGCGCAGTGTCATGACCGTCACCCGCACCACGTTCGTGAAGGGATCGGTGTTCTCGTCCCATGCCTTCTCCAGCAGCTGCTCGGCGGACACGACGGTCCCCTCACTGCGCATGAGGACCTCCAGCACCGCGAACTCCTTGGGTGCCAGCTGCACCTCCTTGCCCTCGCGGAACACTTCGCGACGGTTCGGGTCCAGCTTGATCCCGGCCCGCTCCAGCACGGGCGGCAGGGCGACGGTGGTGCGCCGCCCGAGCGCCCGTACGCGGGCGGTCAGCTCGGTGAAGGCGAAGGGCTTGGGCAGGTAGTCGTCCGCCCCCAGCTCCAGGCCCTCCACGCGGTCGCTGACGTCCCCGGAGGCGGTCAGCATCAGCACGCGGGTGGGCATGCCGAGCTCGACGATCTTCCGGCACACGTCGTCGCCGTGCACGAGCGGGAGGTCGCGGTCGAGCACGACCACGTCGTAGTCGTTCACGCCGACCCTCTCCAGGGCGGCGGCGCCGTCGTACACGACGTCCACGGCCATGGCCTCCCGGCGCAGTCCGGTGGCCACCGCATCGGCGAGCAGCTGCTCGTCCTCGACGACGAGTACGCGCACGTCGTTTCCTTCCTCCGAGCCCTTCTGGGCACACGTGTATTGCGTCTGTTGCGTCGTCCATCCTGCCCGTTTCGCCGGTAAACCGGCTGTAAGGCACCGCGCGGAGGGGTGCCGGCGGGGCAGGAGTGAGGATTGGCTCACGTGGTGAGGTTTCCGGGCCCCGGGCGCTGGGGAGGACGACAAGCACACCCCATCCACTCCCTGACGGCGGACAGCCACGTGCCGCCGCCGACCCACGAAGAGGGGGCGAACCCCATCATGGACGCATTCACCGCGGGTCTCCTGCAGCGCATCAGGGCCACGCAGTCGGACCTCATGCAGGCCCGCGAGACGGGCGACGACTTCCTCGCGGAAGTGGAACAGGCGGAGCTGGAGGACCTCCAGCGCCTCGCCGCCGAGCACGGCGTAGCCGTGTCCGCCGTCTGACCTCCGGTCCGGTACGACTCCGAACCCCGGCCGTCCCCAAGGGCGGCCGGGGTTCGCTGCTTGCGGCCCGCACCACTGCCGGGGCCCCGCCCCCGGACGCCGCGCCTCGAACGCCGGCGGGGCTGGATCCACCGGCCTTCGAGGCCGCGCCGGGGAAACTCCTGCCTCGCCGACGTTTGAGGCGCGGGGGTGGGCGGGGCCCCGGACGCCGCTCCGCAGCCCTCAGTCGTGCCAGGCCCCCGCCTCGTCGAGCAGCGGCTGCAGCGAGGCGAAGACGGCGGGCGTGGCCGCGAGGACCAGCTCGCCCGACGCGCGCTCCCCCGGCCGGCCGCCCGTCAGGGCCCCGGCCTCTCGGGCGATCAGGTCGCCCGCCGCCAGGTCCCACGGGTTCAGGCCCCGTTCGTAGTACCCGTCCAGCCGCCCGGCGGCCACGTCGCACAGGTCCAGCGCCGCCGAGCCGCCCCGCCGGATGTCCCGGACCAGCGGGATGATCCGCGCCGCGACCTCCGCCTGGTGGGCCCGCCGGCTCTGGAGGTACCCGAACCCGGTCCCCACCAGCGCCTGGTCCAGCGGCGCGGCCGACCGGCACGCGAGCCGGGCCCCCTCCAGCCACGCCCCGCCGCCCAGCACCGCGTGGTACGTCTCCCCCCGCATCGGCGCCGCCACGACGCCGACCACCGTCTCGCCCTCGTACTCGGCCGCGATGGACACGCCCCAGCTCGGCAGCCCGTAGAGGTAGTTCACCGTGCCGTCCAGCGGGTCGACGACCCACCGCACCCCGCTCGTGCCGGGGGTGTCGGCCCCCTCCTCGCCGAGCAGCCCGTCCGCGGGTCGTCGCTCCGCGAGGATGCCGGTGATCAGCTTCTCCGCCGCGATGTCCATCTCGGTCACCACGTCGATCGGACTGGTCTTGGTCGCGGCCACCGCCAGATCGGCCGGCCGGCCGTCGCGCAGCAGCGCACCGGCCTGCCGGGCCGCGTCCAGGCCCACGGCCAGCAGTTCTGCCTTCAGTTCTTCGGAGATCACGGTCCCGCTACCCCTCTGCGTTCCCTACGCGTACGGACTGTCCACGCCCGCGGCCGCCGGCCGGGGGCTCCGCGCCGGGCAGCAGCCCACCGCGCACAGGTCGTGACTGGCCCCCAGCAGTCCGAGCGCGCACCGCTCGACGCCTTCGCCCCGCTCGGCCGCGGCCCGCTCCAGCACGAGCTCGCGCACCGCCGCGGCGAACCGCGGGTCGGCGCCGACCGTCGCCGAGCGGGCGATCGGCAGGCCGAGCTCCGCGGCCTTCGCCGTCGCCTCGGTGTCGAGGTCGTACAGGACCTCCATGTGGTCCGAGACGAAGCCGATCGGCACCATGACGACCGCCGGGGTGCCCGCCCCGTGCAGGGCCTCCAGGTGGTCGCAGATGTCCGGCTCCAGCCACGGGATGTGGGGGGCGCCGCTGCGCGACTGGTAGACGAGGTCCCAGGGCAGTTCGGTGCCCGTCTCGGCCCGTACCGCGTCCGCGATCACCTTGGCCACGTCCAGGTGCTGCTTGACGTAGGCCCCGCCCTCGCCGCCTTCCGTGTGCTCCTCGACCGGGCCGGAGGCGTCGGCCGCCGCGGTGGGGATGGAATGCGTGGTGAAGACCAGGCGGGCGCCGGCCCGGACCTCCTGCGGCAGGGACTCCAGCGAGGCGAGTACCCCGTCGATCATGGGCTGCACGAAGCCGGGGTGGTTGAAGTAGTGCCGCAGCTTGTCGACCTTCGGCAGCTCGGTCACGCCCTCCTCGGCGAGCGCGGCGAGCGCGTCGGCGAGGTTCTCGCGGTACTGCCGGCAGCCCGAGTACGAGGCGTACGCGCTGGTCGCGAGGACCGCGATCCGGCGGCGCCCGTCGGCGGCCATCTCCCGCATCACGTCGGTCAGGTACGGGGCCCAGTTGCGGTTGCCCCAGTAGACCGGGAGGTCCAGCCCGTGCTCGGCGAAGTCCTTGCGCAGGGCGTCCAGCAGCTCGCGGTTCTGGCCGTTGATGGGGCTGACGCCACCGAAGCCGAAGTAGTGCTGCCCGACCTCCTTGAGGCGCTCGCGCGGGATGCCCCGGCCGCGCGTGACGTTCTCCAGGAACGGCACGACGTCATCGGGTCCCTCGGGGCCGCCGAAGGACAGCAGCAGGAGGGCGTCGTACGGGGCGGCGGACCCGCCGGCGGGCGGGAGGAGCTGGTCTGACATGCCCCGAATCCTGCCACCCGGCGTCCTCGCGCGGGAACCTGCCCGGCCCCGACGCGCCCCGCGGAACAGGTAAGGTAAGCCTAAGTTCCATGATCCGGAACTTCCACGTGCAGGCGTCCGGTCGGCGGTCGTAAGCTGTACGAGCCGATGACGTCCCTTACGGAGGGCCCTTGCCCAGTCCCTACCGCGCCATCTTCGCGGCTCCCGGAACCAAGGCGTTCAGTGCCGCCGGCCTGATCGGCCGACTGCCGATCTCCATGGTCGGCGTCGGCATCCTGACGATGATCTCCGAGATCACCGGCCGCTACGCCATGGCCAGCGCCCTCACCGGCACCCTGGCGCTCTCCGCCGCCGTCATCGGCCCGCAGGTCTCCCGCCTGGTGGACCAGTACGGGCAGCGCCGCGTCCTGCGGCCCGCCACCCTGATATCCGTGGCGGCGGTCGCCGGACTGCTGTTGGCCGCCGCGAACGGGCTGCCGGACTGGACCCTCTTCGTCCTCACCGCCATCGCCGGCTGCGTGCCGAGCGTGGGCTCGATGGTCCGCGCCCGCTGGACCGTGCTCTACGCGGACTCCCCCCGCGAGCTGCACACCGCGTACTCCTTCGAGTCCGTGGTGGACGAGATCTGCTTCATCTTCGGCCCGATCATCGCCATCGGCCTGTCCACCACCTGGTTCCCCGAGGCCGGCCCGCTCATCGCCGCGGTCTGCCTGATGGTCGGCGTCTGGCTGCTCACCGCGCAGCGCTCCACCGAGCCGAAGCCGCACCCGCGCGAGACCAGCGGCAAGCACACCTCGGCCCTGCGCTCCCCCGGCCTGCAGGTGCTCACGGCGACCTTCGTGGCGACCGGCGCGATCTTCGGCTCCATCGACGTGTCCACCCTGGCCTTCGCCGAGGAGCAGGGCCACAAGTCCGCCGCCAGCCTCATCCTGGCCATCTGGGCGTTCGGGTCCTGTATCGCCGGAATCGTCTTCGGCCTGCTGCATCTCAAAGGCCGGATGGAGCGTCGCTGGGTGCTGGGCATATGTGCGATGGCCGTGAGTATGATCCCCCTCCTACTGGCCGGGAACTTGCCGTTTCTGGCCGTGGCGCTCTTCGTCTCGGGCCTCGCCATCGCTCCCACGATGATCACCACGATGGCCCTGATAGAGGCGCACGTCCCACGCGCGAAGCTGACCGAGGGCATGACCTGGATCAGCACCGGCCTCGCGGTCGGCGTCGCCGTCGGCTCGTCGGTGACCGGTCTGGTCATCGACGCCGCCGGGGCTCGCAGCGGGTACGTCGTCTCCATCTCGGCGGGGGTGGCCGCGGCGGCGGTGGCGTTCGCGGGATACCGCCGGCTGACGAGGCCGGCGCAAGGGGAGGAGCGCGTCAGCGATGGCGACGGCGACAGCAGGGAAGAGCGCGCAGACCGCGTGGCGTAACTGGGCGGGGAACGTCACCGCCACGCCCGCCCGCACCGTCACCCCGGCTTCGGTCGGGGAGCTTCAGGAGGCGGTCCGCCGGGCCGCCCAGGAGGGCATGCGGGTGAAGGCGGTCGGCACCGGCCACTCCTTCACCGCGGCCGCCGCGACCGACGGCCTGCTCGTACGGCCGCAGGCGCTGGCCGGGATCCGGGAGATCGACCGGGCCGCGGGCACGGTGACGGTGGAGGCGGGCACGGTCCTCAAGGACCTGAACGCGGCCCTCGCCCAGGAGGGCCTCTCGCTCACCAACATGGGCGACATCATGGAACAGACCGTCTCCGGCGCCACCAGCACGGGAACGCACGGCACCGGCCGCGACTCGGCGTCCATAGCCGCCCAGATCCGCGGTCTGGAGCTGGTCACGGCGGACGGCGAACTGCTCGTCTGCTCCGAGAAGGACCACCCGGACGTCTTCGCGGCGGCCCGGGTCGGCATCGGGGCGCTCGGCATCGTCACCGCGATCACCTTCGCCGTCGAGCCGCTCTTCTTCCTGACCGCCCGCGAGGAGCCCATGGGCTTCGACCGGGTGACGGCGGAGTTCGACCAGCACTTCGCGGAGAACGAGCACTTCGAGTTCTACTGGTTCCCGCACACCGGCAACTGCAACACCAAGCGGAACAACCGCAGCCAGGGCCCCGCCGCCCCGCCCGGACCGGTCAGCGCCTGGATCGAGGACGAGCTGCTGTCCAACGGCCTCTTCCAGGCGGTCAACTCGCTGGGCCGCGCGGTCCCCGCCACGATCCCCTCCATCGCCCGCGTCGCCAGCCGCGCCCTCTCCGCGCGCACCTACACGGACATCCCGTACAAGGTGTTCACCAGCCCGCGCCGGGTGCGGTTCGTGGAGATGGAGTACGCCCTCCCGCGCGAGCGGCTCGTCGAGGCCCTGCGGGAGCTGCGGGCCATGGTGGACCGTTCGCGCCTGCGGATCAGCTTCCCGGTGGAGGTGCGGACGGCCCCGGCGGACGACATCACGCTGTCGACGGCCTCCGGGCGCGAGTCGGCGTACGTCGCGGTGCACATGTACAAGGGCACCCCGTACCAGGCCTACTTCACGGCGGCCGAGCGCATCTTCACCGCGCACGGCGGGCGTCCGCACTGGGGCAAGGTGCACACGCGCGACGCGGAGTACTTCGCGGAGGCCTATCCGCGGTTCGGCGAGTTCACCGCGCTGCGCGACCGCCTCGACCCGGACCGGGTGTTCGGCAACGACTACCTGCGGCGGGTGCTGGGCGACTGACCGCGGGCGTCCGGGTCGGCCACCCTCCGGTTCAGGGGGTGGCGCCCTGGACCCCCCGACCCGTCTGCGGCGACGGCTCCGTGACCGGCGAACGGCTCGGGGCCGGTGTGGTGGCGGGGGCGGACGGGGTCGGCGTGGGGGTGGGCGTCGGGTGCCCCGACTCCGAGCGGCTCGGGGCCGGGCTCGGGCCGCGCCCGTCGCCGTCCGACCCGCCGGAGGGGTTCGGGGAGGAGCCGGCGCCCGGGACCTGCCCGTCCTTCGGGCCCTTGTCCCGCCCGTCCTCCCCGCTCCGCTTCCCGCCATCGGTGCCCGACTCGCCGCCCGGGTCCCGCCGTTCCTGGCCCGCCGTGCGCGTACCGCCCGAGAAGATGGTCCCGCCGCCGCTGCTGACGGAGGTTCCGGCGACGGCCTCGTACGTTCCGAGGACCCCGAGCGAGATGGCGAAGGCGGCGCCGGCCGCGACCGCCGTGCGCTTCCAACCCCGTACCCGGGTGCCGTGCACGGTGGCCTCGCCGAACTCCCCGTCGGGGACGGGCGCGGGTGCCCGGCGGGACTTGGGGCGGGTGCTCCCGCGCAGCCGGTCGCCGGTATGCCGGAAGAGGTGCTGGATGACCGGTCCTCCGGCGGTCGCGACCACGCTCACCACGCCCGCGCCCAGGATCGTTCCGTAGACGCCCAACTTGGAGGCCAACAGCGCGGCCGCGACGGTGGCGAGGGAACTGCCGGCGACCTGGGTCGCGCTCAGGTCGAGTTTCTTCCTCTCCGACTCCTCCGGTCCCGTCGACCGCCGTATGTCCGGTTCGGCGCCGTGCGCCGCTTTCTGACCCATCGCCATCCCCTGCGCGTCGTGCCCCTCGCGTGTCCAATCCCTCAGCAGTTACCGACAGCTGAACGAAACGGAAAGTTCCGTTTCTGTGGATTCTGTGAAGCAAGACACCCCGAATCGGACACGTGCGCAGGTGGGACCCGACAGAGGGCAGGCCAACTCCCGCCGTCCGGGAGAAGTTCGGCGGCGCGGCGGTCCACCCAGGTGGCCCGAATGGAGTACTGTGGCGATCCCTGGGACTGTCCTTCCTTACGGATGTCCGGACTCGGGTGAGGGGGCCGATTGATGGAAAACGGCACTCGAAGACCGGCGATACCGCGATATCGCACGGGCTCCTGCTGCGCACAGTAACCACTTGGTCACTGTGCGTGCCCAACAGGTAACCGTGCCATAACGGCGATCAAGGGCGCATGCCCGACACGCCGGTTTAACTCGGCAAGGTTGTGGCAGGCTGCACCCGGGCAGGCCACACTCGACTAGCGGAAGCAGCGACGCACGTGACGTCGGCAGGCACCACCCGGGAGGTCCCCATGCCCGAACTGCGTGTCGTGGCCGTCTCCAATGACGGCACACGACTGGTGCTCAAGGCTGCGGACAGCACGGAGTACACGCTTCCGATCGACGAGCGGCTTCGGGCTGCCGTACGCAACGATCGAGCACGCCTGAACCAGATCGAGATCGAGGTCGAGAGCCACCTCCGCCCCCGCGACATCCAGGCCCGCATACGGGCCGGTGCCTCCGCTGAGGAGGTCGCTCAACTCGCCGGCATCCCCGTCGACCGCGTACGCCGCTTCGAGGGACCGGTGCTCGCGGAGCGCGCGTTCATGGCCGAGCGCGCCCGCAAGACCCCCGTGCGCCGTCCCGGCGAGAACACCGGGCCGCAGCTCGGCGAGGCCGTGCAGGAACGCCTCACCCTGCGCGGGGCCGAGAAGGAATCCGTCCAGTGGGACTCGTGGCGCCGCGACGACGGCACCTGGGAGGTCCTCCTCGTCTACCGGGTCGTGGGCGAACCGCACTCGGCGAGCTGGACCTACGATCCGCCCCGCCGGCTGGTGGTGGCCGTGGACGACGAGGCCCGCTCCCTCATCGGGGAGGCGGAGGACCTGCCGGCGGCGCCGGAGCCGAGCTTCCCGTTCGTGCCGAGGATCGCGCGGCTGCCGCGCGACCGGCCGCTGGACCGCACCCTCGACCGGCCGCTGGACCGGGCTCTCGACCGGCAACTGGAGCGGGCCGAGGCCAGGGCGGCCGCCCCTCAGCCGGAGCCGGAGGAGGAGCGGGACACCCTGACGAGCCTGCTGGAGGCCGTCCCGAGCTTCCGCGGCGACCTGGTGGTACCGGACCGCACTGAGACCCCGCCCACGGAGGCGGAGGTGGAGGAGCCGCCGGCCCCGGCCGCCTCGGCGGGCGCGGGCGCCGCGTACGCGGACGTCCTGATGCCCCGTACGGTCGCGGGGCACCGCGACCGGCTGACCGGAACCACCGACCGCCAGGCCGAGGCCGACGGGGTCCGTCCGGGCCGCCGCGCGGCGGTGCCCAGCTGGGACGAGATCGTCTTCGGGACACGGCGCAAGAAGCAGGAATAGCTCGATCCGCTCGGTGCGACCCTCGCATCGCGACGGCCGGGCCGCCGCCGGTACTCCCGGTGGCGGCCCGGCCGTCGCACCGCGCGGTTGCCGCTCCTACTGCGGGTCCGGGCCGGTGGCCACGGGGCGGTCCGGGTCGGAGGACCATTGCGACCAGCTGCCCGCGTACAGGTCGGACTCGATGCCGGCCACGGCCAGCGCCAGGACCTCGTGGGCCCCGGACACGCCCGAGCCGCAGTACACGCCGACCTCCGTGCCCTCCACGGCGCCGAGCGCCTCGAATCGGGCACGCAGCTCGTCCGCCGGACGGAAACGGCCGTCACCCGTCACGTTCTCCGTGGTCGGGGCCGACACCGCGCCCGGGATGTGGCCGCCGACCGGGTCGATCGGCTCGACCTCGCCGCGGTAGCGCTCCCCCGCCCGGGCGTCCAGGAGCAGCCCCGCACGCGCCCGTGCGGCCGCGCCGTCGGCGTCCAGCAGCCCCGAAGCCGCCGGAGTTGGCTTGAAATCGCCCTCCACGGAAGTCACCCGGTCGGCCGATACGGTGCCCCCGGCCGCCACCCACGCGGCCAGGCCCCCGTCCAGTACCCGCACGTCCGGGTGCCCCGTCCAGCGCAGCAGCCACCACGCGCGGGCCGCGGCCCAGCCCTGGCCGCCGTCGTACACGACCACGGGCCCGTCGGAGGTGACGCCGGCCCGCCGCATCACCGCGCCGAAGGCCTCCGTGTCGGGGAGCGGGTGGCGGCCGCCCGCGCCGGGCGGACCTGCCAGTTCGTGGTCGAGGTCGACGTACACCGCGCCCGGCAGGTGCCCGGCTTCGTAGGCGGGGCGCTGGTCGGGGCCACCCAGCTGCCAGCGGACGTCCAGCAGCACGGGCGGCCGGGAGCCGGCCAGCTCGGCCCGCAGCTCGGCGGCGGAGAGGATCGCAGAATTCGCAGTCATGCGGCCCATCTTCCTCCCCGCCCGGGCCCGGCGTAACACGCCCGTCACCGCGCGGGCGCACCGATCCGGTCATCTATGTCCCCGGGCTCCGCCATGCGGCCCGGTCGGGGCGCGCCGGGGCTCCGGGAGTGGAAGCATCAGCACCGGCGAGCGACTCGAACTCGACAGAGGAGACGGCTCACATGACCGAGCCAGCGACAGCGACCCGGTACGCGCCCGGCACCCCGTGCTGGGTGAGTCTGATGGTGCACGGTCTCGGGACGACCGAGGACTTCTACGCCGATCTGTTCGGCTGGGAGTACGAGCCCGGCCCGGAGCAACTGGGCCCGTACGTCCGGGCCGTACTGAACGGCCGGGAGGTGGCCGGTATCGGCGAGATGCCGCCGGACCGGCACCTGCCGGTGGCCTGGACCACGTACTTCGCCACCGACGACGCGGACGCGAGTGCCGAGGCGATCCGCTCGTGCGGTGGCACGGTGGCGGTGGGCCCGCTGGACGGCGGCAGCGCGGGGCGGATGGCGATCTGCTCCGACCCGCTGGGTGCGATCTTCGGGCTGTGGCAGGCCCTGAGCCACCCGGGCACCCGGTTGCCGGGATCTCCCGGCACCCCGGTGTGGAACGAACTGGTCACCCAGGACACCTCGACGGTCGGCAAGTTCTACCAGCACGTCTTCGGCCACGAGGTGGCGGCCCACGACCCGGGCGCCGACGACTTCGACTACCTGACCCTCCAGCTGGGCGGCCGCCCGGTTGCCGCCGTGCACGGGGTCGGCCGCTCGCTGCCGCACGACCGGGGTCCGCACTGGATGGCGTACTTCGAGGTGGAGGACACCGACGCGGCCGCCACCCGGGTCGCCGAGCTCGGCGGGCGCGTCGTCGAACCGCCCCGCGAGGGCATCGAGGGACGCGTGGCCACGGTCGCGGACCCGGAGGGCGCGGTGTTCACCCTCGTGCGCTCACGGGGCCGGGACTGACCTCGCCGAGCACGTCCGGCCGCCCGCGGCACCGCCCTGCCCGTGCGGGGTCAGCCGCGCCGGCCGGGCCGTGACGGACGCTGGGCGCGGGTGATCAGTACCAGGCCGAAGAGCAGTGCCACGGTCCCCGGCATCGCGAAAAGACTCGCGTACGGGGAACCCGCCACCGACAGGCCGGCCAGTTGGACGAACAGGGCTGCCGCGATCAGCAGCTGCGCCCAGCCGAACAGCCGTGGGCGGACGACGTGTGTGCGCTGCCAGGGCAACATCCAGCCCGTGGTGAGCGTGGCGGTCCCCGCCGCGGCGACGAGCAGCGCCACGACGGCGACCGGTATGCCGATGTAGAGGCCGAATCCCATGGTGGGATTCTCCCTCTTCGGTGCGCCGTTCGGGTGACGGGGTCCGGTTCGGGGCCCCGGTCAGAGTCCGAGGACCGTGGGGTCCTCGGACAGCTTGCGGAGGTAGCCGCCGGGGTCGGTGACCAGGGTGCGGCGGGCCAGGTCGAGGAGGCCGATCGTGCCGGTCACCTCGCAGGCCAGGGTGCCGTCCGCCTTCCGGATCTCCTGGCGCAGCCGGAAGGTCTTGCCCGTCCCCCACTCGAAGGTGCAGACCACGTCGACCCGGTCGCCGCCCTGGAGCTCGCGCTTGAACTTCAGGGTGCACTCCAGCTGGGCCGGTCCGACCCCGCCGGCCAGCAGCTTGTCGCCCGGGATGCCCGCGGCCAGCAGCACCTCCCACAGCGCGTGCTCGCAGTACTGGAGGTAGACCGACTGGTTGAGGTGGCCGCGGGTATCGAGCTCGTACTCGCGGACGGCGATGCGAACGCTGAACGGCTGGGGCACGTGAGTGCGTCCCTTCCTTGTTTCTCGGGGGCTTGCGGTGGTTCGGTCAGGCCGTGCGGTGCGGGCTGTACGGCGACCAGCTCCACTGGCGCCAGTAGCCCTCCGAGACGCCGAGCCAGGTGCGCAGGTCGTCGGGGCTGTCGAGGAACTCGTGCATGCTCATCAGGAGCCAACTGTGCACCGCCTGGCTGTCCCGGCAGTCCCCGCAGTGGCCGGAAGTGCAGCAGAACTGCACGGTTTCGAGATCGGCGCCCCACGCGTTGAATCCCGGCAGCACCGGGTTTCCGTTGGCGATGCGGTCCGCGTGCGCCTTGTGGTCCACGCTGATGCTCGGGCACACGTCGTACCCGAAGTCCCGGCCGTGCGAGCGGCCGGTGATGAGGGCCTCGATGTAGTACGGGTCGTTCACCACCGCCTCCGGGAACAGCTCCTTGACGCGCAGGGCCTCGTCGAGCAGCTTGCGGCCTTCGAGCGCCTTGAGCGGGTGGTCGCCGCCGTACTCGCTGTAGAAGTTGAAGCTGATCAGATTGCCGTTGTCGGCCATCTTGCGGACGGTCTCTTCGATGTGGCCGACGCCGGGCTCGGTCAGCGCGTAGATGAACGTGGCCCGAGGGTCGTCGCGGTAGTTGTCGAGGGCGGTGTCGATCAGGCCGGAGAAGCGGCGGCCGTTGGGGTGGATCGCCCGGAGCCGGTCGTCGAGCGGCCCGCCGCCGAAGACGGACACGGCGATCGCCACGTCCTCGAACCCCTCCCGGGGCAGGGCCAGGAGGCCGTTGGTCGAGATGGTCACGTAGTCCAGCAGCTCGACGAACGGTCTTATCTTGTCCGGGACGAGGGTGGGCTCCCCACCGATGAGGAGCGCCGAGGTGACCCCGTCGGCCTTCAGGCGCTCCACGAAGCCGCGCACTTTGACCAGATCGCGCTCGTCCGTGACGGCCGAGTCGAAGTCGTGGGCGAAGAACCAGCAGCCGTCGCACCGGATGTTGCAGGCACCGGTGAGGTGTACCTCCGTGTTGCGCACCTGCCGTCCGAAACTGCGTAACGCGTCGAGTCTGACGCCCAGTTCCGGTTCCTTCTCGACGATGTCGGCGACGCGTGCACGGATCTCGTCCCGCGAGCGGGGCCGCCGGGTGAGGTTGAGTGGCTGGGCTGACATGTTCGGGGTCTCCTCTGTTCAGCTGCCGGTCTTCCGCAGATCGGGCCGGGTCAGACCGGAAGGGTCAGCCCGAGTTTCTTCACCTTCGCGCCACCGCGGACCGCCCAGTCGTGCCGGGCCTCGGCGTTGGTACGGGTTCGCAGACCCCAACCCACGGCGATCTCCGCCTTCTTGGAGTCCGGACTGCCGAAGACGTCCAGCGAGTGCGGCCACAGCCGGTCGACGGCCGCCTGCACCTGCTTCTTGCCTTCGCGGTCCTTGACCAGGCCGCGGACGATGCGGGCACCGTGCGCGATGTGCACGCGCTCGTCCTGGATGACGGTGCGGAAGGAGTCGGCCCAAGGCCGGTAGCTGCTCGCGGACATCTCCTTGAGCAGCTCCATCACGGCGTCCTCGATCAGCCAGGAGACCACTCCGCGCTCGGCCCAGGTGGTGCTGTTGTGGAAGTCGGCCGTCAGGAAGAGCTTGCGCCGTTCCTCCAGCGTCTGGGTCGACATCTGTGTGGTGTCGATGCCCAGGTCCGACAGGACCGCGCTGGCCACCTTGAAGTGGTTGATCTCCTCGGCGGCACGCTCGCAGCAGACCTGCCGCTCCTCCGCGTTCGGCGCCAGCGGGTAGAAGACCCGGATGTAGTCGTCGGCACCGGACAGCTCGCCCTCGGCATGGATGAGCATCTGCCTCGTCGCCATGGACTGGTATTCCTCGGGCATTCCGAGGAACTCCTCGGGGGTGCGCACCACGATCACTTCGTCATCCGACGGCACCTTGGCCACCTTCACTCTCTCTGGCAGGGGAAGCGTCTCCAGGCGGGGCGGCTTCACCCTGTCATCGCGGGGGACGGCCCGTCTTGTAGAAATCGGCCGCCGTACGTGCCCTGCTCAGGCGGGGAGGAGGACGCTGGTGACCTGGCCGGCGATGCGGTCCACGCGGGCGGGCCCGGCGTCGGCCCGGGCCCGGTGGGCCAGGAACTCCGCCGGCGTCAGGCTGGTCATGGCCTTGAACTCGTGCTGGAAGTGCGGCTGGTCGTGGAATCCGCAGGCCGAGGCGGTGGCCGTGGTCGACGCTCCGGTGGTGAGCAGGTGCAGCGCGTGCCGTAGCCGGACCACGCGCGTGACGGCCATCGGGGACAGTCCGATCTGCTCCTGGAAGCGTCGTCGCAGCTGCCGTTCGCTCCAGCCGACCTCGGCGGCGACACGTCCGACGGGAAGGTGCCGGCGGCCGACGCACAGCAGTTCCCAGGCCCTCAGCACCTGCGGGCAGGCCACGGGCCCGGAAGCACAGGCGCGGGTCAGCACCCGGTCGAGGAGGGCGAACCGCTCGTCCCAGCCCGGAGCGGCGGCGAGCGCGTCGGCGAGGGCCCGGCCCCGAGGACCGAGGACCGCGTCCAGGTCGACCACGGATTCGGCGAGCTCGTACATGTCGACGGCGAGTAATCGGAATGCGGCCCAGGGGGTGAGGATCACCTGCACCCCGGAGGCCCGACCGTCGTGCTCCCCCAGCGCGGGGCGGGTGTGCAGCCCCGCGACCAGCGAGGTGTACGGCTCGCCCGTCCGACGTACGGGGTCCGTGACGCGCACCGGACCCTCGAATCCGATGACCAGCGTGACCATCCCCTGGGGCAGTTCCAGGCGGCGCTGCGGCCCCCTCGGCGCGATCCGGAACCCCCGGTAGCCGTGCACCCCCGGCCGTAATCGCTCGTCCGGCAAGGCCCGTGCGATCTCCCACTCATCCAACGGACAGGACAAAAGCCTCATGTCGACTCCCCCCTTCCACGGCATCCAACCGCGCGCCCTTCCCCTCCTGCCAGCGGGGAATGAGTCAGTCCGCGCGGAGCCCTCGACGGGGCACGGGAGACCGGGTCCGAGGGCATCGGGAGCCGCGGCCGGGCAAGGGTCCGCAGAGGGAGGCGGCCGGCGTCGAGGAGCGAATCGCCCGAGCCCGGCACGCCCCGGACCTGCCGGGTTCGACTCGGCGATCGGCCCTTCCGGTCCCCGGAGGCTCTCGAACCGGGGGTTCAGCCGGAGCTGACCGGCAGCACGTCGGGCGACAGCGAACCCGCCCGCGAGGTGGCGCTCGTCATGCGCTTGCGGTGGTGGCGGCGGCAGAGGACCTCGTAGCCGATCTCCTCCGCCGGGCGGTTCACGTCGCCGACGACCACCTGGGCGCCCTCGACGACCATTTCGCCGCCCACCGTACGGGCGTTGTGGGTGGCGCGGGCCCCGCACCAGCACAGGGCCTCGACCTGGAGCTGTTCGAGGCGGTCCGCCAGCTCGATCAGGCGCTGCGAGCCCGGGAAGAGCTTCGTGCGGAAGTCGGTCGTGATGCCGAAGGCGAAGACGTCCATGTCGAGCTCGTCGACGATGCGGGCCAGCTGGTCGATCTGGTCGGGGGCCAGGAACTGCGCTTCGTCCGCGATCACGTAGTCCGCCCTGCCGCCGGCCGAGAGCTCGCCCACCAGGTACGCGTACAGGTCCATGGTGTCCGTGACCTCGACCGCGTCCGTCACCAGGCCCAGGCGCGAGGACAGCTTGCCCTCGCCCGCCCGGTCCTGCCGGGTGAAGATCACGCCCTGCAGGCCGCGCGCCGAGCGGTTGTGCGTGATTTGCAGAGCCAGAGTGCTCTTTCCGCAGTCCATCGTTCCGGAGAAGAACACCAGCTCGGGCATGGGAAGTGCGGGACCTTTCGGGTCGTGGGCAGGTGGAGCGGCTCGGCAGCGGAGGGTCGGGAGCAGCGGTTCGGGAGCGGGGGTTCAGGAGCGGATTTCGAGGAGCGGGACCAGTTGCTCGGCCGCCGTCATCGAGCCGTGCATGCCGGCGAGGGCCGACTCGTTGGGCTCGTTGCGGGAGGCGGTGATCGCCACGTCGGCCTGGGCGGCCGCGATCACGTCGCCGATGCGGCCGAGAACGCGCTCGTCGCACTCCCCCGGCGCGCCGAACCAGCCCAGTTCGAGGGCCTCTTCGCGGCTCGCGACCCAGAAGCGGTCGCCGAGCACCTCGCGCCACACGGTCAGGACGTCGGCCTCGGCTCCCGGTACCGCGTACACGTGCCGGGCCCGGCCCTCGCCGCCGAGCAGGGCCACGCCGGCGCCGAGCTCCCAGTCCTCGTCGAAGTCGATGCGGGAGTCCTCGTCGAAGGGGACGTCGACCATGCCGTGGTCCGCGGTCACGTACAGCGCGGTGCGCGGCGGCAGCTGCTCGGCGAGGCGCTGGACGAGCCGGTCGACGTACATCAGCTGACCGCGCCAGGCGTCGGAGTCGACGCCGTGCCGGTGGCCGGCCCCGTCGAGCTCGCTGAAGTACGTGTACACGAGCGAGCGATCGCCCTCCGCGAGCTGGATCGCCGCGAGGTCCATCCGCTCCTCGCCGGTCATCCGGCCGTGGAAGGTTCCCCCGGACAGCGCGATCTTGGTGAGCGGAGTGGTCTGGAAGGCGGGCGAGGACACCTGCGCGGTGTGCACCCCGGCCTTGTCGGCCAGCTGGAAGACGGTCGGGTACGGCTGCCAGGGCTTCGGCGAGGTCCACGGGTGCCAGCGCAGCTGGTTCATCAGCTCGCCACTGGCCGGGTTGCGGACGGCGTAGCCGGGCAGGCCGTGGAGGGCCGGCGGCAGGCCGGTGCCGACCGAGGCGAGCGAGGTGGCGGTGGTCGCCGGGAAGCCCGCGGTGATCGGGCGGCCGGTGCCGCCGCGCGAGCTCGCGAGCAGGGAGGTGAGGTACGGCGCCTCGTCCGGGTGGGCCTTGATCTGCTCCCAGCCCATGCCGTCGACCAGGAACACGCAGTTGCGGTCGGCGGGCGTCAGCTCGGCGATGGACGCGGTGAAACCGGGCACGCCCTGACCGGCCACGAGGGTGGGCAGCAGGTCGGCCAGCGAGCCGGTGCCGTAGTGCGGGACGGGGGCGCCGGCCAGGTCCAGCAGCTCCGGTTCGTCCCAGCCCTGCGGTGCGGAGTACGCCATCAGCGGGCGGAGGGGGCGGACGTCGCCGCCGTCGCCTCGGAGAGCGCCTGCGCGAAGACGAGCGTCTGGCGCACGGCCTCGGGGCCGTCGCCGGCCTCGCTGACGCGCAGGCTCAGGTCGTCGGCGGTGGAGTTGCCGGTGTAGCCGTGGTCGGAGTCGCAGTTCGGGTCGCCGCAGGCGGCCGGCTCCAGGTCGATCCGGGAGACCGCGCCCCAGCCGATGGTCAGGACGACCTCGCGGGGCAGGGTGCCGGGGGTGTAGGACTCCGGGTTCGCGACGACCCGGCTGAGCACCACGGAGGAGATGCTGGACAGCTTGACCGACTCGGTGGAGGTGGTCGCGTACGGGGAGGGGGATCCGGCGTCGGCGGCCTGCTCGTCGGTGTGGCTGACGATGAAACGGTTGCCCGTCAGGACGAGGACGGTGACGTGCCGGCGCACCTCGTTGGAGTCGAAGGTCGTCTCCTGGTGGACCAGGTACGACGAAATCGGCTCGCCGCCCACCGCGGCCTCCACCGCCTCGGCCACGAGGGCCGGGTAGTAGCCGCTGCGCTCGATCGCCGTGCGCAGCCCCTGGGTCGTCGTACCGGATTTCGCCATGAGGTCCATCCTAAGGCCCGTTCGGGGCGCCCCGGCCTTTCCCCGCACCCCGCTCAGTAGCTGGGAAGCGTCCGTGGGCCGAGGTCGCCGCGGACCGGCGGGTGGGCGATCCGCACGGTGGCGCTGAGCACGGAGAACCCCTCGGTCGCGACCACCACGGGCTCCAGGGAGACCCCGACCACCTCGGGGTGGTCGTCCACCATGCGGGACACGCGCAGGAGCAGCTCCTCCAGCGCGGGGGTGTCGACGGGGTCGCTGCCGCGCCAGCCGAAGAGGAGGGGAGCGGTCCGGATCGACCGGATCAATTCCGCGGCGTCCCGGTCGGTGGCCGGGACGAGTCTGTGGGCGGTGTCACCGAGCAGCTCCGAGGCGACGCCCGCCAGCCCGAAGGACAGGACCGCGCCGACGGCCGGGTCCACGACGGACCGGACGACGGTGTCGACCCCGCGCGGCACCATGGCCTGCACCACGGGCAGGAGCTCCGCGGGCTTGCCGAGCCCTTCGGTGAGCTCCTCGTACGAGCGTCGCAGCTCGGTCTCGTTGGCGAGGTCGAGCCGTACGCCGCCCAGGTCCGCGCGGTGGCGCAGGTGCGGGGCGGTGGTCTTGAGCGCCACGGGGTAGCCGAGGACCCCGGCGGCGCGGACAGCGGCGTCGGGGCTGGGCGCGGGCAGGGCCGGCAGCACGCGGATCCCGTAGCGGGCGAGCAGCTCGCGGCCGTCCCAGTCGGGCAGGGTCAGCACGCCCCCGCTGTCGGGGTCGAGGTCGACCAGCAGGGCGGCCAGCTGCGCGGCGGCCCCGGGCTCGTCGATGTCCTCGTACTCGGGGACCTGACCGACCGTGTCCGCGGCGGCCCGCCGCCACTGGCCGTAGCGGACGGCCTCGGCGAGGGCCCGTACGGCCCGCTCGGCCGCGGGGTAGCTGGGGATCCGGTCCGGGTACCCGGCCGCCGGCGTGGCGGGGGCGGTCGCGAAGGGCGGGAGCGCGGCGGGGGCGGGCGTCTCGGCCGGCGGTGCGGGCTTCGGCTCGGTCGGGGGCGCGGCGGGGGTCCGTACCTCGGGGACCGCCCCGGGAGGGAGGGGCTCTTCGGGATCGGAGGCCCTGGCCGCGGAGAGGGCGGCCACCAGTTCGCCGAGTTCCACGTGCACGACGGCGACCGGCTTGCCCGGTACCTCGGTCACGGCGTCCCGCAGGGCGTCGGCGAGGTCGTCGGCGAGCGCGTGCTCGCTCAGCCAGGGGATGGCCGTGACGACGACGGCGTCGTTGTCGGGGGAGGCCAGCGCGGCGGCCAGCGCGTCGCGGAAATCGGCCGGGGAGGCGGCGGTCGTCAGGTCGAGCGGCGGCAGCGGGCTCAGGCCCTGGGTCAGGCAGGCGTCGTAGGTGAGCACGCCGAGGGACTCGGAGTTGCCGAGGATCGCGATCCGGGGCCCGGCGGGCAGCGGCTGCGCGGCGAGCAGCAGACCGACGTCCACCAGCTCGGTGACGGTGTCGACCCGGATGACGCCGGCCTGCCGCAGCAGGGCGGAGACGGTGGCGTCGGGCAGCCGGGTGCCGGGGACGAGGTGGCCGGCCGGGGTGTGACGGCCGCCCTTGGCGACGACCACCGGCTTGGCGGCGGCCGTGCGGCGGGCGAGGCGGGTGAACTTGCGCGGGTTGCCGAGGGTTTCCAGGTACATGAGGGCGACGTCGGTCGTCTCGTCGTCGTACCAGTACTGGAGGATGTCGTTGCCGGAGACGTCGGCCCGGTTCCCCGCCGAGACGAAGGAGGACAGCCCCTCCCCGCGTCGGAGCAGGGCCGAGAGCAGGGCGATGCCGATCGCCCCGGACTGCGTGAACAGGCCGATCCGGCCGCGCATGGGCATCGGGGCGGGGGTGAGGGAGGCGTTGAGCTCCACCTCCGGGGCGGTGTTGATCACCCCGTAGGCGTTCGGGCCGATCAGCCTCATCCCGTACGAGCGGACCTGGCGCACCAGTTCGCGCTGGCGCTCCAGCCCCTCGGGGCCGCTCTCCCCGTATCCGGCGGACAGGACGACGAGGCCCTGCACCCCGTGCTCGCCGCAGGCGGCCACGGCTTCCGGGACCCGGTCGGCGGGGACGGCGATCACGGCGAGGTCGACGGGCGCGCCGATGGCCTCGACGGTGCGGTAGGCGCGGACCCCGTCGAGCAGGTCGCGGGTGACGGCCTCGTTGACGGCGTACAGGTGGCCGTGGAAGCCGCTGTCGCGCAGGTTGCGCAGGGCGGCCGCGCCGACGCCGGCTCCGGAGCGGCTGACGCCGACGACCGCCACCGAGCCGGGGGCGAGCAGGCGCTGCACCGAGCGCGCCTCGGCTCGCTGTTCGCGGGCGCGCTGCACGGCGAGGGAATGGGCGGTGGGTTCGAGGTCGAGGGTGAGGTGGACGGAGCCGTCCTCGAAGCTGCGCTTCTGCTCGTAGCCCACGTCCGTGAACACCTTGATCATTTTGGTGTTGGCGGGCAGCACCTCGGCGGCGAACCGGCGGATGCCGCGCTCCCGGGCCACCGCTCCGATGTGTTCGAGGAGGGCGGAGGCGACCCCGCGGCCCTGGTGGGCGTCCTGGACGAGGAAGGCGACCTCGGCTTCGTCGGCGGGAGCGGAGGCGGGGCGTCCGTCGGGGCCGATGCGGTCGTAGCGGACGGTGCCGATGAACTCCCCGCCGATGGTCGCTGCGAGGCCGACGCGGTCCACGTAGTCGTGGTGCGTGAAGCGGTGCACGTCGCGGTCGGAGAGGCGGGGATAGGGCGCGAAGAACCGGTAGTACTTCGACTCGTCGGAGACCTGCTCGTAGAAGCTGACCAGGCGACCCGCGTCCGCGGTGGTGATCGGCCTGATGCGGGCGGTACCGCCGTCGCGCAGGACGACGTCCGCTTCCCAGTGGGCCGGGTACGAGGGGTCCGACTCGTTGGTCATGCCCATACCTTACGGGCCGGACGCACGCTTGGACGGGGCGGGTCGCGCTCGCGCGGCGCTATAGGCAATCCGGGATGAAACGGTGCAAGCTGGGGAGGGCCGACCGGCGGGAGATTCGGGACGAAGGTCGGTTCGAGCATTCCGGGCTTCGTGAGAGACTGGTCTAGACAACCGTAAGAACCTGAAGGGCATCACCATGGCAGAGCGCCGCGTCAACGTCGGTTGGGCCGAGGGCCTGCACGCTCGTCCCGCCTCGATCTTCGTCCGTGCGACGACCGCTTCCGGCGTCCCGGTGACCATCGCGAAGGCCGGCGGCGACCCCGTCAACGCCGGTTCCATGCTCGCGGTTCTGGGCCTGGGCGCCCAGGGCGGCGAGGAGATCGTCCTCGCCTCCGAGGCCGATGGCGCGGAGGTCGCGCTGGACCGCCTCGCGAAGCTGGTCGCCGAGGGCCTCGAGGAGCTCCCCGAGACCGTCTGACCCTTCGGGTTCGCCACACCCCACCCACCGAAGCCGCGGCCCCTCCCGGGCGCCGCGGCTTCGGCGCGTCCCGTGGACGGTTCAGCCCCTCCGGCGTTTGAGGAGCGGGGTCCGGGGCGGAGCCCCGGCGGCGGAGCCGCACCCGACCCGACGGCCCGGCCGCTCCCCCGTAAAGGCCCGGCGCAGCCGAATGTCACACCCCGGAATTCCGCACGCCGAAATTCACCGGCCCCGCGCAGCGAATCCCGCCGCACCGCACCCAACGCACGGCATGCAGCGAATCAACAAATGCGGGAATTCCACCGCACCGGCACGCGTCCTTTGTATACGGCCGCTGTTAATGCCGACCGCTCGACATGTTTACGGCAGGTTGCGAAGTGCTCACCGCCACCCCGATCCGCAGCCGGTGCGCCCCCGTCGCCCGCTCCGCGTGGGCCGCCGCCAGCACCCGCGCCCGTTCCGCGTCACCCCGGGCCACGGCGTCCACCACCGCGCCGTGCTCCGCCCAGGACTCCACCGGCCGGGCGGGCGCCTCCACCACGTACATCCACGCGACCTTGTGCCGCATCTGCGTGAGCAGCGCGATCAGCCCCGGGCTGCCCGAGGCCTGTGCGAGCGTCTCGTGGAACCAGCCGCCCAGGGACCTCAGGTCCTCCCCCTGGCCCCGCCTGGCCCGCTCCTGGCCCAGCCTGACCAGCCCCCGCAGCACCTTGAGGTGCGCCTCGGTCCGCCGCCGGGCGGCACGGGCGGCGGCGAGCGGCTCCAGGAGCATCCGCAGCTCCAGCAGATCGGCCGCCTCCTGCTCGGTCGGCTCGGCCACGCAGGCCCCCGCGTGCCGCCGCGTGGTCACGAACCCCTCGGACTCCAGGGTCCGCAGCGCCTCACGGACCGGGACGCGGGAGACGCCGTACCGGCGGGCCAGGACCTCCTCGGTCAGTCTGCTGCCCGGCCCGAAGGCCCCGGAGACGATGTCGTCGCGAATTGCCGTGCATACCGCGTGCGCAGGAATACGCAAGACCGGACCTCCGCTTTTTCCGACTCACACCCTCATTGGTGCCACCACTGCTGCGACTCTATTGCAACACACGGCAATTTCCGAGAGCGGCCGGAAATGGGGAACCCGTGGAAACACGAAGACCCCGGCTCGGGGAGCCGGGGTCTTCGGTGAAGCGGGTGGTGCGGCGGAGTCGATCAGAGGTCGACGCCGTGCGAGCGCAGGTAGGCGAGGGGGTTGATGTCCGAGCCGTACTTGGCGCCGGTGCGGGCCTCGAAGTGCAGGTGCGGGCCGCTGGAGTTGCCCGTGGAGCCCGACAGGCCGATCTGCTGGCCCGCGGTGACCTGCTGGCCGACGGAGACGTTCAGCCGCAGCATGTGGCCGTACTGCGTGTACGTACCGTCGTTGTGCTTGATGACGACGTTGTTGCCGTACGCGCCACCCCAGCCCGCCTCGACGACGACGCCCGCGCCCACCGCGTGGACCGAGGTGCCCTCGTCGGCGTGGAAGTCGATGCCCGTGTGGCTGCCGGAGGACCACATGCCGCCGCCCGCGTGGTACTGCGTGGAGACGTAGGAGCCGTCGACCGGGGCGACGAAGGTGTTGAGTCGCTTGCGCTCCTCCTCGCGGGCCGCGCGCTCGGCGGCGTCGCGCTCGGCCTTCGCCTTGGCCTCGGCGAGGCGCTTGGCCTCGGCGGCCTGCTGCTTGGCGTCGGCCTCGGCCTGCGCCTTGGCGGCGGCGTGCTCGGCGGCGCGCTGCTGGGAGTCGGCCTGCTCGGTGATGTCGCCCTGGAGTTCATCGGCGACGACGACGGCACCGAGCGCGTTGTCCTGGGAGTGGTTGTTGCCACTGTTGTCCGCGGCGAAGGCCGGGGCTGCGATGGTGGCGACGACGCCGGTGGTGGCGAGGGCGGCTATGCCGGCGTAACCGGCGGTCTTGCGGCTCAGACGGCTGGAACCGCGGTGCTTGCCGGACGCAGCGGGACGACTGCCAAACGCCATGGAGGGGCTGATCCTTTCCTTCCTTCTCGCCTACCGGGTTAGCTGACGGGTTCGGAGCAGGAAGGTCTCCTACGGGCCCCCTCTTGCGAGGCGGTCCGATTCACCCCAGGGACGTGTGGGTCCCCGGCTCCCCAGGCTCGCGCCTGACGGGGACTCGGCGATCGCTGACCGGTGCCGCGGATGCGGCGCGTACAACTGACGGACAGCACGGCCGACGCTAGGCGGATCATCAGCCAATCACCAAACAGACACGCCCTTTTGTTGCGTACGCCACACCGCAAACAAGCAACCTCACCACCAAACGGACAAAAGGGGCCCTGGCGGTCAAGCCGCCCGGGCCCCTTCAAGAAGCGCTGTTCAGGCGCCAGTTGAGGGCGCCAATGGGTCACTTCAGTTGGTGACGACGCTCACTTCACCGATACCGAGGGCGCGCACCGGCTCCTCGATCAGCGACGCGTCACCCACGAGCACCGTGACGAGCCGGTCCGCGGGGAAGGCGTTCACGACCGCCGAAGTGGCCTCCACGGTGCCGGTCTCGGCGAGCCGCGCGTACAACTGCGCCTGGAAGTCGTCCGGGAGTTCCTGCTCGACCTGGTCGGCGAGGGTGCCGGCGACGGAGGCCGCCGTCTCGAACTTCAGCGGGGCCACGCCCACCAGGTTCTGCACCGCCACGTCCCGTTCGGCGTCGGTCAGGCCGCCCTCCGCGAGGGTGCGGAGCACCTTCCAGAGGTCCTCCAGGGCCGGTCCGGTGTTCGGGGTGTCCACCGAGCCGCTGATGGCGAGCATCGAGGCGCCCTTGCCGTCCGCGGTGGAGCGCAGCACCTGGCCGAAGGCGCGCACCCCGTAGGTGTACCCCTTCTCCTCGCGCAGCACCTTGTCCAGGCGGGAGGTGAGGGTCCCGCCCAGGCAGTAGGTGCCGAGCACCTGGGGCGCCCAGACCCGGTCGTGGCGGTCCGGCCCGATGCGGCCGATCAGCAGCTGCGTCTGGACCGCGCCGGGCCGGTCCACGATGACCACGCGGCCCGTGTCGTCGGCGGTGATCGGCGGCACCGGGCGCGGCTCGGCGGTGTCACCGGTCCACGCGCCCAGGGTGTCGGCCAGGACGGCGTCCAGGTCGATGCCGGTGAGGTCGCCGACGACCACCGCGGTGGCGGTGGCGGGGCGTACGTGGGCCTCGTAGAAGGCGCGTACGGCGGTCGCGTCGATGCGGGCGACCGTCTCCTCGGTGCCCTGCCGCGGGCGGGACATCCGCAGGGCGGCCGGGAAGAGCTCCTTGGAGAGCTGCTTGGCGGCCCGGCGCTGCGGGTTGGCCTGCTCGTGCGGGATCTCGTCGAGCCGGTTGCGCACCAGCCGGTCGACCTCGCTGTCGGCGAAGGCGGGGGCGCGCAGCGCCTCGGCGAGCAGGCCCAGGGCCTTGTGCAGGCGGGAGGCCGGGACCTCCAGGGAGACCCGCAGGCCCGGGTGGTCGGCGTGCGCGTCGAGGGTGGCGCCGCAGCGCTCCAGCTCGGCGGCGAACTCCTCGGCGGAGTGCTTGTCGGTGCCCTCGGAGAGCGCGCGGGCCATGATGGTGGCCACGCCGTCCAGACCCTCGGGCTCCGCGTCCAGCGGGGCGGCGAGGTTGATCTCGACGGCGACGACCTGCTGGCCCGGCCGGTGGCAGCGCAGCAGGGTCAGGCCGTTGGCCAGCACGCCCCGCTCGGGAGCGGGGAAGGCCCACGGCCTGGCCTCGCCGGCCTGCGGCCGCGGGTGGAAGGTCATCGTGACGGCTGCGGTGTCGCTCACTGCTCCGCCCCCTCGTTCTCGTCGCTCTCGTCGGACTCGGCGGACTCCTCGGAGCCCGGCAGCGGCTCGTAGACCAGCACCGCGCGGTTGTCGGGGCGCAGTCGGGCCGCGGCCACGGCCTGCACCTCCTCCGCGGTGACGGCGAGGACCCGCTGGACGGCGGTCAGCGCCAGCTGCGGGTCGCCGAACAGCACCGCGAAACGGCACAGTTCGTCCGCGCGGCCGGCCACCGTGCTCAGCCGGTCCAGCCACTCCCGCTCCAGCTGCGCCTGCGCGCGCTCCATCTCCTCGGCGGTCGGGCCCTCGGCGGCGAACCGCGCGAGCTCCTCGTCCACGGCCGCCTCGATGACGGGAACCTCGACCCCGCTGGAGGTCTTGACGTCCAGCCAGCCCAGGGAGGGCGCGCCCGCCAGCCGCAGCATGCCGAACCCGGCCGCGACGGCCGTCTGGTCGCGGCGGACCAGACGGTTGTGCAGCAGGGAGGACTCCCCACCGCCCAGGATCGTCAGCGCCACGTCCGCCGCGTCGCACTCGCGCGTGCCGTCGTGCGGGAGCCGGTAGGCGGCCATGAGCGCACGCGCCGGGACCTCCTCCACGATCTCCTCACGCAGCTGCCCGCCCATGATCTCGGGCAGCGAGCCGTCGCGGGGCGGCTGCTTGCCGTCGTGCGCGGGGATGGAGCCGAAGTACTTCTCGACCCAGGCCAGGGTCTGCTCGGGGTCGATGTCCCCGACGACCGACAGCACCGCGTTGTTGGGCGCGTAGTACGTACGGAAGAAGTTGCGCGCGTCCTCCAGGGACGCGGCGTCCAGGTCGGCCATGGAGCCGATCGGGGTGTGGTGGTACGGGTGGCCCTCCGGGTAGGCGAGGGCGGTCAGCTTCTCGAACGCCGTGCCGTAGGGGACGTTGTCGTACCGCTGGCGGCGCTCGTTCTTGACGACGTCGCGCTGGTTCTCCATGGACTCGTCGTCCAGGGCGGCCAGCAGCGAGCCCATCCGGTCCGCCTCCAGCCACAGCGCGAGCTCCAGCTGGTGGGCCGGCATCGTCTCGAAGTAGTTGGTGCGCTCGAAGCTGGTGGTGCCGTTGAGGGAACCGCCGGCGCCTTGGACGAGCTCGAAGTGACCGTTGCCCGATACCTGCTTCGATCCCTGGAACATCAGGTGCTCGAAGAGGTGAGCAAGGCCGGTACGCCCCTTGACTTCGTGGCGCGAGCCGACGTCGTACCACAGGCAGACCGCGGCGACCGGGGTCAGGTGGTCCTCGGAGAGCACCACGCGCAGGCCGTTGGCCAGCCGGTGCTCGGTCGCTGTCAGGCCGCCGGAGCCGGCCTGAGCTGTGGCCGTGTGACCCATGGGCATGTGGTCCCTTCGATCGCGATGCAGAGATTTCTTCTCGACCTGCCACTGTATGCAAGCGCGTCGCCCACCGGATAAGTTCCCGGGTCACTCCCCCGCACTCCGTATGGGGGGACCCCCGGGGTCGGAGTCGGCGTTGTCGGTGCCTCGGGCCACAATGGTCCGCGTCGTACCCGCATGACACCCGGTCCCATCCCGGTCCCGTCCCGGTTCCACCGCGGTCCGGCTGCAGCCCCACCAGGTCCCACCGCAGTCCGACAGCCCCGAATCGGCCAGACGACGCCACACCCGTCACACTCAGCAAGACCCAGCCAGACCCCAGCACACTTCATTCTTGGTTAAGGAGCCGCGCAGCGATGGCCCGCCGCAGCACGAAGACCCCGCCGCCGGAGGATTTCGAGGAGAAGATCCTCGACATCGACGTCGTCGACGAAATGCAGGGCTCCTTCCTCGAGTACGCGTACTCGGTGATCTACTCCCGTGCCCTGCCCGACGCCCGGGACGGCATGAAGCCGGTCCACCGGCGCATCGTCTACCAGATGAACGAGATGGGGCTGCGCCCCGACCGCGGCTACGTGAAGTGCGCGCGCGTCGTCGGCGAGGTGATGGGCAAGCTCCACCCGCACGGCGACCAGTCGATCTACGACGCCCTCGTGCGCATGGCCCAGCCCTTCTCCATGCGGCTCCCGCTGGTCGACGGGCACGGCAACTTCGGTTCGCTCGGCAACGACGACCCGCCGGCCGCCATGCGTTACACCGAGTGCAAGATGGCCGACGCCACGTCGCTGATGACGGAGTCGATCGACGAGGACACCGTCGACTTCACCGCCAACTACGACGGCCAGGAGCGCGAGCCGGTCACCCTGCCCGCCGCCTACCCGAACCTGCTGGTCAACGGCACGTCCGGGATCGCGGTCGGCATGGCCACCAACATGCCCCCGCACAACCTCGGCGAGGTCATCGCGGCGGCGCGCCACCTGATCCGCTACCCGCAGGCGGACCTGGAGGCGCTGATGCGCTTCGTACCGGGTCCCGACCTGCCCACGGGCGGCCGGATCGTCGGGCTCTCGGGCATCAAGGACGCCTACGAGAACGGCCGCGGCACCTTCAAGATCCGCGCGACGGTGACCGTGGAGAACGTGACGGCGCGCCGCAAGGGCCTGGTCGTCACCGAACTTCCCTTCACGGTCGGCCCCGAGAAGGTCATCGCGAAGATCAAGGACCTGGTCGGCTCGAAGAAGCTCCAGGGCATCGCCGACGTCAAGGACCTCACCGACCGCGCGCACGGTCTGCGCCTGGTCATCGAGATCAAGAACGGCTTCCACCCCGAGGCCGTGCTGGAGCAGCTCTACAAGCTGACGCCGATGGAGGAGTCCTTCGGCATCAACAACGTGGCCCTCGTGGACGGGCAGCCGCTGACGCTGGGCCTCAAGGAGCTGCTGGAGGTCTACCTCGACCACCGCTTCGAGGTCGTCCGGCGCCGCAGCGAGTTCCGTCGCGGCAAGCGCCGCGACCGGCTGCACCTGGTCGAGGGCCTCCTGGTGGCCCTGCTCGACATCGACGAGGTCATCCGGCTCATCCGGGACAGCGACAACTCCGCGCAGGCGAAGGAACGCCTGATGGAGCGTTTCTCCCTGAGCGAGGTCCAGACCCAGTACATCCTGGACACGCCGCTGCGCCGGCTCACCCGCTTCGACCGGATCGAGCTGGAGTCCGAGCGCGACCGGCTGAACGGCGAGATCGACGAGCTCACCGGGATCCTGGAGTCCGACACCGAGCTGCGCAAGCTGGTCTCCACGGAGCTGGCGGCGGTCGCGAAGAAGTTCGGCACCGAGCGCCGTACGGTCCTGCTGGAGTCGGCGGGCACCGCGGTGGCGGCGGTTCCGCTGGAGGTCGCGGACGACCCGTGCCGGGTGCTGCTGTCCTCGACGGGCCTGCTGGCGCGCACGGCGACCGGCGACGCGCTGCCCGAGGACGAGGGCGGCGCCCGCGCGAAGCACGACCTGATCGTGTCGCAGGTCGCGGCGACCGCGCGGGCCGACGTCGGCGTGGTCACCTCGTACGGGCGGCTGCTGCGGCTGTCGGTGATCGACCTGCCGCAGCTGCCGGACACGCACGCCGCGCCGAACCTGGCGGGCGGCGCCCCGGTCTCGGAGTTCCTCTCCGGGCTGGAGGCGGACGAGAAGGTGGTCTGCCTGACCTCGCTGGACGAGTCCTCGCAGGGCCTGGCGCTGGGCACCGAGCAGGGTGTGGTCAAGCGGGTCGTGCCGGACTACCCGGCCAACAAGGACGAGCTGGAGGTCATCACCCTCAAGGAGGGCGACCGGATCGTGGGCGCGGTCGAGCTGCGCACGGGCGAGGAGGACCTGGTCTTCATCACCGACGACGCCCAGCTGCTGCGCTACCCGGCGGGCCAGGTGCGCCCGCAGGGCCGCCCGGCGGGCGGTATGGCGGGCATCAAGCTAGCCGACAACGCCAAGGTGATCCACTTCTCGGCCGTGGACCCGGCCCGGGACGCGGTGGTGTTCACGGTGGCGGGCTCGCAGGGGACGCTGGACGACTCGGTGCTGTCCGGCAAGCTGACCCCCTTCGACCAGTACCCGCGCAAGGGCCGGGCCACCGGCGGTGTCCGCTGCCAGCGGTTCCTGAAGGGCGAGGACATGCTGGTACTGGCCTGGGCGGGCGGCTCCCCGGCCCGCGCGGCCTCGGCGACCGGCGCTCCGGCCGAACTCCCGGCCCCGGACCCGCGCCGTGACGGCTCGGGCGCCGCACTGCCGGCGGTGGTCGCGACGCTGGCGGGACCGGCGCTGTAACAGGCGTACGGGGTGTCCGGTCCGGGACCGGACACCCCATTTGCCGACTAGTGTTTTCCCTCAGGCACTGGTGGGGTGGGGAGAACAGAGCTGATGAGTCGTCGCTCGGGCGGAGTGATCGGGGACTGGGCGGAGGCCCAGCGCCGGATGCAGCAGACGCAGGTGATCCAGCAGCGGGAGGCCGAGCGCCGGCAGCGGGCCTACGAACGGGACGCGAACCGGAGCCATCGCCAGTACCGCGAAGCCGAGGCCCTGCGGCGCACGGCGCAGATCGACGCCGAGGTCGAGGCCCTCAAGGGCCTGTTGGTCGCGGGCTGCCGGGCGCCGGCGTTCCGCATCTCGACCCTGACCCGGACCGGCCGGCTGGAGCCCTTCAACCCCGGCGCTCTGGCGCAGCCGGTGCCTATGCCCCGCATCGAGGACTTCCAACAGCAGAGCAGCGGCTGGACCCTCGGCTCGAACCACAGGGCTCAGGCCGAGCGCGAGGCCCACGCCCGGTACACCCGGGCGTGGCAGGCCGCGAACGCCGCGGAGGCGCAGCGGCAGCAGCAACTGGCCGCATACCAAAGGCAGTACGAGCGGTGGGCGGCGGAGCAGCTCGCGGAGATACAGGCGCACAACAGCGGACTCACCGAACTGGCCGACTCCCTGCGCGCGGGCGACGCGGAGGCGGTGGTGGAGTACTTCTCCGCCGCCCTGTACGCCTCGACCGCCTGGCCCGAGGCCTTGCCGAGGCAGGTGGCGGCTGCGTACGACCGCGCCGCGCGCCAGCTCGTACTGGACTGGGAACTGCCCGGGTACGCGGTGGTACCGGAGGCCAGGGCGGTGCAGTACCTCCCGAGCACGGACCAGGACAAGCTCAAGCCCCGTCCGGTCACCGAGCGCCGGGCGCTCTACCGGGACCTGTTGGCGCAATGCGTGCTGCTGGTGGTGCGCGAGCTGTACGCGGCGGACGAGTTCGGCGTGCTGGACTCGGTCGTGGTCAACGGCTTCGTGGACGCCCACGATCCGGCGACGGGTCAGGAGGCGCGGTTCGTGCTCTCCACCGTGCCGGCGGCGCGCAGCGCTTTCGCAGGGCTTCGACTGGAGCAGGTCAGCGCGGTGGACTGCCTGGTCTCCGGGTTGGGCGGGCAGCTGTCGACGCGCCCCGACCAGCTGACGCCGGTGCGCCCCGGGCGCCGGCCCGACGAGGTCGGCTCCGTGGTGAGCCACGGCGGTCACGCGGGCGACGAGGACGAACCCGACCTGTTCGCGATGGACCCGATCGCCTTCGAGAACCTGGTGGCGGAGCTCTTCCGTGCGATGGGCATGGAGGCGGTGACCACGCAGCGGTCGGGCGACGGCGGCGTGGACATCGAGGCGCTGGACCCGTCCCCGATCCGGGGCGGGCGGATCGTGGTGCAGGTCAAGCGCTACCGGAACACCGTGTCACCCACGGCGGTCCGGGACCTGTACGGCACGGTCCAGGACAAGGGGGCGAACAAGGGGGTGCTGGTCACCACCGCGTCCTTCGGTCCGGGCTCGTACACCTTTGCCAACGGCAAGCCGCTGGAGTTGGTTCCCGGCGAGCAGCTCGTCGAACTGCTGCACCAGTACGGGCTGCGCGGCCGCCTCGGCGGCGGTCCGGAGCGACCGGCGCCCGAACCCCCGTCGGCCCCCTCGTCGGCGCACAACGTGCTCGGCATGTCCTGGGCCGGCTCGGTCGCCCTCGACGTGTGCGCTCTCGTCTGCACGGGCAACCGGGTGTTGAGCGAGGAGCACTTCGTGTTCTTCAACAACCCGCGGACACCTGACGGTTCGGTTCGGGCCCGTGCGCACGCGGCGCCCGACAAGGCCGCGGTGGAGGTCGCCTTCGACGACCTGCCGCGCGAGGCGGACCGGCTGGTCCTGGTCGCCGCGGTCGACCCGGAGGTCGACCCGCACGCCGACCTGGCGGGCTTCACGGACGCCCGGATCCGGCTCCTCGACGCGGCCGGTGCGGAGCTCGGGCAGTTGGAGGTCTCCGACGGACGGGCCGGTGAGACCGCGCTGGTCCTGGGCTCGTTCCGGCGCCGGGCGAACGGCGACTGGGACTTCGTGATCGGCGGCAAGGGCTACCGGGGCGGGCTGGAGGACCTGCTGCGGGAGTTCGGCGTCGAGGTGGAGTAGGTCGAGGCGGAGTTCTCGGTCCGGTCCTCGGAGTCCGGGGCCGCCGGTTCGGGCTCCGCGGGCCGCGCCACGTACCTCAGCACTCCCCACATGCTCTCGGGGCCGAGCAGTCGCGGGGACTCCTCGCGGCAGGCCTCCAGTTCGCCGAGCAGGCCCGGTCCGTCCGTGCCGGAGCCGATCAGGACGAGCTGGGTCAGCCGCTCCTCGCCCCGCCCCCAGGGCCCGGGCGTGAAGCGGAGGAAGCGGCCGACCGCGTGGACCTCGTACTTCTCCTCGTGCCCGGGGACGCCGAAGTGGACGAAGCCCTTGATCCGGTAGAGCCCGGCCGGGCGGCGGTCGAGGAAGTCGATGAACCGGCGCGGTGAAAGGGCCTGTTCGGAGACGAACTCGACGGTCTCGTAGGCGGCGTGCACGTGCGTGTCGTGGTCGTGGCCGTGGTCCTCGGCCTCCGCGAGGAGGTCCTCGAAGGAGAGCTGACCGCGCGTCTCGGTCCAGGGGCGGCGGTCGAAGAGGAGCTCGGGGTCGATCCGGCCGTGGTCGGCCCCGACGACCGGCGTGCCCGGGGCGCACAGGGTGGCCAGCAGTCCCTCGATCCGGGCCCGCTCGGCCGCATCCACCCGGTCGGTCTTGTTGAGCACCACGAGGTCGGCCACGGCGAGGTGGCGGTCGGTCTCCGGGTGCGCGGTCCGGGTCGCGTCGAACTCGGCCGCGTCCACGACCTGCACCAGGCCGCCGTAGCGCACGGCCGGGTTCTCGTTGGCGACGAGCATCCGGACCATCTCCTGGGGCTCGGCCAGCCCGCTCGCCTCGATGACGATCACGTCGATGCGGTGGACGGGTGCGGCGAGCTTGTCCAGGTAGGCGTCGAGCTCGCTGCCGTCGACGGCGCAGCACAGGCAGCCGCCGCCGAGGGAGACCATCGAGTCGCCGAGCTGCCCGGCCACCGACATGGCGTCGATCTCGATCGATCCGAAGTCGTTGACGACGACTCCGATCCGGGTGCCTCCGCGGTTGGCGAGGAGGTGGTTCAGCACGGTGGTCTTGCCGGATCCGAGGAATCCGGAGAGGACGACGACGGGGATGGGCGGGGTGGTCTGCCTGCTGCTCACCCGGTCGATCGTAGCCAGGCGGGCCACCGGCGCGGTCAGCCGAGGGCGGGAACCGGCTGTGGCGGGGTGGGGCCGGTGTAGCGTGCCGCAGGGCGGATGATCTTCGAGTCGGCGGCCTGTTCGAGGACGTTCGCGCTCCAGCCGACCACTCGGGCCGCGCAGAAGGTCGGGGTGAACATCTCCCGGGGCAGTCCGCACAGCTCCATGACCACGCCCGCGTAGAACTCCACGTTGGTGTGCAGTTCGCGGCCGGGCTTGAGCTCGGCGAGGATCTCCTCCACCTGGCGCTCGACCTCGACGGCGAAGTCCACGAGGGGGCCGCCGAACCGGCGCGCGATGTCGCGCAGCATGCGGGAGCGGGGGTCCTCGGTGCGGTACACGGGGTGGCCGAAGCCCATGATCCGGTCCCCCGCAAGGACCCGTTCGCGGATCCACGGTCCGATCCGGTCGGTGGTGCCGATGGCGTCGAGGGTGTCGAGGGCCCGACTGGGCGCGCCGCCGTGCAGCGGGCCGGAGAGCGCGCCGATCGCGCCGGTCAGACAGGCGGCGACGTCGGCGCCGGTGGAGGCGATGACGCGGGCGGTGAAGGTCGAGGCGTTGAAGCCGTGGTCGATGGTGGAGATGAGGTAGCGCTCGACCGCGCGCGCCTTGGCCGGGTCGGGTTCCTGCCCGGTGAGCATGTACAGGTAGTTCTCGGCGTACGGGAGGTCGTCGCGCGGCTCGACCGGCTCCAGGCCCTGCCCCAGCCGGTGCAGGGCGGTGAGCAGGGTCGGTACGGCGGCGCAGGCGGCGAGCGCGTCGGCGGCCCGGCGGGCCGGGTCGATGTCGTAGACCGGGCGGAAGCCGGCGGAGGCGCCGAGCAGCGAGAGGCCGGTGCGCAGCCCGGCGAGGGGGCCGGAGAGCGCGGTGGCCCGCGCGAGGGCGGGGAGGGCGACCTGCACCTCTTCGGGGAGCCGGCGCAGCGGGGCGATCTCGGCCGCGAAGGCGGCGCGTTCGGCGGCGTCCGCGGGGAGTGCGCCGCGGAACATCAGGTGCCACACGTCCTCGAAGGTGCGGCCGGCCGCGAGCTCGACGGCCGAGTACTGGCGGTAGTGGTAGAAGCCCTCACGGCCTCGGACGTCACCGAGCTCGGTTTCGGTGACCACGACTCCCGCGAGACCGCGGGGTACTTCGACGGTGGTGTTCATGGACCGACCATCCATGATGGATTGAATCGTTGTCAATATTGATTGAATCAATATGAAGCCGACTCTGTAAGGTATGCGCCATGAGCGACGAGAGGGACGCCGGATCGCAGCACGGGCGCAGGATCGGCACACAGGAAGCGGCCCGGCTGCTCGGGGTGAAGCCCGCGACGGTGTACGCGTACGTCAGCCGCGGCCAGCTCACCAGCCGCCGTGACCCCGCGGGCCGGGGCAGCACCTTCGACGCGGCCGAGGTGGAGGAGTTGGCCCGGCGCAGCCGCCGGGAGGCCGCGGCGCCCGCGGGCGGGGAGCTGTCCGTACGCACCTCGCTCACGCTCATCGAATCCGACCGGTACTACTTCCGGGGCGTGGACGCCGTGGCCCTGGCCTCCCGGTACCGCTACGAGGAGGTGGCCGAGTGGCTCTGGACGGGAGCGATCGGGCACGGTGCGCGGTTCACCGCTCCCCCGGAGCTCCTGGCGGCGGCCCGACGCGCGGTGGCGGCCCTCCCCGAGCACAGCGGGCCGGTCGACCGGCTCCGGGTGGCGGTCGCCGCCGCGGCCGTGGCCGATCCGCTGCGCTTCGACCTCTCGGAGGCGGCCGTACTGGGCTGCGCCCGCTCCCTGATCCCCACGCTGGTCGGAGCCCTGCCGGTGGTGGGCACGGCGCAGTGGGCCGGGGACGGCCGCACTACCCGGCAGTTGTGGTCGCGCCTGACCCCGCGGGAGCCGGACCCGGACGCGCTGGCCGCCCTGGACCTGGCGCTCGGACTGCTCGTGGACCACGACCTGGCCGCCTCGACGCTGGCCGTACGGGTCGCCGCATCGGCCCGGGCCCACCCGTACGCGGCGGTGTCCGCGGGACTCGGCGCGCTGGAGGGTCCGCTGCACGGCGCGGCCGGACGTCTCGCGCACCGGATGCTGGTGGAGGTCCTGGAGCGGGGCGGCGCCGCGCCCGTGGTGGCCGAATACCTGCGGGCCGGCCGCCGGGTGCCGGGCCTGGGCCACCGGCTGTACCGGGGCGAGGACCCGCGGGCACTTGCCCTGTTCGAGCGGCTGGAGGGCCTGGCGCAGGCCGCTCCGGCGTTGGCCGCGGCCCGTGAGGTGGCCGCGGTGATGGCCCGGCAGGGCGGGCTGCACCCCAACGTGGACCTGGCGCTCGCGGTGCTGACGGTGTCCTGCGGGATGGAGGCGGAGGCCGGGGAGACGGTCTTCGCGGTGTCCCGGACGGCGGGCTGGATCGCGCACGCGCTGGAGGAGTACCAGGAACGCCCGCTGCGCATGCGGCCCAGCGGCCAGTACCAGGGCCCCCGCCCGCCACAGCCGATGCCGACGGCGGCCGACCCCACCGGGATGTGACAAGGGCGGCGCACCGGGGACATTCCGCTCGTGCCGGAGCCGACCTACCGTGGGTATCCATGCGGTTCCCCCTCACGAGCGCTCGGCGCCTCGGGCTGCCCAGACGGGCCGTCTCACAGATCCTGCTGACCCAGCTGGCCATCGCCGCCGGGGTCGTCGTGCTGGCCACCGGACTGTTCCTGGCACCGCTCGGCGCACAGCTCGACGACCAGGCCATGCGGCGCGCCCTGGCCATCGCGCAGAGCGCGGCGGCGGACCCGTCCCTGGCCTCCGACCTCCTGGTCTCGGGGGCGACGGCGGACAGCCCCGTGCAGGCCACCGCCGAACGGCTGCGCAGGGCCACCGGAGCCGAGTACGTGGTCGTCCTCGACCTGAACGGGATCCGCCACTCGCACCCCAGCCCCGAGCGCATCGGGCTGCCCGTCTCGACCGACCCGAGCGAAGCGCTGGCCGGCCGCGAGGTCATGGAGATCGACGAAGGCACCCTGGGCCGCTCCGCCCGCGGCAAGGTACCCCTGATCGCCGCCGACGGAGAGATCGTCGGCGCCGTCTCGGTCGGCATCTCCTACGATGGCGTCCGCGACCGGCTGCTCGGCGCCATCCCCGGCCTGCTCGCCTACGCCGGAGGCGCCCTCGCGGCCGGCGCCCTCGTCGCCTACCTGCTGTCCCGAAGGATCCAGCGGCAGACCCGGGACCTGGCCTTCTCCGACATCGCCGGACTGCTCGCGGAGCGCGAGGCGATGCTGCACTCCATCCGCGAAGGCGTGATCGCCCTCGACCGGCACGGCCGGGTCCGCCTGGTCAACGACGAGGCCGCCCGTCTGCTCGGTCTTCCCCCTCAGCACTTCCCGGCGTCGCCCGGCACGGCGGACCTCACCGCCGGCGCGGGCACCGCGGACCCGGCGGACCCGGCGGACCCGGCGGACAGTCTCACCGGACGCCTCCTGGACGAGGTGCTCGGCGCCGGCCGCACCGCCGACGTGCTGTCCGGTCGGGTCACCGGCCGGGATCTGCTGACCGTCCAGGGTCCCCGGGTCCTGGTGGCCAACCGCATGCCCACCGAGGACGGCGGCGCCGTCGCCACCCTGCGCGACCGCACCGAACTGGAGCACCTGAGCCGCGAGCTCGACTCCACCCGGGGCCTGATCGACGCCCTGCGCGCCCAGGACCACGAGCACGCCAACCGCCTCCACACCCTCCTCGGCCTGCTGGAACTGGGCCTGCACGAAGAGGCGGTGGAGTTCGTGACGGAGGTCGTGGGCGTGCACCGCACCACCGCCGAACAGGTCACCGAGAAGATCCACGACCCCCTGCTGGCCGCCCTCCTGGTGGGCAAGGCGACCGTGGCGGCGGAGCGCGGCGTCCCGCTGCGCCTGGCCGCGGCCAGCCTCCTCCCCGACCGCCTGGTGGACCCGGGCGGTCTCGTCACGATCGTCGGGAACCTGGTGGACAACGCCCTGGACGCCGCCATCGGCTCGGCGTCGCCCGCTGTGGAGGTGGAACTCCGCGCCGAAGGCCGGGCGGCGGTCCTTCGGGTGCGCGACAGCGGCCCGGGCGTACCGGCCGCGCACCGCGAGGAGGTGTTCACCGAGGGCTGGTCCACCAAGCAGCCCGCAGCCCACCGCGAGCGCGGGCTGGGCCTGGCCCTCGTGCGCCGCCTCGCGGAGCGGCAGGGAGGCACGGCCCGGGCCGGCGGGACAGAGGACGGAGGGGCGGAATTCTCCGTCGTGCTCCCGGAGGCCCTGCGATGAACGAGACCCCGATCCACGTATTGGTCGTCGACGACGACGTGCGTGTTGCCCTGATCAACGCGGCGTACGTGGAGATGGTTCCCGGCTTCCGGGTGGTCGCCAAGGTCCATTCCGCCACCGAGGCCCTGGAGTTCCTCGGCACCCGTCCGGTGGACCTGGTCCTGCTGGACCACTACCTGCCCGACGAGAACGGCCTGGACCTGGTCCGTCGTATGCGCCAGCTCGGACACGGCACCGACGTGATCATGGTCACGGCCGCCCGGGACCTCGCCACCGTCCAGGCCGCCATGCGCCTCGGGGCGCTCCAGTACCTCGTCAAGCCGTTCGCGTTCGCCGGTCTCCAGACGCGTCTGGAGGCCTACCGCGCCCTGCGCCGCACGCTGGACACCGGCGGAGAGGCCGAACAGGCGGTGGTGGACCGGCTCTTCGCGACACTGGCCACCGCCGCATCCCGCAACGAACTCCCCAAGGGCCATTCCCACGCCACCTCGGAACTGGTCCGCCAGGTCCTGCGCTCGGCCGGAGGCCCCCTGTCCACCCAGCAGATCGCCGACCGCGCCGGCATCAGCCGCCAGACCGCCCAGCGCTACCTCAAGCTCCTCGAACGCACCGGGCGCGTGACCCTGGCCCTGCGCTACGGCGAGACCGGCCGCCCCGAGCACCGGTACACGTGGCTCCCGGGCCGGTCCGAGGGGGCGTGACGGCTCACACGGCCCTGCTCCGGTCGCTCACACGGCACCTGCTCCGGTCAGGGAACGGACCTCGGTCTCGGCGTGCTTGGCCTCGTCCGGCTCCTCCACCGAGGTGACCGTGCCCAGCCAGCCCGCCAGGAAGCCCAACGGGATCGAGACGATCCCCGGGTTCTGGAGCGGGAAGTACTGGAAGTCCGCCCCCGGGAACAGCGACTCGGGGCTGCCCGACACAACCGGCGAGACCAGGACCAGCAGCACCGCGGGGATCAGGCCGCCGTAGACCGACCAGACGGCTCCGCGCGTGGTGAAGCCGCGCCAGAACAGCGAGTACAGCAGCACCGGCAGGTTCGCCGAGGCCGCCACCGCGAAGGCCAGCCCCACCAGGAAGGCCACGTTGAGGTTCTGGGCGAGCAGCCCGAGCGCGATCGCCACCGCCCCGATGCCCACGGCGGCGACCCTGGCCACCGCCACCTCGCTGCGCTGCCTGGCGTGCCGCCGCTTGAGGGAGGCGTACAGGTCGTGGGCGACGGAGGCCGAGGAGGCCAGCGTGATCCCCGCGACCACGGCGAGGATGGTGGCGAAGGCGATGGCCGCCACGAAGGCGAACAGCACCGTGCCCCCGGTGGAACCGGCTCCGCCGCCGAGGAAGGCCGCCAGCAGCGGGACCGCCGTGTTCCCCGAGGCGTTGGAGGCCCGTACCCGGTCCGGCCCGAGCAGCGCGGCCGCCCCGAAGCCGAGCACGATGGTCATCAGGTAGAAGCCGCCGATCAGGCCGATCGCCCACACCACCGAGCGGCGGGCCGCCCGCGCGGTGGGCACGGTGTAGAAGCGCGACAGGATGTGCGGCAGACCGGCGGTCCCGAGGACCAGGGCGAGGCCGAGGCTCATGAAGTCGATGCGAGAGGTCCAGTCGCCGCCGTACTTGAGCCCGGGACCGAGGAAACGGGCCCCGTGCCCGCTGCGTTCGGCTGCGCTGGCGAGCAGCTGGCCGAAGTTCCCGTGGAAGCGCAGCAGCACGAGACCGGTCAGGGCGAGCGCCCCGCCCATCAGCAGGACGGCCTTGACGATCTGGATCCAGGTCGTGGCCCTCATCCCGCCGAAGGACACGTACACGACCATCAGCGCGCCGACCCCGACCACGGCCATCGTGCGGGCCACGGTGCTCGAACTCCCCAGCAGCAGACCGACGAGACTGCCCGCGCCGACCATCTGCGCGACGAGGTAGAGCACGGAGACGACGACCGAGGAGGTGCCGGCCGCGATCCGCACCGGCCGCTCGCTCATGCGCGCGGCGATCACGTCCGCCAGGGTGAAGCGCCCGCAGTTGCGGACGAGTTCGGCGACGAGGAAGAGCACGAGGAGCCAGGCGACGAGGAAGCCGACCGAGTAGAGCATGCCGTCGTAGCCGAAGAGGGCGATCAGCCCGGAGATGCCGAGGAAGGAGGCGGCGGACATGTAGTCGCCGGCGATGGCGAAACCGTTCTCCATCGGCGAGAACAGCCTGCCGCCCGCGTAGAACTCCTCCGCCGACCCGTGCCGGTTGCGGCTGACCCAGGTGGTGATGCCGAGGGTGACCGCGATGAAGACGCTGAACAGGATCAGCGCGAGGCTCTGGTGCTCGGTGGTCACCGGCCGGTCCCCCTCGCGCGGGTCCGCTCCTGGCCGCGCTCCTGCTCGAAGACGGTCCAGCGCAGGTCGAGCGCCGCCCGGTCCCGGCGCAGCCGCGCGTGCCGGGCGTAGGCCCAGGTCAGGACGAAGGTGCTGAGGAACTGCCCGAGGCCCGCGACCATGGCGACGTTGATCGCGCCGGACACCGGCCGGGCCATCACACCGGGCGCGACGGTCGCGGCGACCACGTAGGTCACGTACCAGAGCAGGAATCCCGCGGTCGCGGGGACGACGAACCCCCGGTAGCGGCTGCGCACTTCCTGGAAGGCCGCGCTGCGCTGCACTTCGAGGTAGATGTCGGACGCGCCGGGGGCGGGGTGGGCGGGCGCCGCTGCGGGCGGCTCGCCCTCGCTCTCTCCCCACCCGACGGCCGGCGCGTCGTACCAGGGGTCGTCGAGCCGGATCGTTCCGGCATCGGGACCGTCGTGCTTGTCCACCGAACTCTCCTTGTCCGCTGCCGCACTGGCCGCGTGCTCACAAGGATGTGCGGAAGGGACGTTTCGAGACTGGTGTCCGGGTGCTCTTCACTCCTTCAGGTGATGGGGCGAAGAGCACCCCGTCGGACGGGCGGACCCGTCAGGCGTCGATGCGCGAGCGGTCGAGCGTGGCCGCGGAGCTGGTGATGAACTCCTTGCGCGGGGCCACCTCATTGCCCATCAGCAGGTCGAAGACCGTCTCGGCCGAATCCAGATCGCCGATGTTGATCCGGCGCAGGGTACGGAAGCGCGGGTCCATCGTGGTCTCCGCCAGCTGGTCCGCGTCCATCTCGCCGAGGCCCTTGTAGCGCTGGATGGAGTCCTTGTACCGGATGTTCTTGCGCTGGTACTCCAGCAGGGTCTGGCGCAGCTCGTTGTCCGAGTACGTGTACACGTACTTGTCCTGGCCCTTCTTGGGCTGGACCAGCTCGATCCGGTGCAGCGGCGGCACCGCGGCGAAGACCCGGCCCGCCTCGACCATGGGCCGCATGTACCGCTGGAAGAGCGTGAGCAGCAGGCAGCGGATGTGCGCGCCGTCCACATCGGCGTCGACGAGCAGGACGATCTTGCCGTACCGGGCGGCGTCGAGGTCGAAGGTCCGGCCCGAGCCGGCTCCTATGACCTGGATGATCGCCCCGCACTCGGCGTTCTTGAGCATGTCCGAGACGGACGACTTCTGGACGTTGAGGATCTTGCCGCGGATGGGCAGGAGCGCCTGGAATTCCGAGTTCCGCGCGAGCTTGGCGGTACCGAGGGCGGAGTCTCCCTCGACGATGAAGAGCTCGCTGCGCTCCACGTCGTCACTGCGGCAGTCGGCCAGCTTCGCGGGCAGCGAGGAGGTCTCCAGCGCGGTCTTGCGGCGCTGCGCCTCCTTGTGCTGGCGGGCGGCGATCCTCGTCCGGGCGGCCGCGACGATCTTCTCCATCACGGCGCGGGCCTGCTGCTTGTCGTCGCGCTTGGTGGAGGTGAGGAAGGCCTTGAGCTCCTTGGCGACCACGGCGGCGACGATGCGGGTGGCCGCCGAGGTGCCGAGCACCTCCTTGGTCTGGCCCTCGAACTGCGGCTCGGCGAGGCGGACGGTGACGACCGCGGTCAGGCCCTCCAGCGCGTCGTCCTTGACCACGTCGTCCTCGGCGACGCGCAGCAGCTTCGCCGAGCGCAGCACCTCGTTCACGGTCTTGGTGACGGAGCGCTCGAAGCCGGAGACGTGCGTGCCGCCCTTGGGGGTGGCGATGATGTTCACGAAGGACTTGAGGTTGGTCTCGTAGCCCGTGCCCCAGCGCAGGGCGATGTCCACGCCGAGCTCGCGGGTGACCTCGGTGGGCGTCATGTGACCGCGGTCGTCGAGGACCGGGACGGTCTCCTTGAAGTTCCCCGAGCCCGTCAGGCGCAGCACGTCGCAGACGGCCTTGTCCTGGGCGAGGTAGTCGCAGAACTCGCTGATGCCCCCGTCGTAGCGGAAGACCTCCTCGGTCTTGCCGGCCCCGTCGATGCCGCGCTCGTCGCGGACCACCAGGGTCAGGCCGGGGACGAGGAAGGCGGTCTGGCGGGCGCGCTGGTAGAGCGTCTCCAGGGAGAGCCGGGCGTCCTTGAGGAAGATCTGGCGGTCGGCCCAGTAGCGGATCCGGGTGCCGGTCTTGCCCTTGGCGATCCGCTTGACCTTGCGCAGGCCGTTGGCCGGATCGAAGGGGCTCTCGGGGCCCTGCTCGGTGAACATGCCGGGGACGCCCCGGCGGAAGCTGATGGCGTGCGTCGAGCTGCCGCGGTCGACCTCGACGTCCAGGCGGGCGGAGAGGGCGTTGACCACGGAGGCGCCGACGCCGTGCAGACCGCCGGAGGCCGCGTAGGAGCCACCGCCGAACTTTCCGCCGGCGTGCAGCTTGGTCATGACGACCTCGACGCCGGACAGGCCGGTCTTGGGCTCGACGTCCACGGGGATGCCGCGGCCGTTGTCCCGGACCTCCACGGAGGCGTCCTCGTGGAGGATCACCTCGATGTGGTCGCAGTAGCCGCCCAGGGCCTCGTCGACGGAATTGTCGATGATCTCCCAGAGGCAGTGCATGAGGCCCCGGCTGTCCGTGGAGCCGATATACATGCCGGGGCGCTTGCGGACGGCCTCCAGCCCTTCGAGGACGAGCAGGTGCCGCGCGGTGTAGTTGGAACCGTCCCGGTCTGCTCCGGACAGCAGCGCGCTGGAAGGCACGGACGTGTCGGCGGTCACGCAGTTCGCTCCTCGCTGAATTTCTTTTCTGGCCCGGTCGGGCGCAGGGGTGGCTCGGGTACCGGTGGAAGGGTACCGAGGCCAGGTAGAGCCGATGCAACGCCACCCTCGCGCATTCCTCAGCCTAGTCCAGATCCGCACGGATGTTCGATCCCCCGTGCGGGTGAAGCAAACATCACGTTCCCTTCCGCGCATGAACCATTTAGGGTTCGGGCACGTCCTCATGAACAACCTGGCACTCAGCCGGGGGAGGATGGAACTGCGACAAGCGCACGACTGACAACGCGAAACCGTAAAGCAACGCAATACGGCTCCTTCGCCGCCAACCGGCAACAGCCGGCCAGCTTCGGAAGGAAGTTTCGAGGAAAAGCCGCGAGCGGGAACGTTTTCGGCCTGGTTGGATGTTGACCCTGGTACGACAGCTCGTCGAGCTAGAGAAGAGGCGACGTGACTACTGTTCTGACACCCGCGACCCCGCTGACGGCCGCTGACCGATGCGACCGTTGCGGCGCCCAGGCATATCTGCGCGTCGTCCTGCTGAGCGGCGGTGAACTGCTCTTCTGCGCCCACCACGGGCGTAAGTTCGAGCCGGAACTCAAGAAGATCGCCGCGGAAATACAGGATGAGACCGAGCGGCTCACGTCCGCTCCGGCTGCCAATGCCGACACCGAGGACCGCTGACACAGGCCTGCACCTCGCATCCGACGAGCCAGGACCGGCCATGCCGGTCGACGGGCGGCACCCCCGAGATCCGGGGAGGCCGCCCGTCCTCACGTGCACACCCGTCCGCGCCCCGGAGGCCGGCCGCCCGAGCGGGGCCGACGGCCTCCGGTCGCTCCCTACCGGACCGGCTCATCCGTTCGATGCCCCTCCCCGGGCCCTGCTGCCGGTACCGAGCCCCTCCGGGCAGTGCCCGCGACCCCGTGGACCCCGCCCGGCCGCGCGCCCGTCTCCGGGCCCGTCACGAAGTCGGCCAGTGGGGCGATCCGCGTGTACACGCCGGGGCTGTCGGCCCGTCCGCAGCCGCGGCCCCACGACACCAGGCCGATGAGCCGCCCCTTCGCCACGAGCGGGCCTCCGCTGTCGCCCTGGCAGGCGTCCTTGCCGCCCCGGTCGTCCCCGGCGCACACCATGGACTCCGCGCGGTACTGCCCGTCGGCGTCCCCCGGATAGGCCCGCCCGCAGACGTCGTCCGCCAGCACCGTCACCCGCGCCGCACGCAGCGCGTACGCGTAGTCACCAAAGCCGCTCGTGTCGCCCCAGCCGTACACGGCCGCCTCCGTACCGGCCGTGTAGGCGGTGTCCCCGGGCCCGGCCATCGGGATCACGTGCTGCGCCGGAACCGCCTCGACGAGCTCCAGCACGGCGAGGTCCCCGGCGTTGCTCCCCGGGTCGTACGCCGGGTTCACCCGGGCCGCGCGCACCGCGATCTCCCTGCCGTCCGTCGCGCGCAGCTCCGTACGCCCGGCGATCACCCGGAGGTCGGGGACGGACTCGACGGGGCCGCCCAGCACCTGGCTGCCCAGGCAGTGTGCCGCGGTCACCACCGTGGTCGGGGCCACGACGACGCCTCCGCAGAACTGCCCGCCCCGCGTACCCCCGAACCGGTCACGGCTGGCGAGTGCCACGACCCAGGGGCTGTCCGCCACCTTCACCGGCTTCCCGCCGATCACCACGCTGTCTGCGGCTGCCCGGGGCGCCTGGGCCAGCGGCGCCGCGACCGCTCCCGCCGCCAGGGTCAGCGCTCCCGCCAGAGCACGGGCAATGGGACGACGCATGAGGCCTCCTGACTCCGAGTGTGCATGACTCCACCCAGAGTGGGATGACCAGTGGCCGTGCGCACCCGCGCACGGCCACTCACGTACGGTCCCGGGCGTCGCCCGCCGGTCAGTCCAGGTAGTCGCGCAGCACCTGGGAACGCGACGGGTGGCGCAGCTTCGACATGGTCTTCGACTCGATCTGGCGGATCCGCTCGCGCGTGACGCCGTAGACCTTGCCGATTTCGTCGAGGGTCTTGGGCTGGCCGTCCGTGAGGCCGAAACGCATCGAGACCACGCCTGCCTCGCGCTCGCTCAGCGTGTCCAGCACCGAGTGCAGCTGCTCCTGCAGGAGCGTGAAGCTCACGGCGTCGGCGGGAACGACGGCCTCGGAGTCCTCGATGAGGTCACCGAACTCGCTGTCGCCGTCCTCGCCGAGCGGGGTGTGCAGGGAGATCGGCTCGCGGCCGTACTTCTGGACCTCGATGACCTTCTCGGGGGTCATGTCCAGTTCCTTGGCCAGCTCCTCCGGGGTGGGCTCGCGGCCCAGGTCCTGGAGCATCTGGCGCTGCACGCGGGCGAGCTTGTTGATGACCTCGACCATGTGGACCGGGATGCGGATGGTGCGGGCCTGGTCGGCCATGGCACGCGTGATCGCCTGGCGGATCCACCACGTCGCGTAGGTGGAGAACTTGTAGCCCTTGGTGTAGTCGAACTTCTCGACCGCGCGGATCAGACCCAGGTTGCCCTCCTGGATCAGGTCGAGGAAGAGCATGCCGCGGCCGGTGTAGCGCTTGGCGAGGGAGACCACGAGGCGGAGGTTGGCCTCCAGCAGGTGGTTCTTCGCGCGGCGGCCGTCCTCGGAGATGATCTCCAGCTCGCGCTTGAGCTTGGGCGCCAGCTTGTCGGAGTTCGCCAGCTTGTCCTCGGCGAAGAGGCCGGCCTCGATCCGCTTGGCGAGCTCGACCTCCTGCTCGGCGTTGAGGAGGGGGACCTTGCCGATCTGCTTGAGGTAGTCCTTGACCGGGTCCGCGGTGGCGCCGGCGACCACGACCTGCTGGGCGGGGGCGTCGTCCTCGTCGTCCGAGATGACGAAGCCCTTGTTCTCGCCGCCCTCCTCTTCCTCCTCGGCCTCGGCCTTCGCGGCGTCGGGGCCCTCCTCGGGGGCCTCCTCGTCACCGGCCTCGTCGGCGTCCTTCTTGGCGGCGGTCTTCTTCGCCGCGGTCTTCTTCGCGGCGGTCTTCCTGGCGGGTGCGGCCTTCTTCGCCGCGGTCTTCTTCGCCGCCGTCTTCTTCGCGGCGGGCTCGGTTCCGGGCTCCTCCGTCAGAGCGTCCGCGGTCTCCGGGTCGAGGGACCCGGGCGCCGGGGCAGCGGCTTCGGCGGTGCTCGCCGTCGTCTTCGCCGCCGTCTTCCTGGCCACGGGTTCGGTGGCCGTCCGCTTGGCCGGGCTCTTCGCTGCGACGCTCTTGCGGGTGGCGCGCTTGGGCGACTCCGCGGCACTGACCATCAGCGTCACACCCTCTTCCTCGAGGATCTGGTTGAGGCTGCGCAGAACATTCTTCCACTGGGTCGCAGGAATCTGGTCAGCCTCGAAGGCCCGACGCACGTCATCGCCGGCGATCTGCCCCTCGGCCTTGCCCCGCTCGATGAGCGCCATCACAGACTCGGAATCGGCGATCTCCGGCGGGAGCGTACGGGATGTGCTGGCCGACACGAACAACCTCTCGGAACGATGGAAACGGCTTCCGACCCCGGGCCGAGTGGTGCTGGACCGGAGCCGACGACCACCGACTGGGGATGGGCCGGGGGCGCGGGCAGGGGCCGGGGAGCTGCACAGCACCCACAAGGGCTGCTGTTCCCTCCGTCGGCCATCACCTCTTAGGTCATCGCGGGACCTCGCGGAGCGTTACGCCCAATCTTCGTGGCCCAAGTCACACCTCGTATGGATTGATGCCGGTCATAGGGTCATACGTCTGGGTCGCGGCACGGCGGAGCCCCGGCGGAGCGGCGGGGCGCACCGGCCGGGTCGATGCACCCGGGGCGGCGCGGAGGATGCGGCAGGGGCAGTACGGCGCGGGCGCCGGGAGGGTGTCGGGAGGGCGCCGGAAGGGTGGCGCACACCGGTGTCGCCGGACCCGACCGGGCCCGGCGACAGGTCGTGCTCCCCCACGCGTCCGCTCCTCAGTGCTCGCGCGGGGCGGGCACCACGCGCTCGACCTCCGGATGCACCGTCAGCAGCTGACGCATGGCGCTCTCCGCACCCGCCGCATCACCGGACGCGAGGGCCTCGACCATGCGGGCGTGGTGCGCGACGCAGGTCTCGCTCGGCCGGTCACAGGCGGTGACCGGGCTGCCGGAGACCTGGAGGGCGGCGGAAACGATGCCGGAGAGGTGTTCCAGCATGCGGTTGCCCGCGACCTGGATCAGCAGCGCGTGGAACTCGTTGTCGGCGCGCGCGAAGGTGATCGCGTCGCCCTGACCGAGGGCGTGGCCCATGATCTCGACCATGTCGGCGAGCCGCTGCTGGATGTCGGGACGGCCGTGGCCCGCGGCGAGGCGGGCGGCGAGCGGTTCGATGGTCCAGCGGAGTTCGTTCAGCTCGCGGCGCTGGTCGTCACGCTGGGGACCGAAGGCCCGCCACTCGATGATGTCGGGGTCGAGCAGGTTCCAGTCGGCGACGGGCCGGACCCGGGTGCCCACGTTGGGGCGGGCGCTGACGAGGCCCTTGGCCTCCAGGACCCGCAGCGATTCGCGGACGACGGTACGGGAGACCTCGAAGCGCTGGCCGATCTCCTCGGGGACCAGAGGGCGGTCCGCGCCGAGGTCGCCGGAGACGATCATCTGGCCGAGCTGCTGGACGAGTTGGCCGTGCAGGCCGCGGCCGCGGCTGCCTGCCGCGCGTCGGCCCACGCGGCTCAACTCGACGTCTGAACCGTCCCATTGGGGCGCTGGACGGTCGGACCCGGGGGTCTCCGCGTAGGGGTAGCGGTCGAGTTCGCCCGGGCCGGCGAGGCCGGAGTCGGCATGGCGGGCGGCGGTCATCATGGTGTGCGCAAGGGTACTCACGAATCCTTTGTCGGCCGCGCCCCCACCGCCCTTGAGGTCTTTGCTGAAAAGCACACGAAAGGGTGATCGGTGCCACCTACGCAATTGACGACTTATCGTAAATAACCGGGCCTTTTAGTGGGAGTTGCGGTCCGGTTGACGCGAGGCGGAACTCAACGGTCCCGCACGTGACTCCTCCCGCTCCCGAACGATCACCAACGGACTCTGCTGCGCAGTCCGGTGAACCCATAGGCGCACAACAGGACCATCAGCGACAGCACGAGCGCCGTCCCCACGGGCTGGGCCATCACCCGCAGGGCCCCGAGGAGCAGGCGGTCGACCTCCGGCGGCCACTGCACCCAGGCCAGACCCCGCAGTCGAGGCCCGAGTCCGGTCATCGGGTACGCGGACGAGCCTTCCAGCGCCCGGCGCACCAGCGGGACCACTGCCACCGGTACGGCGAGCACCGCGGCCAGACCGGCGGTGGCGGAGCGGAAGACGCCCGAGGCCAGGACGCCGGCCCAGGAGCAGCCGATGAGCAGGCCGGCCCAGCTGGCGGCCGGGGCGAGCCACTCCGCCGGAGTGCGCAGCGGCCCGCTGTCGAATACGAGGGCCAGCGCGGCGGCGTCCGCCGTGACGGCCAGCGCGCCCAGCAGGAGGGCGAGGGCCGCGGCGACGCCCAGTTTGGCGGTGAGCAGTCCCATCCGGCGGGGTACGGTGCCGCGGTCCGCGGCGAGCGCGGGGTAGCGGTACTCCTCACCGAAGGCCAGGGCGCCGAGCAGTCCCGCCCCGAGCGCGGCGGGCGGCAGTGGGAGCAGCTCCGGCCAGGCGGCGAGCAGCCGGTTCTGCGGGGTGTGCCCCGCCCTGGCCAGCACCAGGGTGGTGAAAACGGAGACGGCGACGACGAGGGCTGCGGTGAGGACGGGCGTGGCGGTGCCGAAGACGCGGAGCAGCTCGTAGCGCAGCGGCCGGAGCGGTCCGCCCACGCGGCGCACCGCCGAGACGGGCCGCTGCGACCGGGCATGCCGCGGATGACCGCCGGCCTCCCCGTCGACGGCTTCCGCGGCAGTGGGTCCCACGCCCCCGCCGGGGACGGCCTCCGAGGCCGGGTTCGGGCCGGAGGGGGGCGGCGATCCGAACTCGGGACGTGCGTGCGGGAGCGGCGCACCGGCGTCGCCCGTCTCGTCGGCGAGGCGGTGGACCAGCACCCCGTGCCGGAACGCCGCTTCGCCGACCTCGGCGCAGTTGCTCCCGTACACCGACAGGCGGCTGCCGCTCTCCTCGACGATCTCCACCGCGCGATGAGCCGCCCGGGCCTCGCGGCCCAGTACGTCGGCCAGCCGGGCCGCGTGCGGGGTGCGCACGGCGACCCTCGGCCGCAGCCTGGTCCGTGCGAACTCGGCGGCGTCCTGGTCGGCGACGAGCCGGCCCGCCGCGATACTGACGACGCGGTCCGCGCTGCGGGCCGCCTCCTTGGCGTCGTCGGTGGTGAACAACACCGCTCCGCCGAGGGAGGCGTGGCCGCGCAACAGCCCGTGCAGCCAGCCGCGTTCACGCGGGGAGAGCCCGGCACCCGGCTCGTCGAGGAGCAGGGTGCACGGATCGGCGATCAGCGCCGCGGCCACCGCGACCCGGCGCTCCATGCCGAGGGAGAGCGATCCGAGCCGCTGGTCACGCAGCCCCGCGGCGCCGACGACCTCCAGCATGGTGTCGGCCCGTGAGGCCGGCACGCCGGCGGCGGCGCAGAGCATCCGCAGCTGGTTTCGGACGGTTCGCGCGGGGTTGCCGGGGACGTCGCCGAGCAGCACGCCGACCTCACGGCCGGGGTGCGGGATCCGGTGTAGTGGCCGGCCTCTGAAGTAGGTGACTCCGCGGCCCGGTTCGAGTTCGAGCATGAGCCGCAGCGCGGTGGTCTTGCCCGATCCCTGCTCGCCGAGCAGGGCGGTCACGGTCCCCGGGCGAGCCTCGAAGGTGAGGTCGTCCACGAGGGGCGGGGAGTCATGGCGGGAAGTGCTGGTGAGTCCGATGGCCTGGAGCATCGCTTCTCTCGCGGGGGGTGAGACCGCTCTGCGGCAGGGTGAGTACCGCAAACAAGATAACGCGATATGTCCGATTTTCGGCGCAACCGGCCCGTCGGAGCGTCAGACTTCCGGGCGCAGCATCGGCGGGTTGAGCAGTGTGGCCCCACCGGCCCGGAACAGCTGCGCCGGACGCCCGCCCTGACGGGTCGTCGTCCCTCCGGCCGGCACGAGGAATCCGGGTGTGCCGGTGACCTTGCGGTGGAAGTTGCGCGGGTCCAGGGCGACCCCCCAGACGGCCTCGTACACCCTGCGCAGCTCGCCGACGGTGAATTCGGTCGGGCAGAAGGCGGTGGCCAGCGAGGAGTACTCGATCTTCGAGCGGGCCCGCTCGACGCCGTCGGCGAGGATCCGCGCGTGGTCGAAGGCGAGCCCTGCGGAGGCCTCGTCCAGGGGGGCCAGCAGCTCGTCGACCGGGGCCCAGCGGGCACTGTTGGCGTCTCCCCCGGCGCGCGGCGCAGGCAGGTCCGGAGCCAGCACCAGGTGCGCCACGCTGACGACGCGCATGCGCGGGTCCCGCTTCGGATCGCCGTATGTGGCCAGCTGTTCGAGGTGCGCCCCGTTGTCCACGCCGGGCACGGCGGGGTCGTGCGCGCAGAGCCCGGTCTCCTCGGCGAGCTCCCGGGCCGCGGCCGCTCCCAGGTCCTCGTCCCCTCGGACGAATCCTCCGGGCAGCGCCCAGCGCCCCTGGAACGGTGCCTCACCCCTGCGGACCACCAGCGCGCAGAGCGCGTGGCGCCGCACGGTGAGCACGACCAGGTCGACGGTGACGGCGAAGGGCGGAAAGGCCGACGGGTCGTAGGGCGACATGCCGCGATCATAGTCGTCTGCTTGACGATAAACAGCTCTTTGGTGACCTTGGAACCACTGTTCTGGACGCTAGCCTCCCAGTTGGAGCGCATCGGCCGCCTCCTCCACCATCGCCAGCCCCAGCCTGCTGATCCGGACGGAGAAGGGTTCTCCCGCCACCCGCAGGCCCGAGAGCCGGAGCGCTCCGAGCGGGGCGCCCGGGAGCGGGACGAGGGCGACGGTGCCGGCGGGGGCGTCGGGGCGGATTCCGACGACGGCGCTCAGCACGTGCACCCCGGCCGCCGCGGCCACGGCCGCCGGCCGGCAGGCCGCCGGGTGCGGAAGGGGCACTCCTGCCGTGGTGCGCTGCTCCGAGGCGAACATCTCGGGCAGCCGGTACCCGAAGGCCTCCGCCGCGTCGAGCAGGCCTCCGAGCAGACCGGAGGCCTCCTTCTCGAAACCCGCCTGGGCCAGGCCGGCCACCGCCACCGCGCTCTCGTACGCGCGCACGGCACCGGAGCGGTGGCCGAACGGGTTGTGCCCCGGCTCCTTGACCGCCATGCTCCGCAGCCCCCATCCGCAGTCCATGGCGGGGGCTCCGAGCAGCCGGGCCAGCTGCTCGGTGCGTGTTCCGTCCAGGAGCCCCGGGGCGGGGCGGCCACCGCCGAGCAGTCCGGTGTCGAGGAGGTGGGCGGCGGCCCCCGTGAGCCGGGGCAACGGTCGTCCGTCGGGGTGCAGGGCCGCCGCGGGCCGACCGCCGTCCGGGCCGTCGATCCAGAACCCGGCCCGGAACCGCTCCCGCAGATGTGCCGCGCGCTCCCTCCACTCCTGGGCCCCGGGGCGTCCGCACGCGGCGAGGAGGTCGGCCCCCAGCAGGGCGGCCCGGTGGGCGTGGGCCTGGGTCTCGCAGCGCCGCGGCCCGGGATCGGGGTCGGCGAGGAAGCCGTCCTCGCCCAGCGCTCCGCGCAGCCACTCCAGGCACTTCTCGGCAGCCGGCAGCAGTCGGGCCAGCTCGTCCTCCGGCATCCCCCAGAGCCGTGCTTCGGCGAGCACGGTGGGGAACGCCAGCGTGGCCTCCGTGCCGGTGCACCCCGGGGGGAGCTGCGGGCCCGCCCCGCGCAGGGGGCCGGGGATCTTCCCCGCCTCGGGCCCCCGCCCGCCGGTCTGGGTCCGGGCCAGGACCCGCAGGGTGGCCGCCGCGAGCCCCGTACCGAGGGGCAGCGCCATCCTGGCGGCCCAGAGCGCTTCGGCCGGGGCCAGACCCAGCCGCCAGGGCGCGCCCGCCGCGGCGAAGCAGTCGCCCGGCTCCGCCGGATCCCTCAGCAGCAGCGCGCCCAGGTCGGCGACGCTGGTCGCGAACCATGCCCCGGCTCTCGGATCGTCCCCCTCGGCACGGGCTTCGGCCAGCGGGTTGGCCACCTGCCCGGCGGGCGCCCGCGCCGAGCGGTCCTGCGTGGTCCGCAGCTCGATGGTGCGGGACTCGCCGGGGCCCAGTTCGAGCTGCCAGCGCAGCAGGCCGGCCGAGGCCAGCGCGTCGTCCGGCGCCGGATCTGCGGCGGTGACGGCCTGGGCCTCGCCCGTGCTCCAGCGGAGCCCGGCGGCGTGCACCCCGGCGGGCAGTTCCGGCCCGGTCCGCCCGGCGGCCACCGCGGCCAGATCGGCGAGATCGGTGCCGAGCAGCACCTCCACCGGAAGGCGCACGGGCCGGAGGGCGAAGCTGCGCAGGGTGATCCGCTCGGTGCCGTCCGCGTGCCGGACCCGTTCCACGCCGATGTCCGGGTCGGGACCGAGCTCGGCCCCCGTACGCACCGTCGCCGTGAAGGCGGCGCGGTCGGCGCCGAGGCTGCGCCCCTGGACGGAGACGGGATCCCGGCCGCCGACCCGCAGGACGCAGCGGGACAGCAGCCGTCGCCCGGAGCGGTAGATCCCGTCGATCCCCCGCCCGGTCAGCTGCCCGTGCTCCGGGGAGATGGCCAGGCAGGGCGCGGCGACGCAGATGACGGCGCCGTGCACGGGCGGCAGCTCGGGCCTGCGTGCGCCGGGAACCGCGGCGGGGCGGGTAGGTGCGGGGTGAGACATGTGTCGCCTTGTCTGCGCTCCGGTCGGTTCGGCTGGGCGGCGGCGCGGCCGGTCCCCCGCCTCCCTCCGTGGGAACGCCCCCACCCCCGTGCGGGTCACGGGCCCGGGCGCCGGGCGGGGAAGGCCGGGGCGAAGCCCGCGCCGCAGCAACAGGCCGAGGGTGCGGCGCGGGCGGCGTACCGGGGTGCCGCACGGGGCCTGCGGTCGCGGGCTCACTGGTCGCTCCTCGTGGTGCGGCGGGACGGGCGGCGGTTGGTGCTCCGCTCCCGGCGGCCGGGCGGACGGCTGCCCGCCTTGGGACGCCCGCGCCGTGGCTCGCGGCGGCTGCGCTCCTCCCGAAGGCACTGCCTGAGCCCTTCGGGGTCGATGCCCTCGTTGCAGGCGTGGTGGAGCAGTTGGGCGAAGCGGTACTCGGCGTCGGCCCGCAGGGCGAGGCCCAGTGCGATGCGGGCGGTCGGTTCGTCCCCGGTGGACCAGGAGACCCAGCCGGCGAGGGTGAGCGGGGCCGCCGCGTGCTCGCCGTAGGCCCCGACGCAGCGCCGGGCCAGGACCCGCCAGAGCCGTAGGGCGGGGGCGGCCTCCTCGCCCTCCATCCATTCGGCGGCGACGTCCCGGATCCGGCGGTCCTGGAGGCCGAGGATCAGCGCGGCCGCCTCGTCGTGGGTGAGCAGCGCGTCGTCCCAGTCGTCGGCCAGCGGCCCTCCTTCGACGGGCAGGGCGCGGGCCATGCGCCGCATCAGGGTTCCGGCCAGTGCGACGGTCTCGGCGCCGACCTCCTCCCTGGTCGCCCCGTCGAGGATCTTCGGCACCAGGGCCCCGGCGGCCCGGTCCAGGGCTCGTTCCATCTCCTGTGCGACGGCCCCGCTCAGCGGCGCCAGCCGTCGTTCGATCTCCCTGAGGGAACCCCGGACCTGGAGCCCCGCGAAGGTGGCCTCGGCGGCCAGCACCGAGGTTCCGGCGGCGGGCATCGGGCTGCCTTCGGCCGGGCAGCAGTGCCCGTCGGGGCAGACGTAGGACCAGAACCGGCCCGCGGAGAGGCACAGGGCCTCCAGTACGGGCACGTCCAGTTCGCCGCAGGCCAGCCTGATCCGCTGGGCGAGCGGGCGCAGCCGGGTCATCACCCGCTGCCCGCTCTCCTCCCCTCGCGGCTCCTGGCAGAGGAAGACGACGATGCCGTCGGGCTTGCCGCCGCGCCGTGCGCTGCCGCGGATCAGGCAGTCCGCGACCTGCCGTGCGGTGTCCTCCCATTCGGCGGTGGCCGTGGGGATGCCGACGCGGAGCCGGCCGCCGAAGCGGCCTCCCTCGCCGTGCACGGCGACCATGACGAGGGAATCGGTGGGGTGGAACCCGAGCATGTAGGGCAGCGCGTCGGCCAGTTCGGCCGGGCTGCGCAGGGTGATCTGTGGTTCGGTCGCGGCTCCGGGCGTGCTGACGGAGGGGCGCTCGGACGGGGTGCGTGATTCGTGGCTGTTCGTCATGCCACGAAGATCCCGGCGGTGATCCGATCCCGAAAGCCCTGTGGATAACTGTTTACCATTCAACATCCACACGGCAGTGGGCCGCATTGGCGCGATGTCAGAGACATCGGGTTGCATGGGGGCATGAACGCAGACCTGAGGTCCTCGGCCGACTCCGTACTGGCCCGTCTCGTGGGCGACCCCACGGGCACCGCTCGGTTGCGCGAGGACCAATGGCTCGCGATCGAGGCCCTCGTCGCGCACAAGCGGCGGGCGCTGGTGGTACAGCGCACCGGCTGGGGCAAGTCCGCCGTCTACTTCGTCGCGACCTCGCTGCTCCGCGCGGCCGGCGCCGGCCCCACCGTGATCGTCTCCCCGCTCCTCGCGCTGATGCGCAATCAGGTCGAGGCCGCGGCCCGGGCCGGAATCCGCGCCCACACCATCAATTCGGCCAATCCCGAGGAGTGGGAGGGGATCCAGGCCGAGGTGGCGGCGGGCGAGGTCGACGTCCTGCTGGTGAGCCCGGAACGGCTCAACAACCCCGACTTCCGCGACCAGGTGCTGCCCAAGCTGTCCGCCGCGACCGGACTGCTCGTGGTCGACGAGGCGCACTGCATCTCCGACTGGGGGCACGACTTCCGCCCCGACTACCGCCGGCTGCGCACCATGCTCGCCGACCTCCCGCCGGGCGTCCCGGTCCTGGCCACCACCGCCACGGCCAATGCGCGGGTGACCGCCGACGTGGCCGAACAGCTGGGCACAGGGGCCGGTACGGACGCCCTGGTGCTCCGCGGCCCGCTGGACCGCGAGAGCCTGAGCCTGGCCGTACTGACCCTTCCCGACGCCGCGCACCGGCTGGCCTGGCTCGCCGACCACCTCGGGGAGCTGCCCGGCTCCGGAATCATCTACACGCTGACGGTGGCGGCCGCCGAGGAGGTCACCGCGTACCTGCGCCACCGCGGTCACACCGTCGCCTCGTACATGGGCAAGACGGAGAACGCCGACCGGCAGCAGGCCGAGGAGGACCTCCAGGCCAACCGGGTCAAGGCCCTGGTGGCGACCTCCGCCCTCGGCATGGGCTTCGACAAGCCCGACCTGGGGTTCGTCGTGCACCTGGGCTCGCCCTCCTCCCCCATCGCCTACTACCAGCAGGTCGGTCGCGCGGGCCGCGGAGTGGAGCACGCGGAGGTGCTGCTGCTGCCGGGCCGTGAGGACGAGGCGATCTGGCAGTACTTCGCTTCCGTGGCCTTCCCGCCGGAGGAGCAGGTGCGCCGGACCCTCGACGTCCTCGCCCAGGCCGGCCGCCCGATGTCGCTGCCCGCCTTGGAGCCGCTGGTCGACCTGCGTCGCACCCGCCTGGAGACGATGCTCAAGGTGCTCGACGTGGACGGGGCCGTGCACCGGGTCAAGGGCGGCTGGACCTCGACGGGCGAGCCGTGGGCGTACGACGCCGAGCGCTACGCGTGGGTGGCCCGCCAACGGGCCGCCGAGCAGCAGGCGATGCGCGACTACGCGGCGGCCACCGGATGCCGGATGGAGTTCCTGCGGCGCCAGCTCGACGACGAGGAGGCCGCGCCCTGCGGCCGCTGTGACAACTGTGCGGGAGCCCGGTTCACCGCGGACGTCTCCACCACCGCCCTGGACACCGCCCGCGGCGAACTCGGGCGGCCCGGCGTGGAGCTGGAGCCCCGCAAGATGTGGCCGACCGGTCTGACCGCGGTCGGCGTGGACCTCAAGGGACGCATTCCCGCCGGGGAACAGGCCTCGCCGGGACGGGCCTTGGGCCGGCTGTCGGACATCGGCTGGGGCAACCGGCTGCGCCCGATGCTCGCCCCGCACTCTGCGGACCAGCCAATTCCGGACGATGTGACGCAGGCCGTGGTGGCGGTTCTGGCCGACTGGGCACGGGGCCCGGGCGGCTGGGCCTCGGGCACGCCGGAAGCGCCCGCACGGCCGGTGGGCGTGGTCGCCCTGCCCTCGCGTTCCCGGCCCCAGCTGGTCGGTTCACTGGCCGCGCGGATCGCGGAGATCGGACGGATGCCTCTGCTCGGGACGATGGCGTACACGGATCAGGCACCGGAGTTCGGATTGCCGTCCTCCAACAGCGCCCAGCGGGTGCGGGGGCTCCACCAGGCCTTGACCGTGCCGCCTGCCCTGGCCGCGACACTCGCAGAGGCAGCGGGTCCGGTGCTCCTCGTGGACGACCGCGCGGAGAGCGGCTGGACGCTGGCCGTGGCCGCCCGGCTGCTCCGACGGGCGGGCGCGCGCGAGGTGTTCCCCCTGGTACTGGCGCTCCAGGGATAGCCGAATGCGTCATCTTCGGCGTGGCGGGGCAAGGATATGAACGGCATACCGTTGGATTCCGGTCGGCGACGGCAATTGCTCGTTGCCGCATGCTCGGAGGCCACGCGAGAATTGCAGTGCTCCCGCTCGGCTCCCCGGCGCTCTCCTGGGCCGTGCTGCGGCGCGCCCGAACTCCAGCAGTGCCCGTCCGCGGGCGGTACCCGAAGGGAGGACCGTGACCTTCGGATCCGCCCCGCCCTCGACCACGTCACTGACCATGGCCACCGGCGGCACCAGCCGGCACGGCAGACTGCTGGAACCCGCCGAATGGACGGCGTCGGGCATTCCCCTGCTGCGGAATCCACGCGAAGTCGTCAGCGGCCTGCACTCCCGACACGCTCCCAAGCCGTCGACGGCGGTCATCGCCGTCCTCGGCCCGGAGGAGCAACTCGTGGCGAGCGCGTCCTTCGCGCAGCGGTCGACCTCGGCCGACGGCTGGGAGTACCGCAACGCCCTGCTGTCCCAGCTGCGCCGCGTCCTCCCGCACGACCTGCGGCGACGCACCCCGGTGCGAACCGCGGTGCTCTTGTACTGCCGTGACGGCGACGAGCGGTGGACCGAGGAGGACGGGGCCTGGATGTGGGGGCTGCGGGACGCCTGCACCCTGCACGGCCTGCGGTGCGGCGCGTACATCACGCTCACCCGCGACGGCTGGCAGGTCCTGGGCGAGGGTCGGGGCGGCCGACGGCCGAGCGCCGACTCACGGCCCCAGCGCCTCGGAGACACCGTGGCCGAGTTCGCCCCGGTCGCCCTGCACACCGGCGGCGGCGCGGCCGAGGCCCTGCGCCGGACCGCGGCACGCTGACCACCGCGCGCGCCGACCTCTCCCTGCGAGGCGAAGAACTCCACGGCAAGGGCCTGTGCGTAGGCAGGCCCAACGGCCGTACACCCTGGAGCGGGCGTACGGCGGATCAGGCCTCGGGCTTCAGCGGGGCGGGCTCAGGCCCCGCCCCGCCCCACGCCCGTACCCGGGTACGGGGCGTCAGACGCCCGCACCCAGCACGGAGTTGATCTGCTGCGGCTCGCCGCACACGATCAGCAGCGCACCGGCCCGCGCGAGCGCGACCGGCAGGGTTCCGGCGAGCGTGCCGGTCGCTCCGCCGTTGGCCGCGACGACCACGACGGGACGCCCGGCCGCGCGCTGGACCTGCGCCGCGTCCGCGTAGAAGACGTCGTCCCCGGCGTCGTGCAGGGCCCAGTACGCGGCCTCGCCGAAGGACAGCTCGTGCGCGGCCCACGGGTGCGGGTCGCCGGTGGTGAGAACCAGGATGTCACCGGGCGCGCGCCCGGTGTCGAGCAGCAGGTCGACGGCCTCTTCGGCCGCGTCCAGCGCACCCTCGGCGGAGGCCGGGATCAGCTGGATCTGAGGCACCGCGGCCGAGACGGACGGTGCGGCGGGGGCTGCGGGAACGGGTCCGGGAGTGGCCTGCGGCGCACGCTGCGCGGGCGGTGCGGGCCGGACGGGACCGGGGCGTCCGGGCCGCGGTACGGCTACGGGACGCGGACCAGGTACGGGACGGGGGGTCGGCGCGGTGCGGCCGGCGGCCGGCGTGACGCGGGGACCCTGGGCACTCTCGTGAATCTGAGGCTCCTCGATGGCGGGGTGAGAGGCGGGTTGATGTCTATCAAACACCGGTACGAAACGTACCGGCTGGTGGCACATGGGTGCGATCAGAAATCGAAGCCGAGTTGGCCTCCGTTTTCCAGCTCCATCGATTCCTCGCTGCGGCGCACCTTCTTCAAGTGGCGCCACCGGGGCAGCGCGTCGAGGTACGACCACGAGAGCCGGTGGTACGGGGTGGGCCCCCGTTCCTCAAGTGCCGCCCGGTGTACGGGCGAGGGATATCCGGCGTTGGCGGCGAAACCGAAGTCTTCGATCCCGTCGCCCTGTTGGCCGAGTTCGGCCATCATCCGGTCACGCCTCACCTTGGCGATGACCGAGGCCGCCGCAACGGCGACGCAGGACTGGTCGCCCTTGATCACCGTCCGAACCCGCCAGGGCGGGCCGAGATAGTCGTGCTTGCCGTCGAGTATCACCGCGTCGGGCCGCACGGGGAGGGCCTCCAGGGCCCGCTCCGCCGCCAGCCTCAGAGCCGCGGTCATGCCCAGCTCGTCGATCTCCTCCGGGGAGGCGTCACCGAGGGCGTACGCCGTGACCCAGCCCTCCAGGACCTCGACGAGGGCATCGCGTCGCTTGGGCGTGAGCAGTTTGGAGTCGGTGAGACCCGCGGGCGGCCGGCGCAGACCGGTGATCGCCGCGCACACGGTGACGGGACCGGCCCAGGCCCCTCGTCCGACTTCGTCGACACCGGCGATGACCTTGGCGCCGGTGGTTGCACGGAGGGAGCGTTCGACGGTGTGGGTGGGTGCTTCGTACGGCATGGCGCCAGCAAGATTACGCCGCCACGCGCCGCCTGCACACCCCGGCCCGGCCACCGCTCCCGCGCGGCTCGCGACGAGACTCCTTCCGGGCCGGCGCGAGCCCCCCTCCGGGCCCGCCGGGCGACCGCCGCTAGGCCGCCCACCAGGCCCCTTCCGCCCAGGCCCCGCAACGCTTCCGCGGCATTTCCCGACCGCTCCGACACCCCTTCGGCGCGGCTCCCACGCCCCATCCGCGCTGCGCCCGCGCCGCCTTCGCTCCCCTCCGCGCCCCGCGCCCCGTCTCACACTCTGAGCGCCGGGACCATCACCTCGTCGATCATCGCCCCGATGTCCGCGTCCGCCCATTCGCTCCCGCGCATCTTCGCCCCGTACATCAGCAGCGCCGGAATGACGTCCACGACGTACGGACCGATGGCGTCCGGCCGGACGTCACCCCTCTCGATGCCGCGCGCCAGCAGCTCCCCGATCAGTTCCTGCGCCGGCTCGTGCAGCCCCGACCGGATGACCCCTTGGAAGCGGGCGGCATGCGCGTGGTCGCACTCGTGAAGGACCGACCGCAGAGCCAGCCCGGCCGGCGAGGACATGACGTCGCGCATCCGCACGCACAGGAGGAACAGGTCCTCCCGGATCGATCCGCGGTCGGGAATCGCGCCGATCGGCGGCAGACCGGACCGCAACACGTCGGCCACCAGGTCCGCCTTCGAGGGCCAGCGCCGGTAGACCGCCGCCTTGCCCGTCCGCGCGCCCGCCGCGACGCCCTCCATCGTGAGCGCGTGCCAGCCGACCGTGCTCAGCTGCTCCAACGCGGCGTCGAGAATCGCCCGTTCGAGTTCGGGACCCCGCCTGCGCCCCGGTGACGCCGCCGACCAGCGCGAACCCACCATCATCCGAACCTCCCACCGGCCGGCGCGCCCACCGCGCGCCCCTCGTACACATTTTCAACCTTAGTGAACGCTTGCGTTCCCTAAGACCGGGCTCCTACCGTAGGCCGAAGTGAACGGATGCGTTCACTGTTTCACTTTGGTGGGGGGATCCTCAGTGACAAGCTCTCAACTCGCCACACCCCGAATACCGGGAGCGGCCCGCCGCGAGGGGCGCCCCGGAGTGGCGCTCACCGTCATCGCCGCCTGTCAGCTCATGGTCGTCCTCGACGCGACCATCGTGAACATCGCACTCCCGCACATCCAGACCGCCCTCGCCTTCAGCACCACCGACCTCTCGTGGGTGCTCAGCGCTTACACCCTGACCTTCGGCGGCCTGCTCCTGCTGGGCGGCCGGGCCGGCGACATCCTGGGCCGGCGCCGCGTCTTCATGGCGGGAATCCTGCTCTTCACCCTGGCCTCCCTCCTCGGCGGCTTCGCCCAGGAGCCCTGGCAACTGCTCGCCGCCCGCGCCCTCCAGGGCGTCGGCGGCGCGATCGCCTCACCGACCTCGCTCGCACTGATCACCACCACCTTCGCGGAAGGCCCCGAACGCAACCGGGCCTTCGGGGTGTTCGCCGCCGTCTCGGCCGGCGGTGGCGCGATCGGCCTGCTCGCGGGAGGCATGCTGACCGAGTGGCTCGACTGGCGCTGGGTCTTCTTCGTCAACGTGCCGATCGGTGTGCTGATCGCGGTGCTCGCCCCGCTTTACATCAGCGAGTCCGAGCGTCACCCCGGCCGCTTCGACGTCGCCGGAGCACTCACCTCGACCGCCGGCATGGCCTCGCTCGTCTACGGGTTCATCCGTGCCTCCGAGGACGGCTGGCGCGACTCGCTCACCCTCGGCTCGTTCTTCGCGGCCGTCGTCCTGCTCACCTCGTTCGTGGCCGTCGAGTCGAGGGCCCGCGAGCCGATCATCCCGCTGCGGATGTTCGCCGACCGCAACCGTGCCGGCACCTACGTGATCATGCTCAGCCTCGCCGCGGCGATGTTCGGCATGTTCTTCTTCATCGTCCAGTTCGTGCAGAACGTGCTGGGCTTCAGTCCGATCCAGTCCGGGCTCGGCTTCCTGCCCGTGACCGCCGCCATCATCACGGCGGCAGGCCTCTCGCAGCGCTTCCTGCCGCGCCTCGGCCCGAAGCCCTTCATGGTCACCGGCACGGCCCTCGTCGGCACCGGGCTGACCTGGCTGACCTTCCTCCGGACGGACTCCTCGTACGTCTCCGGTGTCCTCGGCCCCATGCTGCTGTTCGGCTTCGGCATGGGCCTGAACTTCGTGACGCTCACCCTCACCGCCGTCTCCGGCGTCGCGCCCAGGGAGGCAGGCGCGGCCTCCGGTCTGCTCAACGCCAGCCAGCAGGTCGGCGGCTCGCTCGGCCTGTCCATCCTGGTCACCGTCTTCGGCACGGCCACCCGCGGCGAGGCCGAGAAGCAGACCCGGTCCTTCGTCGCCCAGGCCGATCCCGGTCAGCTGGCCGCGGCCAAGGAGTCCGGGCGACTGCCCGACCCCTGGGGGGACCTCGTGCTCGCCCACGGCATCTCCACCGCGTTCCTCGCCGCCGTGGCGATGGCGGGACTGGCCCTGGCCACCGCCGTGCTGGTGATCCGGGTACGCAAGAGCGACCTGGACGCCCTGAACGGCGCGGCCGCGAAGGCCGGTCCGGCCGCCTGAGCCCGGTACGCCGTACGAGGGGGCCCGGGCCCGGGAGCGATCCCGGGCCCGGGCCCCCTCGTGCACCGGCCGCTAGTACTCGATGCGGCTGCCGAAGGCGCCGAGGCGCGAGCACTCCTCGTACGAAGCGGTCACCGGGCGCTCCCGCAGGATCTTCCGCGCGCGGTACTCGCCCAGGCTCATCGCGTACCAGGGGACGTCCCCGGCCCGTGACATCTCGTCGTTGATACCCCGCAGGGCGCAGGACCGCCGGGGTTCGGGCAGCCGGTCGAGGGCGGGCACCGCGTCCGCCGACAGGGACTGGAAGTAGGCGAGGTCGATCTTGCCGTCGGTCTTGTAGCGGGCCACGTTGTTCTCGGCGACCATTCCGTCCGGGGACAGCAGGCCGAAGGCGAGCACGCCCGCGGCGACGCTGCCCGCGACCGCACGGGGCAGCATACGGGCGCCGAACACCCCCGCCGCCATGATCAGGACGATGACCAGCCCGAGCCACAGCTCCATCGCGGCCACCGACAGGCGCAGCCTGGTCAGTCCGTACGCGTCGACGTAGAGGTCCATCCGGCGCAGTGCGGAGGCCACGACCACCAGCGTCATCGCGCACAGCACCCCGAGGACGACGCGGACGAAGCGGCGGTCGGCCGCCCCGGCTCGCGGGGCCCAGCGCAGGGCGAGCGCGATCACGACGAGGGTGAGCAAGGTGGCCCAGAGCAGCTGCCAGAAGCCCTGCCGGGCGTACTCCGAGTAGGTGAGCCCGGTGCTGCTCAGGACCTTGTCGTAGCCGCCGAACAGGACGGCCAGCTGAACGGCGTTGAAGCCCGCGAAGAGCAGGTTCAGCACGACGAGCGGGAGCGCCCATTCGACGCGGGAGCGCGGCTTGCCCGGGGTGACCTCGATCCGGTCCCAGCGCAGCGGGGCCGCGGCGGTGCGGGCGGCGGCGAGCGCGAGGACGGCGCCGAGGGCGAAGAGGACGATCCGGAAGGGACCCTCCCCGACGGAGACGTCGGGGATGAGGTCGCCCGCCAGGTCGGCGAAGGCGGCGTCCGCGGAGGCGAAGAGCGTGCCGAAGAGCACCAGCAGGGCCGCGGCCACGGCGGTCGCCTTCAGAACGGGCAGCCAGCGGTCCTTGCTGATGCCCCCGCTGCGCGACCGCAGGCCCGTCCACGCCCAAGCGGTGCCGGTCACGGCGGACTCGAAGAGGCCGAGCGGGCTGAGCAGCACCCCGGGCCAGGTGCGGCCGCCGTGCAGGGCGAGCGCGCCGAGCAGAACGGCGGCCAGGATCGCGAGCGTGGCCGGCCAGGCGGAGTCGCGCAGGGCCGGTACGACGAGGAGCGCGAGGCAGCCGACCGCCCAGATCAGGGTCCACGGGCGGGGCGCCCGACCCGCCGCGCGGGCGGCGAAGTAGGCGGCGACGACGGCCGGCAGCACCGCGAGCGGCAGCCCGGGGCCGAGGCCGTCGCCGAGCAGCAGGGCGGTGGCGAGGCCGGCCACGAGGGCGGCGACGAGCGTGGCGAGCCGTACGGGAGCGGCTTCGGCGGGACGTATCCGTACGACCCATGTGGGTGGGGCGGAGGCCTTGGCGAGGGCCTCGGCACGCGCCCGCTGCTGGTGGGCCTGCCAGGACATCTGCGCGGCGACCTCTGGGGGCACACCGGGCTGCGGGGCTGTCGGGGCGCCGGAGGCCGCTCGTGGCCGCGGGCCGGGCGCCGCGGCCAGCGGTTCAACCGGCGCCTCGACCGGCGCCTCGACCGGATTCGCCGCCCCACCGGCGGACTCGGACGCGGTTTCATCCACGCCGTCGGCGTTCTCTGACATCAAGATCCCCTCCCAGCAGGCCGCCCCGGCATTTCGGTTCGGGGCGGCTGAGCGGACAGAGTAGGCCGAGGCAGGAAGGTTTTGAACAGGATCAAAAGGCGCTGTGGCAGGACCGTGACAAACGGAAGGGGCACCCCAACAGGGGTGCCCCCGGCCCGACTCGGGCAGGATCCGGAGCGTCCGGCGGATCGGGGCCGGACACCGCACCTAACTCGCCGCCGCCTCCGGGAGCCAGGCCGGCAGAGCCTCGGTGCGCGCCAGCCACGCGGCCGGCAGCACCTCGTCGCCGCGCGCGCCCAGCACTCCGCCGACGATGGCGCAGGTCGTGTCCACATCGCCGCCGACCTGCGCGGTGGTCCAGAACGCCCGCTCGTAGCCCTGCAGCGAACGCGCCGCAGACCACAGGGCGAAGGGCACGGTGTCGTGGGCGCTCGTGCGCCGCCCGCAACCCAGCACCGCCGCGACCGTCGTCGCGTCGCCGTAGTCCAGCATGTCCCGCGCCCGGCGCAGCCCTGCTCCCACCGCGCTGCGCGGCACCAGGGCGATCACGCCGTCCAGCAGGTCGGAGGCCTTCGGCGGACCCGCCGGATCCGCCGCGAGCGCTGCCGCGGCGGCGACGGCCATGGCCCCGCACACGGCTTCGCGGTGCTGGTGGGTGGTGTAGGCGGAGATCTCCGCCTGGTGCGTGGCCTGCTCGGGATCGTCGGCGTACCAGGCTCCGAGCGGAGCGATCCGCATGGCGGCGCCGTTGCCCCAGGAGCCCTGCCCGTTGAACAGTTCGGCGGCCAGCGTGCGCCAGTCCTCACCCTCCCGGACCAGCCGCAGCATCCGGTTCACCGCGGGTCCGTAGCCCCGGTCGAAGTCGTGGTGGTGCGCGAAGGAGCTCGCGAGCGCGTCCTGGTCGATGCGGCCGTGCTCGGCCAGCACGGCCACGACCGAGCAGGCCATCTCGGTGTCGTCGGTCCACTGCCACGTCTCGGTGCCGGCCGGCAGTTCGCGCCGCTTGAGCAGCGGGTAGTTCACGGGGACGAAGTACTGGGAGCCCAGGGCGTCCCCCAGGGCCAGCCCTCTGAGGCTGGACATGGCGCGTGCGTAGCGCCGTTCGGGAGTGGAATCAGGGGTCATCGCGGGCCACTCTAGCCGTCGAGGTCATAAGGCTCGGGTGTGGTCCACCGCTCAAACGGGCGGTCCATCCGGTAGCGGCCGTCCGGGCCGCGCATGAGGACCCGGTATTCGCCGTTCCCGGGATTGGACAGTGACTCGAACTCGGCCACCGACCAGTGGAACCACCGCATGCAGAAGAGTCGCATCGTCAGCCCGTGCGTCACGAGCAGCACGTTCTCGGGGTGGTCCGGAGCCTCGAAACTGCGGTAGAGGCTCTCCAGGAAGGACCCGACCCGGTCGTACACGTCGGCGCCCGACTCCCCCTGCGCGAAACGGTAGAAGAAGTGCCCGTACGCGTCCCGGTACGCCTTCTGGAGGCGTACGTCCTCCCGTTCCTGCCAGTTCCCCCAGTCCTGCTCGCGCAGCCTCGGCTCCTCGCGCATACGGACGCGGGTCGGGTCCAGCCGCAGCTCCCGGAAGGTCTGCAGGGTCCGCCGGTAGGGGGATACGTACGCGCTGATCGTCTCGTCGCCGAAGAGCTCGCGCAGCCGCTCACCCGCGGCCACGGCCTGTTCGCGCCCCTTCTTGGTGAGCCGCAGGGCGTGGTCGGGCTCGCGCTCGTACACCGAGTCGTCGGCGTTACCCTCCGATTCCCCGTGTCGGACAAGGACGATGCGACGTGGTCGAGACATCCCACGACCCTATTCGGCCACCGGCGGGCCGTTCGACGGGCACGCCGATCAGGGCTCGGCCGAGCCGGCGGTCGTCGTACATCCCTACCGCCATACCGTCACACGATCACACGGTCCAGGACGGTTCGAGGTCGACGACGTCACCGGTGAGGGCCTCCACATCGGCCTGGATCTGGGCCCTCAGGGAGAGCCGCTCCACCCGCTCCTGCCGGTACTTGCCGTGCTCGGCCGCCGCGTGCCACATCGACAGCACCAGGAACTCCCGGCCGGGCGCCTCCCCGAAGAGACCCCGGATCATTCCGGGCGAGCCCGCCATGGCCGGGTTCCACACCTTCTCCTGCATGAGGGCGAAGTGGTCGACCCGGCCCTCACGGATCTTGGTGTGCGCCACGCGTACGACGTCGGCGTCGGTGAACCGGGGCTCGAACCCCGTCTTCACGTCGAAGCGGTGGTCGAAGAGGGTGACGCGCAGGTCGGTGTAGGTGCCGTTCTGCGATGCGGCCAGTCGGTCGTGGCTGCGGGCCATGAAGGAGTCGTAGAAGGACCGGCTCTCCCAGAACGCGAAGACATGCGCGACCCCCTGCCGGCCCCGGCTCCAGCCGCCGCCCTGCCCCCGGAATCCCGGCTCGCCCGGCAGCCCCGCCCATTTTCGCTGCCCGCGCTCGAACCCCCGTCGGTCCGTCACCGTGCAGCGAATCCACTTGACCAGCACTGCGCCATCGTACGGGCCCGGCGCGTCCCGGGTCAGTCCCCGGCGCGGTGGATCCGCACCACTTCCGCTTCATCCCGCCCGGACAGCCGAAGACCGAACTCCCTGTCGAGCACGGCGATCAGCTCGTCCGGCCCCACGACCTCCCGCTCGACCTGCCCGTCCGGATGGAGCCGGGTGAGCTCGCGCCCGACCAGCGCGAGGCGGACGGCGTCGCCCGGGCGCTGCGCGATGACCCGGGAGACGAAGGCGGATCGGGGGTGCGTGGAGCTGTAGTGGTTCAGCACCACGTAGTCGACGGGGTGGTAGCGCTGCGGGGAGAACGCGTACAAGTCCCGCCATGCTCCCCCGCGCAGGACGCCCAGCACGAGGACGCCGGCCTCCTCCTCGCGGACGCGGTACGTCCACTCCCCCTGCCGCACCTCGACACCGGGCCGCCCGAGCGGGACGGGCTCGCAGGGCCCCTGGTAGCCGAACCCGGCGTCGCAGAGCCACGGTTCGCCCTCGACCGTGACGACGAGGACGGCGTGCGTCACGGCCGTGAGGGAGTCCCCGCGGGTGCGGTTGCGGGCACCGCGCCCGGAGACCTCGAAGCCGATCCGCTCCAGGGCAGCGGCCAGCAGCGAGTTCTGCTCGTAGCAGTACCCGCCGCGGCGGGCGTGCACGAGCTTGCCCTCGATCGCCTTCACGTCCAGCTCGACGGGGCGGCCGAGCAGTACGTCCAGGTTCTCGAAGGTGACGGCGGCGGTGTGGGCGCGGTGCACTGCGTACAACGTCCTGAGATCCGGACGGAGTTCCCCGGAGGCCGATTCCGTTCCGAATCCGATCCGGGCCAGGTAGGCGTCCAGATCCAGCTCGTCACCGCTCCACATGGCTCCCGCTCCCCGTCCTGCTCCGACTTCCAATCCCACTTCCGCTCGCGTCCCCACTTCCGCTCGCGTCCCCACTTCCGCTCGCGTCCCCACTTCCGCTCGCGCCCCCACTTCCGCTCGCGCCCCCACTTCCGTTCGCATCCCCAGCTCTGGCTCCGTCATCCGGCGGCCCACCCCGGGGCCGCCGGCAGCACCTGCTCGGCGACCCGGAACAGCGCCCAATCATCGGGCGTCCTGTCGTCCTGTCGCCACACGACGACCTCGAACCAACCACCCTCGTCCCGCGGGCTCTTGGCCACGAGCAGCCGCCGGGCGATCCCGCCCTGGCCCACCGTGCTCTTCCCACCGTCGAGCCTGAACGTGAGGGCCATGGTCCGGTCCGAGTAGAGGGCCGCCGGGTGGCCCAGGACCGTCGTACGCTCGACGGACGCTCCCAGAAGACCGGCCATGTCGCCGACCTTGAGCGCACCGGTGGACGCCGACAGCTTCACGGAGTGGGCCGTCAGGCCGACCTCCGCCTCGGGGGAAACGGTCTTCCTGCCGTCGGCATGGGTGAACTCGCCGCCCTTCCCGGAGGCGTTGCGCACCATGTCCCGCGGCGTGCCCAGGAGCGCCGGCAGGTCCGGCCGGTTGAGCGCCCTGCACAGCTGCGCCCCGGTCTCGTCCGCCTCCGACCGACCCTCCGACCCGGACGGACAGACCGCCGGCTTCGGATCCACGGCCTTCGCGTCGAGGGAATCCCTGGCCACCCATGCCACCGCGGCCAGCCCTCCGACCAGCACCACCGCCATGACGGCCTGCGCCGCCGCGTTCACGCCCGTCCCGGATCCGGCCCCGTTCTCGGCCACGTCCCCCGCCCCTTCCCCCGCTGATCACACGTGCGGGCTGGAGACTAACCGGTGATCGTTTGGGCGGGAAACGAGTATCCGGCCCCCTTGCCCGGAGACGGGCATGGCGAAGGGGACCGGCCACCGGCCGGTCCCCTTCGTCGTACTACCGGTCAGCGGGCCCAGGGCCTACCGACCTGCCGGCATCAGCTGCAGCCGCTGGTGGAGCCGCAGCCCTCGCAGATGTAGCAGGAACCGGCGCGCTGCATCTTCGTACCGCAGGAGAAGCAGAGCGGAGCGTCGGCGGAGACGCCGAGCTGCATCTCGACCAGTTCGGCGTTGCTGTGCGCCGTCTTCGGAGCCGGGACCGGGACGGTGACCGCGGCCGGCTTCGGGGCCGAAGGCACCGCGGCGAGCGGGGCCGACTGGGCCAGAGCCTCGGTGTCCAGCTCCTCCTCGATGGGCTCGTAGGAGCCGGTCTCCAGGTGGCGCTGGCGCTCCTCGGCGGTGTGGATGCCGAGGGCCGAGCGGGTCTCGAAGGGCAGGAAGTCCAGCGCCAGGCGGCGGAAGATGTAGTCGACGATCGACTGCGCCATCCGCACGTCCGGGTCGTCCGTCATGCCGGCCGGCTCGAAGCGCATGTTCGTGAACTTCGAGACGTAGGTCTCCAGCGGCACGCCGTACTGGAGGCCGACGGAGACGGCGATCGAGAAGGCGTCCATCATGCCTGCGAGCGTCGAGCCCTGCTTGGACATCTTCAGGAAGACCTCGCCGAGACCGTCGTCCGGGTAGGAGTTGGCGGTCATGTAGCCCTCGGCGCCACCCACCGTGAAGGAGGTGGTGATGCCCGGGCGGCCCTTGGGGAGGCGCTTGCGGACGGGGCGGTACTCGATGACCTTCTCGACGGCGGCGCGGATGGTCTCCTCCGTCTTGGCGGTGACCTCCTCCTTCTCCTCTTCCTTCTTCTTGGCGGAGAGGGGCTGGCCGACCTTGCAGTTGTCGCGGTAGATCGCGAGCGCCTTGACGCCCATCTTCCACGCCTCGAAGTAGATCTCCTCGATCTCCTCGACGGTCGCCGTCTCCGGCATGTTGACCGTCTTCGAGATCGCGCCGGAGATCCAGGGCTGGATCGCGGCCATCATGCGGACGTGGCCCATCGCGGAGATGGAACGCTCGCCCATGGCGCAGTCGAAGACCTCGTAGTGCTCGGTCTTCAGGCCCGGGGCGTCGACGACCACGCCGTGCTCGGCGATGTGGGCGACGATCGCCTCGATCTGCTCCTCCTGGTAACCCAGGCGGCGCAGGGCCTGCGGGACGGTGCCGTTGACGATCTGCATCGAGCCGCCGCCGACGAGCTTCTTGAACTTGACCAGGGCCAGGTCCGGCTCGACACCGGTGGTGTCGCAGGACATCGCGAGACCGATGGTGCCGGTCGGCGCGAGGACGGAGGCCTGGGAGTTGCGGAAGCCGTTCTTCTCGCCGAGGCGCAGGACGTCCTGCCAGGCCTCGGTGGCCGCGGCCCAGATCGCGTTGTCGAGGTCCTCGGTGCGCGGCGCGGCGGCGTTGGCGTCCGCGTGCTGCTTCATGACGCGCTTGTGCGACTCGGCGTTGCGGGCGTAGCCGTCGTACGGGCCGACGATCGCGGCCAGCTCGGCGGAGCGCTTGTACGCGGTACCGGTCATGAGGGAGGTGATCGACGCGGCGAGCGTGCGGCCGCCGTTCGAGTCGTACGCGTGGCCGGTGGCCATCAGCAGGGCGCCGAGGTTGGCGTAGCCGATGCCCAGCTGGCGGAAGGCGCGGGTGTTCTCGCCGATCTTCTGCGTCGGGAAGTCGGCGAAGCAGATGGAGATGTCCATCGCGGTGATGACGAGCTCGACGACCTTGGCGAAGCGCTCGGCGTCGAAGGACTGGTTGCCCTTGCCGTCGTCGTTCAGGAACTTCATCAGGTTGAGCGAGGCGAGGTTGCAGGACGTGTTGTCCAGGTGCATGTACTCGCTGCAGGGGTTGGACGCGGTGATGCGGCCGGACTCGGGGCAGGTGTGCCAGTTGTTGATCACACCGTCGTACTGGATGCCCGGGTCGGCACAGGCCCACGCGGCCTCGGCCAGCTTGCGGAAGAGCGCCTTGGCGTCGACCTTCTCGATGACCTCGCCGGTCATGCGGGCGCGCAGGCCGAACTCGGTGCCGTTCTCCACGGCCGTCATGAACTCGTCGTTCACGCGGACGGAGTTGTTGGCGTTCTGGTACTGGACGGACGTGATGTCGTCGCCGCCCAGGTCCATGTCGAAGCCCGCGTCGCGCAGGGCGCGGATCTTCTCCTCCTCCTTCACCTTGGTCTCGATGAAGGCCTCGACGTCCGGGTGGTCCACGTCCAGGACGACCATCTTGGCCGCGCGGCGGGTGGCGCCGCCCGACTTGATCGTTCCTGCGGACGCGTCGGCGCCGCGCATGAAGGAGACCGGACCCGAGGCGTTGCCGCCGGAGGACAGGAGCTCCTTGGAGGAGCGGATGCGGGAGAGGTTCAGGCCGGCGCCGGAGCCGCCCTTGAAGATCATTCCCTCTTCCTTGTACCAGTCGAGGATCGACTCCATGGAGTCGTCGACGGCCAGGATGAAGCAGGCGGAGACCTGCTGCGGCTGGGGAGTGCCGACGTTGAACCACACCGGGGAGTTGAAGCTGAAGATCTGGTGCAGGAGGGCGTAGGTCAGCTCGTGCTCGAAGATCTCCGCGTCGGCGGGCGACGAGAAGTAGTCGTAGTCCTCGCCGGCCTTCGTGTAGGTCTTCACGATCCGGTCGATCAGCTGCTTCAGACCGGTCTCGCGCTGCGGGGTGCCGACCGCACCGCGGAAGTACTTGCTGGTGACGATGTTGACCGCGTTCACCGACCAGAAGTCGGGGAACTCGACGCCGCGCTGCTCGAAGTTGACCGAGCCGTCGCGCCAGTTGGTCATGACGACGTCACGACGCTCCCAGCTCACCTCGTCGTAAGGGTGCACGCCGGGGGTGGTGTGGATGCGCTCGATACGCAGGCCGCCCTTGGCGGCCTTGGTCCCCTTGGCGCGGGAACCACGTGCCGAGCTGCTCGCCGTCTCTGTCATGCCGCCTCCCAATGCGGGCAAAACGCCCTAAAGTGCCAGCGCTATTCCGCGGCACGGTGCTGTGTATCTGTATCTACGTCTCTTCGCTCGGCTGACCGGCCACACCGCGGCGCCTGGGCTCCACGGCGAGGGCCGTCCGGTCAGTCGGCGGCGGAGGCGGGCACGGGGACCGAACCGGTCCCCCCGGGCTCGCACTCTTCGGGGTGAGGCCGCGGCTCGCGCAGTTCCGCGATGGCGGTCTCGAAGTCTTCAAGGGTGTCGAAAGCTTTGTAAACGGACGCGAACCGCAGGTACGCGACCAGGTCGAGCTCCTGCAACGGACCGAGGATGGCCAGACCCACGTCGTGGGTGGTCAGCTCGGCACTTCCGGTGGCGCGCACCGCCTCCTCGACCCGCTGGCCGAGCTTGGCGAGGGCGTCCTCGGTGACCGGCCGCCCCTGGCACGCCTTGCGCACGCCGGAGATGACCTTGGTACGGCTGAAGGGTTCGGTCACCCCGCTGCGCTTGATCACCATCAGCGAGGCCGTCTCCACCGTCGTGAAACGACGGGAGCAGTCGGGGCACTGACGGCGCCTGCGGATCGACGTGCCGTCGTCCGTGGTGCGACTGTCGACGACACGGCTGTCGGGGTGCCTGCAGAAGGGGCAGTGCATGGTTCCCTCACCCTCCCTCTTGGCACGACTGAATCACCCCACGGGGCCCCTGAACGACAGGGACAAGCTCTGTCGGGGGCTCGTGAAGCAGCCACAAGCATATGCGATGCCGGGACCCTCGGCAGACCGAGGACCACAACCTCTGGGTGGCAGCGCTCATCCAACCACTAGATCTTGGGTTGCGGCGGATTTAACCCACTCCGCGTGTCGCACCGTCCGATAGCCGGATGCGAGGCCCCGCGGTGCCACACTGGGCACAGCCCCGAAGGCGGCGACCCGACCGGGAAGGGTACCGTAAGCAGCGGGCGCCGAGCCGAACCCGTGTTCGGCCGACCGAGCGTCTATACACCTCTCGATATGCCCACGCGGGACGATCTGCGATTTTTCACTCGAACGTGTGTTTGGCGCAACCTTTCGAAAGCTACTACCGTTGTCCAGCTAGGGAGAACATTTCGAGAGGGGCCGACGTGACCACGACCGCAGACAGTGCCACCATCACTGCCCAGAACCGCTCCCAGAGCCGACTCGAGCCGGTGCATGCCATGAACGACGCAAACCTGAATCCGGAGGCGGAGCCCGTCGTACGCCCCGCACGCTCGCTGCCAGGTCGACCTCCAGGCATCCGCGCCGACAGCTCCGGGCTCACGGACCGGCAGCGGCGGGTCATCGAGGTCATCCGCGACTCCGTGCAGCGTCGGGGTTACCCGCCGTCGATGCGGGAGATCGGCCAGGCCGTCGGCCTGTCGAGCACGTCGTCCGTCGCCCACCAGCTGATGGCCCTGGAGCGGAAGGGCTTCCTGCGGCGCGATCCGCACCGCCCCCGCGCCTACGAGGTGCGCGGCTCCGACCAGCCGAGCTCGCAGCCCACGGACACCACGGGCAAGCCGGCCGCGTCCTACGTTCCTCTGGTCGGCCGGATCGCGGCAGGCGGCCCGATCCTCGCCGAGGAGTCCGTCGAGGACGTGTTCCCGCTCCCCCGCCAGCTCGTGGGCGACGGTGAGCTGTTCGTCCTCAAGGTCGTCGGCGACTCGATGATCGAGGCCGCCATCTGCGACGGCGACTGGGTCACGGTGCGTCGTCAGCCGGTCGCGGAGAACGGCGACATCGTCGCCGCGATGCTGGACGGCGAGGCCACCGTCAAGCGCTTCAAGCGCGAGGACGGCCATGTGTGGCTCCTGCCGCACAACGCCGCCTACCAGCCGATTCCCGGCGACGAGGCGACCATCCTCGGCAAGGTCGTCGCGGTACTGCGTCGGGTCTGACACCCGCCGCCCCCATCCAGCCCCCGGGACCCACTGCGCCGGTCCCGGGGGTTGCCGCCTTCTGCGGCTAAATCGCCGCCGCTCTCGCGAAGGCGGTCTCCCGCCGTTGGGGTTGCTCAATTGATGGTTGCTGCTCGTGCCCCCGAAACTACTTGCCGTCGGCCTTCGCGGTGGCGTCGATGGCGGCCAGGGAGCGGCGGGCCTGGTTGCGGTCCGTGGTGTACCAGAAGTCCGGCAGAGTGGCCCGCAGGAAGCTCCCGTAGCGGGCCGTGGCCAGCCGCGGGTCCAAGACCGCGACGACACCCCGGTCGCCCGAGGCTCGTACGAGGCGACCCGCGCCCTGGGCCATCAGCAGGGCCGCGTGCGTGGCGGCGACGGCCATGAAGCCGTTCCCGCCGTGCTCCTCCACCGACTTCTGGCGGGCGCTCATCAGCGGGTCGTCGGGGCGCGGGAAGGGGATCCTGTCCATCACCACGAGCTGGCAGCTGGGACCGGGAACGTCCACTCCCTGCCAGAGCGACAGCGTCCCGAACAGGCAGGTCTTCGGGTCGGCCGCGAAGGTCTTGATCAGCTCACCGAGCGTCTCCTCGCCCTGGAGCAGGATCGGGTTGTCGAGCCGGCCGCGCAGCTCCTCGGCAGCCGCCTTGGCGCCGCGCATGGAGGAGAACAACCCGAGCGTGCGGCCGCCGGCCGCCTCGATCAGCTCGGCGAGTTCGTCCATCATGTCGCCGCGGGTCCCCTCGCGGCCCGGCGTGGCCAGGTGTTTGGCGACGTAGAGGATGCCCTGCTTCGGGTAGTCGAAGGGCGAGCCGACGTCCAGGCCCTTCCAGGCCGGTACGTCGTCCCCCTCGACCCCCTCGGGTGAGAGCCCCAGCGAGGCCGCGACGCCGTTGAAGTCGCCGCCGAGCTTGAGGGTGGCCGAGGTCAGGACCACCGAGCGGTCCTCGAACAGCTTCTCCCGGAGCAGGCCGGACACGGACAGCGGGGCGACCCGGACGGTCGCGCCGAAGCGGTCGTGGCGCTCGTACCAGACGACGTCGTACTCGGAGCCGTTGGTGATCCGCTCCGCCACCGTGTGGATGCCCTCGACCCCGGCCAGGGCCTGCTTGCGGACCGCGTCCTCGTCGTGGACGGACTTGTCGCGGGTCGCACCGATCGCGGAGATCACATTGCGCGAGGCGTCCCGCAGCGCCATCAGCGCGTAGCCGAGGTCCTCGGGGAGCACTTCGAGGCGGCCCGGGAGCGCCAGCTCCATGACCCGTTCGAAGGTCTCCGCGGCGGTCTGCAGGGAGTCCGCGATCTTCTCGTCGACCAGCTTGGCCGCACGCTTCACGGCCCTGTTGACCTGGCCCGGGGTGAGCTCGCCGGTGGCGACCCCGGTCACGCGGGAGACCAGCTCGTGCGCCTCGTCCACGATCAACACCTCGTGCTGGGGCAGCACGGGGGCGCCCTCGATGGCGTCGATGGCGAGCAGGGCGTGGTTGGTGACGACCACGTCCGCGAGCTTGGCGCGCTCGCGGGCGGCCTCGGCGAAGCACTCGGCCCCGTACGCGCACTTCGTCGCCCCCAGGCACTCACGGGAGGAGACGGAGATCTGCCCCCAGGCCTTGTCGGAGACGCCCGGGGTCAGATCGTCGCGGTCGCCGGTCTCCGTCTCGTCGGCCCAGTCCCGCAGGCGCAGCAGGTCCTTGCCGAGCTTGCTCGTGGGGGTGGCCGCCTCGAACTGGTCGAAGAGACCCTCCTCCTCGTCCTGCGGCGCGCCCTCGTGCAGACGGTGCAGGCACAGGTAGTTGGACCGGCCCTTGAGCATGGCGAACTGCGGGCGGCGGCGCAGCTGCGGGTGCAACGCCTCCACCGTCCGCGGCAGGTCGCGCTCGACGAGCTGCCGCTGCAGGGCGAGGGTCGCCGTGGCCACGACCACGCGCTCTCCGTGGGCGAGGGCCGGCACCAGGTATCCGAGGGACTTTCCGGTGCCGGTGCCGGCCTGGATGAGCCGGTGGGAGGTGTCGTCGATCGCTTCGGCGACGGCTTCGGCCATGGCCACCTGGCCGGGACGCTCCGTACCGCCGACGGCGGAGACGGCGGCGTGCAGCAGGTCGGGGAGGGAGGGCTTCGTCATAGCACTCCCAACCCTACGGGGCCGCACCGACAGTGAGCGCACCGGCGAGGAATCACGGCCTGTACAGGGGGTTGGGCACGGTGCCGTGCTGGACCGCGTGAGGGCGGTCGGGGCGGTCGCGGTAGCCGTCCTCGTAGAGCCGGTTCCGGTTCAGGCAGAGGCGACCGATGCGTTCCCCCAGCAGGTCGAAGAGCTCGTATCGGTCCTTCAGCTCGGGGAAGCGGGCCTGGTGGCGCACGATCTCCGCCCGTACGAGGGACCAGAACTCGCTCTCCGGCACGTCCAGGCGGTCCTCGCACAGGGCGGAGAGGTAGCGGAAGACGCCCACGAAGAGTCCGGAGTGGATGAACTGGGGCAGGAAGTCCGCGGGCTCGGTGAGCAGGACGGCCCGGACCTCGTCGGGCAGCGTGGCCAGCTCGGGGAGCGGCTCGTCGCTGATGTTGATGTCGTCCACGAAGTCCTTGACCGCCAGCCGGACCGGTACGTCGTGCTCGTCGAAGATCACGACGGTGTTCTCCCCGTGCGGGGAGAAGACGGTCCCGTAGCGGTAGAGGAAGTGGAGCAGCGGGGGCAGCACGGCGGCGAAGAGTCGCTGGAGCCAGACCGCCGGGGCCAGACCGGACCGGGCGACGAGTTCGGCGGTGAAGGAGCGGCCGCGCGGGTCGGTGTGGAGGAGGGAGGCGAGGGTACGGGCGCGCTCGCCGGGGGCGAGGCGGCCGGTCAGCGGCTCGCGCCAGATCGCGCCGAGGAGCTCCTTGTACTGGTACGGGACCTCGGGGAGCTCGTCGTACACGGGATGGCGGACGGTGACGGAGGCGACTTCGCCGAGCAGGATCACCCCGCATTCGTCGCGGAGGAAGGGGTCCCCGTCGCGGATCGAGTGGATCCACGCGGTGACGGCGGGCGCGGCGAGGGCCAGGTCCGAGGGCAGGCCGCGCCAGACCATGGTGTTGAAGACGGAGAGCGGCAGCTTGACGCTGTGCCGGTCGGGGCGGGTGAGGTTGAGGAAGGTGCGGATCGACTGCTGGGGCAGGCGCACGTTGGGGTCGGCGGGCAGTGGGACCAGGGTGCCGGCGGCGAGGGCCGGGGCGAAGAGCGGGAGGACCACCTCGTCCCACTGCCAGGGATGGACCGGGAAGTAGAGGTAGCCGAGCGGGTCCAGGCCGCGGTCGCGCAGGCTCTGGTCGAAGGCGGCGCGGGTGACGGGATCGAGCTCCGCGGAGTAGAGGCGGGCGGGGTCCTCCAGCCCGGCGGTGCCGCGGTAGGCCGCGATCGAGGTGTGGGCGGCGAGCCAGGGCAGACGCTGGCGGGTGCGGGCCTCGGGGGCCCAGGCAGCGGTGTCGGAGGCGGAGAGTCCGATGCGGCCCTTGTTGAGGACGAGCCAGGGGTGGCCCGTCTGGTGGCCTTCGAGAGCGGCGTAGTCCAGGTCCGCGAGGACGTCGGCGGTGAGTGCGGTGTGGTCGATCCGGGCGTCGGCGGCGAGGGTGGCGCTGAGCTCGCGGACGAGGTGGCCGAGGGTGGCGCCGTCGAGGCCGAGGAGGGTGCGGGCGCGGATCAGGAAGACGTACGGGTCCCCGAAGGCGAGGGGCGGCCGGGTGGAGGACGGCGCGGGAGTGAGGGTGATGCTGTCCGGGATGACGTGCCAGCTGCCGTAGACGCGGCGGCGGGCGCGGAAGCCGAGGCTGCTGCCCTCGTCGAGCGTGAGGGTCCAGGCGTCTTCGGCCCGGCCGGAGGCGCGGACCGGGCTGATGATCTCCTCGTACGCGAACTCGGAAAGCATCTTGGCGAGCAGTCGACGGGCCGCGAAGTCCCACGTCGAGCGGGTGAGTTCGGGGGGTGTACAGGGGTGCTGGGGCGAGGGCGGCACGGACGGTTCCGTGGCTTCGTGGGGGGTCGGGAAATTCTGCACGGGTCTCCTCGGGGCTCGGGAACTTTGCCGCGTGGCGCGGAGTTTTCGAAGGGAGAGGTGCGAAGCGGCGGGGCGGTCGGGGCCTGCGGGGTGGCAGTCAGAGGAGATTGCGCAACGCCCGCTCCCGGATCATCAGTGCGGCGCGCTTCTCGGGCAGGTCGATTTCCGCGAAACAGCGGAAACCCGAGCCCAGGAAGGCTGATACGGAGGGGGTGTTTCGGATGTCCGGTTCGGCGATGACGCGTGTGCAGCGAGGTCGGTTGTCGAGCACCAGGTCGGCGACGGCGCGCAGCAGTGTGGTGCCCAGGCCCCGACCGCGGTTCGTTCCGTCTCCGATCAGCAGGTGGATACCCGTGTCGTGGGGGCGCGCCGCGTAGTACCGGGACAGCGGGTCGAGATCGGCCCGGTAGATCTCCCAGTAGCTCATCGGGGTGCCGTCGAGCAGGCCGAGGCAGGGGATGCTGCGGCCGTCTCCGTCGAGCTGGGCCCGCAGATGGGTTTCGGTGACGGCTTCGGGGCCGGCGAGCTCCCAGTAGGCGTCGACTTCCGGATCGTTCATCCAGCCGGTGAGCAGCCGCAGGTCCTTGTCGGGGCGTACGGGTTCGAGGCGGAAGACGCCGGCGGGTGTATCCGTGCTGCCCCAGAGAGCCGGGGAGTCGAGCAGGTCAGCCTCGGCGAGCAGGGGCAACCGGTGGACGGGAAGTCGTAGTTCGATCGTGCTGTCGATGGTGCGCAGGCTGCCGAACGCACGGGTTGGGGAGCCTGCGGGGTCGGCAGAGGTTTCGGTGGAGGGCATCGGGAGCTCTTCTCCGTGTCGGCGCTGACGTGTCAATCGTGAAGGGGGTTGGCGATGGTGACGTAGACGGACTGGGTGTCGACGGGACCGACCAGCTCGTCCAAGCCGCCCAGGCGGGTGAGCAGATTCGCCTTGCAGCGCAGGGTGGGTGAGTCGAGGAGCCGCGTGGGGAGCGGTCCGAGGTGGGCTGCCTTGCCGAGGAACCGGCGGAAGGCGGCGAGCAGTACGCGCTCGTCGGCGAGGCGCTGGGAGCCGAAGGCACCGATGAGGCCGAGCACGTTGTTGATGCCGAGGTAGTAGGCGAAGCGTTCGTCGGTGACGGCGTCGGAGACGAACGTGTCGCTGACGCTGCCGATGCCCGGGAGACGGTGCTCCAGTTCCGCGCGGCGGGATGCGCGGAAGTAGTAGCCCTGGTTGTCGCGGAAGCGGCCGCCGACCGGCCAGCCGGCCGGGTCGAGGAGGACCAGCGTGTTCTGCTGGTGGGCTTCGAGGGCGATGCCGGCGAGCGCGTCGAAGGCGAGGACGGGCAGGACCACGTGGTCGAGGTAGCGCAGGAACCACTCGGCGGCGACGGCGGAGGTGGGGCGGCCCGTGCTCGCGGCGAGGTGGGAGATGGTCTCGGCGAGCCGGGAGGTCATGCCGGTCCGGCCGGGCCACGGCCGGGGAGAGGTCAGAGCGGCGACGCAGACGGCGTCGTCGCAGGAGCGGAAGGGGTTGTGGCGCAGCAGGGCGTCGAGTCCGGGGACGGGTGTGCCGTCCGGGGCGTCGACGGCGACCCAGGCGGGGTCGCGGACGATGTCGAAGCCGGGGTGGCCCGTCTGCCACTGCTCGGCGAGGCCCGTGCGGAGCAGTCGGTGGACCTCGACGCCCCGGTGGAGTTCCTTGCGGAGGTTCTCTCGGCGGGAGTTGGTGATGCGCAGACCCAGGGAGAGTTTGAGCATCACCGGGGTGCCGGGGCGGTGGACGGTTCGGACGGAGGAGGTGGGGTACCAGGGGGCGCCATGGGGGCCGAGGTCGTGCAGGAGGCCCGCTTCGCGGAGGGCGGTGACGGCGGGGCGTTGGAGCAGGTCGCGGGCCTGCCAGGGGTGCAGGGGAAGGGGGGTGGCACCGGCGGGCACATCGAGGCCGGGGGCGAGCCGGCCGAGGAGCCGGGCGGCGGAGACGGGGCGGCCCCGTTCCGTCCAGGCCGATTGGGTGGCGAGGGCGGCGGGTTCGACGGCGAACCAGTGCAGGGGGAAGGAGCCGTGCAGTTCGGGTGAGTAGAGGCGGACTTCGGTCTCCGAGAGGCCTTCGCGGCTCTTCGGGTCCGGTTGGAGGGGGTGGCCCAGGAGGAGGGATTGTTCGGAGGTGAGGAAGCGGTCCGCGCTGACGGGGGCCGGGGCGGTGGGGCGTTCGCGTCGGTCGGCGATGAAGTCGGCGGTGCGGCGGACCGAGTCGGCCACCCTGGCTACGAGGTCGGCCGAGCCGTGGTCCTGGTCATGGTCATGGTCGTGGTCGTGGTCGTCGCCGGTGGAGGTGCGCGTACGAGTGCCTTCACGGGCGAGGAGGGCGGCGAGGGTGACGGCGTCCAGGGCGGGGGCCGTGGTGGGTGCGGCTGCCAGTCGCGCCGGGCCGAAGCGGTGCCAGCCTGCCGGGGACCAGTGGCGGACGGGGACGTGTACGGCGGCTCCGGAGGCGGGAAGGGGGATGCGCAGCGTTGTCCCGGCGGGGCCGTCGGGACGGCGGAGTCCGGCTTCGCGGACCCAGCAGCGGAGCAGGTTCTCGACCGTCGCGGCCTCGGCGGCGGCCGTCGGGTCGGGGTGGTCCAGGGGCTCGGGCGGCCCGGCCTGCTCCGGCCGGGCCGTGTCTCTGCGGCCGACGCCGGGCGGGGCCGTGCCGTCCTTCTGCCGTGGCACGGTGACCGCCGCCGGGCCCTCCGGCGCGGGCGCCGCCCGTCGGCCCGACTCGCCGGCGTACTCCCCGTCGCTCCCGGTTCCCGTCAGGGCCTCGGGGTGCGCCGCCTTGGGCTCGGGGGACGCGCTCCGCGGGCCGGCAGGCTCGGTCCGGGGTTCCGCCGGCCCAGGGTGCACGGGCCTCGGGTGCGCGGGGGTGACGTGCGGGGTCCGGGGCCGGCCGGGGTCGGCGGGTGCGGACTGCGGGTCGTCCGGCCCGAGGGATGTCCCCCGGGGCTGGGCGGGCTCCGGGGGCGCCGGCTGAGGCCGGACGGCCTCGGCAGACGTGGCCCAGGGCTGCGCCGGTCCCGGGGGCACGGGCCGCGGATGGGTCGGGGGTGCGGGCAGCACGTGGGCGGGCTCGGCGTGGGCGGGCTCGGCGTGGGCGGGCTCGGCGTGGGCCGGCTCGACGTGGGCCGGCTCGACGTGGGCCGGCTCGACGTGGGCCGGCTCGACGTGGGCCGGCTCGACGGGTCCGGCCCACGGGTTGGCCGGGGTCGGTGGCGCGGGCTGGGGGTGGGTGGGCCTGACGTGGGCGGGCTCGGTGCGGGTGGGCCGGGGGTGGGCCGGGGGCGTGGGCTGTGTGAGGGTGGGCTCGGCGGGGGCGGTCCAGAGGTGGGCCTGTTCGGAGGTCGGTGCGTCGGGGGTCTGGGGTGCGGCCCAGGGCCGGGCGGGGGTGGGGCGGGACGGTCGTGTGTGGTGCTCGGCCGAGGAGGGGCCCGTCGGGGCGGGCGGGGTACCGGCCGCGTCCGGGGTGGGGGGCTGGGGCGATTGCTCGGTGGGGGCGGGCGGTTGATGCTGCGCCCCGGGGGCCGGGGCCGGGCTCAGGCGGTGCTCCTCGCCGCCTGAGCCGGGGGTCGGTGTGGAAGGGTGCGCGTCGGGCATCGCGGGTCCTCGGGGTACGGGTCAGTGGGGCCGGCGGGCGGCTGCCGGGATGGCGTCGGCCAGGCGGTCGAGTACCGCCCCGGCCTGCTCGTCGGTGAGGGTCAGCGGGGGTAGCAGACGGACGACGGCGGAATGGCGGCCACCGAGTTCGACGATCAGCCCGCGATCCAGGCACTCCTGGCGGACGGCGGCGGCGAGGGCGGGAGCGCTGTCCCCGGTCTCGGGGTCGACGAGTTCGACGCCGATCATCAGGCCCCTGCCCCGTACGTCCCCGATGCAGGGGTGGTCGGCGGCGAGGCCCCGAAGGGCCGAGAGCATCCGTTCGCCCAGGGAGGCGGCGCGCTCGGCCAGCCGGTTCTCACGGACGTAGGCGAGGGTGGCGGTGCCGGCCGCCATGGCCAGCTGGTTTCCGCGGAAGGTGCCCGCGTGCGCACCGGGGGCCCAGACGTCGAGACCCGACCGGTACACGATCACCGCGAGGGGCAGACTGCCGCCGATCGCCTTGGACAGGACCAGCACGTCGGGCACCACCCCGGCGTGGTCCACTCCCCAGAAGGCGCCGGTCCGGCCGACGCCCGTCTGCACCTCGTCTGCGATCAGCGGGATCCCCCGCGCCGCGGTGATCTCGCGCATCCGCCGCAGCCAGGCGTCGGGGGACGGGAGGACACCGCCCTCGCCCTGGACGGGCTCGACGATCATCCCGGCGGGTGCGGGGACCCCGCCCTTGGGGTCGTCCAGGAGGTTCTCCGTCCAGCGGGCGCACAGTTCCGCGCCCTCGGTGCCGCCGACGCCGAAGGGGCAGCGGAAGTCCTGCGGGTACGGCAGTCGGGTCACCCGTACGTCCGCCGCTCCGCCCGACGCGTCCAACGCCCCGGCGGTCATCCCGTGATAGGCCCCGGTGAAGGCGAGCAGTCCGGAGCGCCCGGTGGCGGTACGGACCAACTTCAGGGCCGCCTCCACCGCGTCCGTACCGGCCGGCCCGCAGAACTGGATCCGGGCGTCGGCGGCCAGCGCGGGCGGCAGGTTGGCGAACAGCTCGGTGGTGAAGGCGTCCTTGACCGGCGTCGCGAGGTCCAGCACGTGCAGCGGGGCCCCGGAGTCGAGTACGCCGCGCACGGCTTCGAGCACCACGGGGTGGTTGTGCCCGAGGGCGAGGGTGCCGGCGCCGGAGAGGCAGTCGAGGTAGCGCCTCCCGTCGGCGCCCTCGATGGTCAGCCCCCGGGCCCGTACCGGGACGATGGGCAGGGAGCGTGCGTACGTCCGTGCGGCGGACTCCCGTTGGGACTGCCTGCGCAGGATCCCGGAAGCGGAGACGGTGGCGCCGGAGACAGGAGCGCCCGAGGCAGGGGTTCCGGGTGCACCGGGCGTGCCGGGCGTGCCGGGTCGTCGTGCCCGGCTCGCCTGGGGCGGTACCTGTGACTCGGCGTCGGCAGCTCCGGCTGCCGCGGCCGGCTCGGTCAAAGCCACGAGTGTCGGACCTCCCGCACTGATTCCTCTTCCGGATTGCGCCTCGAACATGAACGCTGCTCCCCCATCCCCCGTACGTACCAACGACGGTGACGCCGACGGATCACGGGTGGGCGCAAGATCCTTGCCCGGCGGGGGCAGAGACACCGCCCGGGCCAGGAACCACGACCCCGGCTGTGCCGTCCCCAACCTCGGCGGCATAGTGGGTTGCTGCACTCGACGCCTCGAATCCACCAGGGGGACGAACCGACATGCGACCGAACCGACCGGTCACCGCGATCCTGTGCGCGGCCGCGCTCGCGCTGACCGCCGCCGCGTGCGGCCCCGGCGACGACGAGGCCGGCGGCGACGCCAAGCCGACCGTGGCACAGGCCAGTCCGGTCCCGGGCTCGGGCGGGCTCAAGATCCCCGACCAGCTCAAGGACAAGCTCAAGGAACACGGCATCGACATGGAGAAGTGGAAGGGGGGTGCGTGGAAGAACTGGAAGAAGGAGGACTGGCTCCGCGAGGCGGGCGACTACATCAACCCGATCATCGAGGGCCTGTGGGACCCCGACCGCATGCGTGACGCCGAGCAGCCGAAGCAGCCGGCCGTCGACCCGGACGCGGGCAAGGACCAGGGCGTGACCGACCCGACCCCGGCTGCGGTGACGGCCAAGGCCGCGAACCCGCCCTACCACCAGAGCGTTCCGTCCTCCGGCAAGGTCTTCTTCGACGGGCCCGAGGGTTCGATGGTCTGCTCGGCGACCGTGGTCAAGGACCCTGCGCACCCCGGGAAGTCCAACATGGTCTGGACCGCGGGCCACTGCGTGCACGCGGGCAAGGCCGGCGGCTGGTACCGCAACATCGCGTTCGTGCCGTCCTACAACAACGCGGGCAAGCCGACGGCGCAGCTCAAGGGCACGCCCCGCGAGCAGGTGGCCCCGTACGGCGTGTGGTGGAGCGACTGGGCCCAGACCTCCGACCAGTGGATCGCCACGGGCGGTCCGACGGGCGGTGCGGGTGCCCCGTACGACTTCGCGGTGCTGCACGTGACTCCCGAGCAGGGCGGCGGCAAGTCGCTGGAGGAGATGGTCGGTTCGGCGCTTCCGGTGGAGTTCAACGCTCCGGCCGTGCCGAAGGTCGCGAGCATCACGGCGACCGGCTACCCGGCGGCGCCGCCCTTCGACGGCCAGAAGGCCTACCAGTGCACGGACAAGCCGGGCCGGCTCTCGCTGAACGCGAACGACCCGGTGATGTACCGCATCGGCTGCACGATGACCGGTGGCGCCTCCGGCGGCGGCTGGGTCGCGGCGGGCGCCGACGGCAAGCCGGCCCTGGTGTCGAACACCTCGATCGGCCCGTCGAAGGCGGGCTGGCTGGCCGGTCCCCGGCTGGGGCCCGAGGCGAAGGGTGTCTTCGACGCCGTGAGCGGCAAGTTCAAGTAGACCGCGCACCAGTGGCTCGGGGCCAAGCGGCCCCGGCCCAGGTCGACGTGGGTGCGAGCGAATGACCGAGGGCCCCCTGCACCACGCAGGGGGCCCTCGGTCGTTCAGCGCGTCGGACCGGGGTCCGGGCGGGTTCAGCTCTTCGCGAGCACGTACGGAGCCAGGTCCGCCGCCAGTTCCTGGTGGACCCGGGCCTTCAGCAGGGTGCCCTCCGCGGTGTGCTCCTCGGAGATCACCTCGCCCTCGGCGTGCGCCTTGGCCACCAGCGAGCCGAGCGTGTAGGGCACCATGACCTCCACTTCGACCTCGGGTCGCGGCAGCTCGGCGTCGATGAGCGCGAGCAGCTCGTCGATGCCGACGCCGGTCCGTGCCGAGACGGCGATGGAGTGCCGCTCGATCCGCAGCAGACGCTGCAGGACGAGCGGATCCGCCGCGTCCGCCTTGTTGATCACGACGATCTCGGGCACGTTGACCGCGCCGACCTCGCGGATCACCTCACGCACCGCCGCCAGCTGCTCCTCCGGCGCCGGGTGCGAGCCGTCCACGATGTGCAGGATGAGGTCGGAGTCGCCGACCTCCTCCATCGTGGAGCGGAACGCCTCGACGAGGTGGTGGGGCAGGTGCCGGACGAAGCCGACCGTGTCGGCCAGGGTGTAGACCCGGCCGCTCGGCGTCTCGGCCCGGCGCACGGTCGGGTCGAGGGTGGCGAACAGCGCGTTCTCCACCAGTACGCCCGCGCCCGTGAGGCGGTTGAGCAGGGAGGACTTTCCGGCGTTGGTGTAGCCGGCGATGGCGACCGAGGGCACCTTGTTGCGACGTCGTTCCTGTCGCTTGATGTCGCGGCCGGTCTTCATCTCCGCGATCTCCCGGCGCATCTTCGCCATCTTCTCGCGGATCCGGCGCCGGTCGGTCTCGATCTTGGTCTCACCGGGGCCGCGGGTGGCCATGCCGCCACCGCCGCCGCCACCCATCTGGCGGGACAGCGACTGACCCCAGCCTCGCAGTCGCGGCAGCATGTACTGCATCTGCGCGAGCGCGACCTGCGCCTTGCCCTCTCGGGACTTGGCGTGCTGGGCGAAGATGTCGAGGATGAGGGCGGTCCGGTCGACCACCTTCACCTTGACGACGTCTTCGAGCGCGATGAGCTGGCCGGGGCTGAGCTCGCCGTCGCACACGACGGTGTCGGCGCCGCTCTCCATGACGATGTCACGCAGTTCGCGCGCCTTGCCCGAGCCGATGAAGGTGGCCGGGTCCGGCTTGTCACGGCGCTGGATCACGCCGTCGAGTACGAGAGCACCCGCCGTCTCGGCGAGCGCCGCGAGCTCCGCGAGGGAGTTCTCCGCGTCGTTCACCGTGCCGGAGGTCCAGACACCGACGAGTACGACGCGCTCCAGGCGGAGCTGTCGGTACTCGACCTCGGTGACGTCTTCGAGTTCGGTGGAAAGGCCGGCCACGCGGCGCAGGGCCGCGCGCTCGGAGCGTTCGAACTGCTCGCCGTCCCGGTCTCCGTCGATCTCGTGGCTCCAGGCGACGTCCTCTTCCATCAGGGCATCGGCCCGAAGGCTCTCGGTGAAGCTCTGCGGGTCCCGCACGTCCCGTGCGTCCCGCGCGTCCTGGGAAGGGGAAGAAGAGGAGGTCATTGGATCCTTACGTCGATTCGAATAGCAGTGTCACGCCCGGCAGGGGACACGTTAGCTGTCACGTCCAACGTGTCGCACCGCCCGGGGATTCCCCGGAGGGACCCGTCGATGGTGACATGCCCGTTCCGGGCGGGTCACACGCTTTTCCCGCTCCAGTCCGGGTGCCCCGGCATCGCCGGGGTGGTCTTCCCGTACAGCCACGGCTCCAGGAAGGCCGTGAGGTCCCGGCCCGCCTCCTGCGAGGCCAGGCGTACGAAGTCCTCGGTGCCCGCGACGGAGTCCCGGTGCTCCGACACCCAGCGCCGCTCGACCCGGTCGAAGGCCTGGACGCCGATCTCCTGGCGCAGGGCGTAGAGGATCAGCGCGGCGCCGTCGTAGACCACCGGGCGGAACAGGCCGATCTTCTCGCCGGGGGCGGCGGCCTTCGGGGCCGCCGGCGGCCCGCCCGCGGCCCTCCACTGGTCGGAGCGGGTGTACGCCTCGCGCATGCGCCGCTCCAGGGAGTACTTGCCGAGGCCGTCCGCGTACAGGGCCTCGTACCAGGTGGCGTGGCCCTCGTTCAGCCACAGGTCGGACCAGGTCCGGGGGCTGACGCTGTCGCCGAACCACTGGTGGGCGAGTTCGTGGACCATCACCGATTCCACGTACCACTCGGGGTAGCCCTCACCGGAGAACAGGCTGTTCTCGAAGAGGGAGAGGGTCTGCGTCTCCAGCTCGAAGCCGGTGGTCGCCCGCGCGATCAGGACCCCGTAGTTCTCGAAGGGGTAGCGGCCGACCCGCTCCTCCATCCACGCGATGTGGCCGGCGGTCTTCTTCAGCCAGGGGGCCAGCCGCTCGCGGTCGGCCGCCGGCACCACGTCGCGCAGCGGCAGACCGTGCGGTCCGGTGCCGTGGACGACCGCGGAGCGGCCCACGGAGACCTGGGCCAGTTCGGTGGCCATGGGGTGCCGGGTCCGGTACGTCCAGGTCGTCGCGCCGCCCGCGCCGGGGACGGGCAGTGCGCCGGGCACCCCGTTGGCGACGGCCGTCAGCCCCGCCGGGGCGGTGATCCGGAAGGTGAAGTACGCCTTGTCGGCGGGGTGGTCGTTGCAGGGGAAGACCCGGTGGGCGGCGTCCGCCTGGTTGGCCATGGCCAGGCCGTCCGTCGTGGGCACCCAGCCGCCGTCCGCGCGGCCGCGCGGGTCGCTGGTGTGCCGGACGGTGATGTGCAGCGGCACGTGGGCCGCGACGGGGCGCGCGGGGGTCAGCACGAGATCCTCGCCCGCGCTCTCGAACCGGGCCGGCTCCCCGTTGACCTCGACGGACGCCACCTTGCCGTGGGTGAAGTCGAGGTTGACCAGCTCCAGCGGCCGCAGGGCGCGCGCGTCGATGACGGTGACCGCGTCGAGGGGGCTCTTGTTGTCCTTGTACGTGAACGACAGGTCGTACGAGAGCACGTCGTAGCCGGGGTTCCCGAGCTCCGGGAACAGCCGGTCGCCGATGCCCAGCGCCTTCGGCGGGGGCAGGACTGCGGCGACGAGGGTGAGGGAGGCCGCGGCGAGCAGGGCGGCGCGCAGGCGCGGGGAGGTGAGCTGCATCCACCACCGCTTACCAGCGCCCGCCGCGCGGCCGCCCGCGACGCGCGACGGGGCCACCCGAACGGGACCTTCCTGGCCCGCCCGCTGACACGCGGGAGGGCCGCGCCCCTTCTAGGCGCGGCTGACGTCGTAGACGCCGGGCACGTCCCGCATCGCCCGCATCAGGGCGGGCAGGCCGGTCGCGTCGGGCAGCTGGAGGGTGTAGCTGTGCCTGACCCGCTGCTCGACCGGGGGTTCCACGGTCGCGGAGACCACCTCGACGCCCTGCCGGGCGATGGCCTCGGTCAGGTCGGCCAGCAGATGGGGGCGGCCGAACGATTCAGCGAGCAGGGTGACCCGGCAGTCGGCGGTGGCCCGCCAGTGCACGGCGACCGAGGTACGCCCCACGGCGCGCATCTGTGCCACCGCCGCGCAGTGGATCCGGTGGACGGTGACGGCCCCGCCGCGGACCACGAATCCGGCGACGGCGTCGGGCGGCACCGGCGTGCAGCACCCGGCGAGCCGTACGGGGGCGTCCGGCAGGTCGGCGACCGCGTTGGCGCCGCCGCCCCGGGCGCCGACCACGGACAGAGGTGCCCGCGCGGCGGAGGTGGTGGACATGGCCCGGTCGGGGTGGGCGTCGAGCCAGCGGCTGATGGCGATCCGGGCGGCCGGGGTCCTGGCGTGGTCGAGCCATTCGGCGGCCGGGCCCGAGGAGGCGTCCTGCGCGAGCAGCAGCTGCACGGTGTCGCCGTCGGAGAGCGGGGAGGAGAGGGAGGTGAGGCGCCCGTTGACCCGGGCGCCGATACAGCCGTGGGCCGCCTCGCCGTGCTGCGCGTAGGCGGCGTCGATACAGCTGGCCCCGGCCGGGAGGCCCAGCGTGCCGCCGTCGGCGCGGAAGACCGTGATCTCCCTGTCCTGGGCGAGTTCCGCGCGGAGCACGCTCCAGAAGGTGTCGGGGTCGGGCGCGGACTGCTGCCAGTCGAGCAGCCTGGACAGCCAGCCGGGCCTCGTCGGGTCCACGCGCTCCTCGTCGGCTTCGGCGGCCTCCGCCTGGGCGGTGGCGTAGGGGTTGCCGAGGGCGACGACGCCGGCCTCCGCCACGCGGTGCATCTGCCGGGTCCGCACGATGACCTCGGCGACGTACCCCTCGGGGGTGGCGACGGCCGTGTGCAGCGACTGGTACAGGTTGAACTTGGGGGCGGCGATGAAGTCCTTGAACTCCGATACGACGGGGGTGAAGCAGGTGTGCAGTTCCCCGAGCACGGCGTAGCAGTCGGCGTTCTCGCCGACGAGGACGAGGACGCGCCCGAAGTCGGAGCCGCGCAGCTCGCCGCGTTTGAGGGCGACGCGGTGGACGGAGACGAAGTGCCGGGGGCGTACCTGGACCTCGGCGGTGATGCCGGCCTCGCGCAGCACGGTCCGTACGGAGTCGGCGATGCCGGGCAGCGGGTCGTTCTCGCCGGCGTGGGCGGCGATGAGCGCGCGGGTGTGCTCGTACTCCTCGGGGTGCAGGATCGCGAAGACGAGGTCTTCCAGTTCGGTCTTGAGGGCCTGGACGCCGAGCCGTTCGGCGAGCGGGATGAGGACGTCGCGGGTGACCTTGGCGATGCGGGCCTGTTTCTCGGGGCGCATCACACCGAGGGTGCGCATGTTGTGGAGCCGGTCGGCGAGTTTGATGGACATCACGCGGACGTCGTTGCCGGTGGCGACGAGCATCTTGCGGAAGGTCTCGGGTTCGGCGGCGGCGCCGTAGTCGATCTTCTCCACCTTGGTGACGCCGTCGACGATGAAGCAGACCTCGTCACCGAACTCCTCGCGGACCTGATCAAGGGTCACATCGGTGTCCTCGACGGTGTCGTGGAGGAGAGAGGCCGTCAGGGTCGTTGTCTCGGCGCCGAGTTCGGCGAGGATCAGGGTGACGGCGAGCGGATGTGTGATGTACGGCTCACCACTTTTTCGCATCTGGCCGCGGTGCGAGGTCTCCGCGAGCAGGTAGGCCCGACGCAATACGGACATGTCGGCGTCCGGATGGTGGGCGCGGTGCGCTTCCGCGACGTGCCCGATGGCGTCCGGGAGGCGGTCGCGGGACGTCGGCCCGAGGAGCGCGGCTCGGCCGAGCCGGCGCAGATCGAGCCTGGTCCGGCCGCGTCTGCGGAGCTCAGGGCGCACTTCGGGGTGTGCTTCGGGGTTCGTGGCCTCTGCACTCATGGGCACCTCCGGCGGCTTCGACCGGCGGTGGTGGGCATGGGGTGAGCCCTCAGGGCCGGTGCCTGATGTTACCGACCCCACCACGTGGCGCAGTCCACCTCTCGCCGAGCGTGAAACGGATCACCCATTAGAGGGAAGCTTCAGACGAAAGCCGTTTCGGTGAGCCAGGCCGCGTCGAACTCTCCCGCGGCCACGATCACAGCCGGTCCGGTCATCTCGATCCGCCCGTCGGGGTGTTCCGTGATGACGAGGGTTCCGCCCGGGAGGTCGACGGTGTACGTCGCCGGTTCGCCGGTGGCGGCCGGGTCGACGCCCTCGCGGCGAATGGCGGCGACGGCCACGGCGCAGGCGCCGGTGCCGCAGGAACGGGTCTCGCCGGAGCCACGCTCGTGGACGCGCATGGCGACGTGTCGGGGGCCGCGGTCGACGACGAACTCGACGTTGACACCCGTCGGGTAGGCGGACGCCGGGCTGAAGTCGGGGGCGTCGTCCAGCTTCCCGGCGTCGTCGAGGCTTTCGACGAACGCCACCGCGTGCGGGTTCCCCATGTTCACGTTCCGCGCGGGCCAGCTCTTCGCGCCGACCGCGACGGTGACCTCGCCCTCGGGGAATTCGGCGCGGCCCATGGAGACCGTGACGCCGCCCGTCTTGTCGAGGTGGACGCGCTTGACGCCGCCCCGGGTGGCGACGGCGAGGTCGCCCGCCTCGACGTGGCCCGCGTGCTGGAGGTAGCGGGCGAAGACGCGTACGCCGTTGCCGCACATCTCGGCGATGGAGCCGTCGCTGTTGCGGTAGTCCATGAACCACTCCGCCTCGTCGGCCAGGTGCGCCGCCTCGGGGTGCGCGGCGGACCGAACGACGTGCAGGACGCCGTCCGCGCCGATCCCGGCGCGCCGGTCGCACAGCTTCGCGACGGCGGACGCCGGCAGCTCGATGGCGTTGTCCGGGTCCGGGACGATCACGAAGTCGTTCTCGGTGCCGTGGCCCTTGAGGAAGGGGAGGGTCGTCTGCGTCACCCGCCCATCGTACCGATCCGCTGGTCAGGGGCATCGGGCCGTCCGAGGGACGGTCAGCGGCGAGCCCGGCCTGATGCGAAGACAGGCCCTAGCGGAGCCGGGCCACCCGGTACACGGCGAGCGCCACGACGGCCAGCGCGACCACGGCGTACAGCGCGGCCATGCGCCAGTCGGGGCGGCGGCCGCTCCCCCGGGCCGGGAGCCCGGGCCAGCTGTAGCCCACGCGGCGGGCGGCCATCATCCCCCAGCCGCCGGCGCAGCAGCTGATGAGGAATCCGAGCATGGCGACCACGGCTCCGCCGTCGCCGAACTCGAAGGCGAGCGGGAAGGCGAACATGAGCGAACCCGCTGCGGCCAGCACCGCGATGGGGATGATCTGCCACACGCGCAGACGCCTCTGCGGGCGCAGCTCGACCTCGACCTCGGGCCCGGCGGCGGCCTCGGCCTCCGCGGTGTCCGGGGCGTCCGGACCGTCCGGGGTCAGTCGCGCGGGACCCGCGGGCAGCCCGAGGGTGTCGGGGACGTCCGGACCGTCGGGCCGCCCAGGGCCCCCGAGGTCCTTCGCCGGGTCGAGAAGCGTCGGGTCCGCTTCCCTCCGGATGTCGTCCCGCCCGGTGTCACGAGGGCCGGCCTCCATCGCCACGCGCCCTCCCCACTCGGATTCAGTACGCCGCCATTCACTGCGGGTGACGCACCCGCCGAAGTTTGATGATGGCACGCCCCCAGGCCCGCTACGGGCCCCCGGGGCGTCCCGATGCCATCACGTGATCAGGCTGTGACCGCTCGTTCGACCAACGACTGCGCGAGTCCGGTGAGTTCCCCGCGGTCGGCGACGGCCCCGCTGAGCCAGTGGACGCGCGGGTCGCGCCGGAACCAGGAGTCCTGGCGCCGGGCGAAGCGCTTGGTCGCCCGGACGGTCTCGGCCCTGGCCTCGTCCTCGGTGCACTCGCCGGCGAGCGCGGCGAGCACCTGCTGGTAGCCGAGCGCCCTGGAAGCGGTGATTCCGTCGCGCAGTCCGCGGGCCTCCAGCGCGCGGACCTCGTCCACGAGTCCGGCCTCCCACATCCGGTCCACGCGCAGCGCGATCCGCTCGTCGAGCTCCGGCCGGGCCACGTCGACGCCGATCTGGACGGTGTCGTAGACCGACTCGTGGACGGGCAGGTTGGCGGTGAAGGGGCGGCCGGTGATCTCGATGACCTCCAGCGCGCGCACGATCCGCCGGCCGTTGCTGGGCAGGATCGCCGTGGCGGCGGCCGGGTCCGCGGCGGCGAGTCGGGCGTGCAGGGCCCCGGAACCGCTCAGCGCGAGCTCGGCCTCCAGCCGGGCGCGGACCTCGGGGTCGGTGCCGGGGAACTCCATGACGTCCAGGGCTCCCCTGACGTAGAGGCCCGAGCCTCCGACGAGGACGGGGGTGCGGCCCTCGGCGAGCAGTTTGTCGATCTCGACCCGGGCCAGGCGCTGGTACTCGGCCACGTTGGCGGTGTCGGTGACGTCCCAGATGTCGAGGAGGTGGTGCGGGACCCCGCCGCGTTCCTCCGTCGTCAGCTTGGCGGTACCGATGTCCATCCCCCGGTACAGCTGCATGGAGTCGGCGTTGACGACCTCGCCGTCGAAATGGCGGGCCAGGGCGACGCCCAGGTCGGACTTTCCGGCCGCGGTGGGACCGACGACGGCGATGACCCGCTGGGCGGGGGCTGCTTTCCTCACCGCCCCAGTCTCTCAGCCCCCGGTCAAGACGCCGACGCGTACCCGATCGAGCTACGTGACGCAGTGGGGGCGGGGTCGTTGCCCTGGCGTGGTTCGGCCCGGTGGAGGGAGCTCCGGAAGCCCCTGCGGAGGGGCTTGTGGTGGCCCCTGCGACCAAGGCGGAACTCCACTCACACGAGTAACGTTATAGGAGGAGAAATGGGCGTTTTCGATCGGCTTTTCCGCCGCAAGGAACAGGTCGTGACCGAGGAGGTCGCCGCCGAGGCCACGACGGCGGAGTCCGGTGCGGCCGAGGAGGTCGAGGAGAACGGGACCGGGGCCGGAGCGGCCGAAGTGGAGGCTCCGGCGGCGGAGGCCGTCGAGATCCCGAAGCAGCAATCGGCCGCGCAGGCCGTGGACAGCGAGGCCGGCGAGGGCGCCCGTACGTAGCGACCGCCAATGGAAGGTGACCCATGGGCCTGCTGGACAATCTGAAGGCCAAGCTCGCGCCGGCGAAGGAGAAGGTCGGCGACCTCGCCCAGAGGAACGAAGGCAAGATCGCCGGGAGTCTGGACAAGATGGCCAAGGCCGTGGACGAGAAGACCCACGGCAAGTACAGCGACCGGATCACGAGCGGGACGGGCAAGGCCAAGGACGCCCTGGGCAAGATCGCGCACAAGGACGCCCCCGGCGGCGGACCGACGCCGCCGACGGCTTCCTGACGCGGTACCGGAAAGGGGCGCGGCACCGGCGACGGCCGGTACCGCGCCCCTTCCTCGTGCGTGTGGTGCCGTACGGGTTCAGGACCAGGCGGCGACGAAGTACCCGACGCCGTAGGGCGCGTCCTCGTACAGTAGCCGCCCGTCCAGGCCCGCGCCCTCGGCGGCGCCGGCCAGCACCTGCCAGGGGGCCCGGCCGGCGGCCTGGAGTTCGGCGGCGAGTGCGCAGTCCATGGCGGCGAGCGCGGCGACGTCGGCGGCGCCGAGCGCGCGGGCGGCGGCCGCGTCGAAGGCGGCGGCCCGGTCGTCGAGGTAGCCGGGGGCCTTCAGGGTCCGCTTGGCGCTGCCGTCACCCGTCACGAGCAGTGCGACCCGCTCGTCCCGCGCGGCGAGTTCCCGGCCGGCCCGCAGGCAGTGCGCGGTGTCGTCCAGCGGCTCCGCGACCCCGAACCCCTCCACGGGCGCGGCGCCCCAGCGGGCGTGGCCCAGCAGCCAGGCGCCGACGGCGAGCGGGGCGGGCAGCATCCGCGGCCCCTCCTCGCCCTCGCCGAGCCGTACGTCGGCCTCGACCCCGAACCCGCGGAAGCTGCCGCGGGCGCCCTGGGGGTAGGGCCCGCCGTGGTCCCGGTCGGCGGCCCCGACGACGACGAGCAGGTCGGGCCGGGACGCGGCGAGCACCGCCAGCGCGTCGGAGCAGGCGGTACGGGCGTCGTCGAGTTCGGCGGCGGCCCCCGCGGCGACCTCCGGCACGAGCAGCGGCGGGGCGGGGCAGACTGCAGCGGCTACGAGCATGATCCGCAGCCTATCGCCAAGCATGGCCGGGGCCGGGCCGCTCGCGCGGGGCGGGTGCGGGTTCAAGACCCGGGGCTCCGCCCCGGACCCCGCGCCTCAAACGCCGGCGGGGCTGGAATCGCCCCGCGCCGGCACTCGGGGTGGCTCAGGACTGCGGGGCCGCGCAGCCCGACGTTGCCGCGGGGAGGGGGGCCGGGACGCCCAGGGTCGGGATGCCGAGCATGACGCCCGCCGGCTGGGCCGGGGCGGCGTTGCGCTTCTCCCAGGCGTCGCCGGCGCGGGTACGCCGCACGGCCGTGGTCGGGCCCTCGGCCAGCAGGTGGTGCGGGGCCGCGTAGGTGATGTCCACGGTGACCACGTCACCCGGGCGGACCTCCGCCTCCGGCTTCGTGAAGTGCACCAGGCGGTTGTCGGCGGCGCGGCCGGACAGGCGGTGCGTGGCGCCGTCCTTGCGGCCCTCGCCCTCCGCGACCATGACCTCCAGCGTGCGGCCGACCTGCTTCTTGTTCTCGTCCCAGGAGATCTCCTCCTGGAGGGCGACCAGGCGCATGTACCGGTCCTGCACGACCTCCTTGGGGATCTGCCCCTCCATCTCGGCGGCCGGGGTGCCGGGCCGCTTGGAGTACTGGAAGGTGAAGGCGCTGGCGAAGCGGGCCTCGCGGACCACGTGCATCGTCTGCTGGAAGTCCTCCTCCGTCTCGCCGGGGAAGCCCACGATGATGTCCGTGGAGATCGCGGCGTGCGGAATGGCGGCGCGGACCTTCTCGATGATCCCGAGGAAACGCTCCTGCCGGTAGGACCGGCGCATCGCGCGCAGGATCGGGTCCGAGCCGGACTGCAGCGGCATGTGCAGCTGCGGCATCACGTTCGGGGTCTCGGCCATGGCGGCGATGACGTCGTCGGTGAAGTCCTTCGGGTGCGGGGAGGTGAAGCGCACCCGCTCCAGGCCCTCGATCTCGCCGCAGGCCCGCAGCAGCTTGCCGAAGGCCTCGCGGTCGCCGAGGTCGGAGCCGTACGCGTTCACGTTCTGGCCGAGCAGGGTGATCTCGGAGACGCCCTCGCCGACCAGGGCCTCCACCTCGGCGAGGATGTCGCCGGGACGCCGGTCCTCCTCCTTGCCGCGCAGCGCCGGGACGATGCAGAAGGTGCAGGTGTTGTTGCAGCCGACGGAGATGGAGACCCAGGCCGCGTACGCGGACTCGCGACGGGTCGGGAGCGTCGACGGGAACGCCTCCAGCGACTCGGCGATCTCGACCTGCGCCTCCTCCTGGATGCGGGCGCGCTCCAGCAGCACGGGGAGCTTGCCGATGTTGTGCGTGCCGAAGACGACGTCGACCCAGGGGGCCTTCTTGACGATCGTTTCGCGGTCCTTCTGGGCGAGGCAGCCGCCGACGGCGATCTGCATCCCGGGCCGCTTCGTCTTCATCGGGGCCAGCCGGCCGAGGTTGCCGTAGAGCTTGTTGTCGGCGTTCTCACGGACCGCGCAGGTGTTGAAGACCACGACGTCGGCGTCGCCGTCGGAGCCCTCGGGCGCCCGGACGTACCCGGCGTCCTCCAGCAGACCGGAGAGCCGCTCCGAGTCGTGCACGTTCATCTGGCACCCGTAGGTGCGCACCTCGTAGCTTCGCTTCACGTCCACTGCCTGGCTCCGGTCGCTGCTGGTCATGCATCAAGGGTAGGCGGTGCCGGAGTGCCCTCCGCCCCGCCGTGGGACAGGGCCGCGGACAGGGCCGGCGGCGGGGCCGGGGACACGGCCGAAGCGTCGCAGGCCGGGGCGGGTGGGGCGGCCGGGGCGTGACAGGGCGGCAGGGGGGTGGCAGGATCGCCGGCATGCCTCTCGTACCGCCCCGGATCAGCAGGCGCCACGCCCTGCGGGCCCTGGTGGCCGTACTCGCCGTGCTCGGGGTCCTGCTGTGGTGGCTGCGGCCCTTCGGGGAGCCCGAGCTCAAGGGGGAGCTGACCTTCAGCACCGGTGTCCGCAACGGGGTCTACCACCGCTACGGACAACTGCTGGAGCAGGCGCTCAAGCAGGACATGCCCGGGGTGAAGGTGCGGCTGGAGACCAGCGAGGGCTCGCAGCAGAACCTCCAGCGGGTGGCCGCCGGTGAGGCGGACTTCACCGTGGCGACGGCCGACGCGGTCGCCAAGTACCGGCTCGACGGGAAGCCCGGCGCGGCCTACCTGCGTGGATGCGCCCGCCTCTACGACGACTACGTGCAGCTGGTGGTACCGGCGGGCTCGCCGGTCCAGTCGGCGCGGGACCTGCGGGGCAAGCGGGTCGCGGTCGGCCAGCCCGGTTCCGGGGTGCGGCTGATATCGGAGCGGCTGCTGGCGGCGGCGAAGCTGGACCCGGCCCGCGACATCACGGCCGTGTCCATCGGCATCGACACGATGCCGGCCGAGCTGGAGGCCGGGCGGATCGACGCCTTCTTCTGGTCCGGCGGTCTGCCCACCAACGCGGTGCGCGAACTGTCGGAGCGCTTCGAGATCCGGCTCGTACAGCTCGGCGACCTCGTGGAGCAGCTGCAGGGCAGCGGGAGCCCCGCGCGCTACTACCGGGCGGCGGTGATGCCGCAGGACGCGTACGCGCGGGCCCGGAACACCAGCGCGGTGGCGACCCTCGCCGTGCCGAACCTGCTGGTCACCACCGAGGGGATGGACCCCGAGCTGACGCAGCAGTTCACCCGCACGGTGATCGCCAGCCGTGACGACATCGGGCACGAGGTGCACGCGGCGCAGCTGGTGGACCTCCGGACGGCGATCTACACCGATCCGCTGGACCTGCACGAGGGTGCCCGCCGGTACTACCGGTCCGTCAAGCCGTAGGCCGTCGAGCCGTAGCCCGTCACCGATCAGTGCGGCAGCAGCATCGTCGCCGCCGCGGCCGCGCCGATCAGGCCCGCATGGGTACCGAGGGCGGCCGGCACCACCTTGAGGTCCCGGACGAAGGACAGCGTCGCGTACGAGGCCAGGTGCCGCCGGATCGGCTCGAAGAGGGTGCCCCCGCTGGCGGCGACCCCGCCGCCGACGACCGCGATGTCCGTCTCGACGAGGGTGGCCGTGGCGGCGATGGCGGCGGCCAGGGCGCGGCCCGCGCGGTCGAAGGCCGCGAGCGCGACCGGGTCCCCCGCCCGGGCGGCGACGGCCACTCCCGCCGCGGAGGCGTCCGCCGCCGGGGTCCACCCCTGGGCCAGCGCCCAGCGGGCGATCGCCGTGCCGGAGGCGATGGACTCCACGCAGCCGTGGCCGCCGCAGGCGCACGGCTCTCCGTCGAAGGCGACGCTGATGTGGCCGATGTGGCCCGCGTTGCCCGTGGGGCCGGGGTGGAGCTGGTTGTTCAGGACGAGGCCGCCGCCCACGCCCGTGGAGACGACCATGCACAGGGCGTTCGCGTGCCCTCGGGCCGCGCCCAGCCAGTGTTCGGCGGCGGTCATCGCCACGCCGTCGCCGGCCAGCACCGTCGGCAGCTCGGCCCCGCGCGCCGCGAGTTCCGCCTCGATCCGGGCCTGGACGGGGAACTCCCGCCACGCGCCGATGTTGACCGGGCTGACCGTGCCGCGCGAGGCGTCCACGGGGCCGGCGCTGCCGATCCCGCAGCGGACCGCCGTGGTCCACAGCGGCGACCGGGACAGCTCCGCGACGACCTCGGTCACCGCCGCCATGACCGTTTCCGCGTCGGTCCCGCGCGGGGTCGGGCGGCGGGTGGTGGCGGTCATGGTGCCGTCGGGGTGCACGAGCGCACCGGCGATCTTCGTGCCGCCGATGTCGATGGCCACCGTCGGTCCGTCGGCCGCCGCTGCGGCTCGCGGTACGGGCAGGGGGGCGGTGCGGGTGGTCACGGTGGCGGCTCCAGGAAGGGGTCGGGATCCAGTATGCGCCGGGCGGCGGCGCCCTACTCCCGCGCGGCCCGGCTCCCCCCTCCCTCCTCGGGACGCGGCCGGCTCAGCCGCCGTGCGGTTCGGTGCGCGGGACGCTGACCGTCACCCGCAGCCCGTGCGGCGGGTTCGTCTCGTACGCGAGGGTCCCGCCGCCCGCGGCGAGCAGGGCGCGGGAGATGGACAGGCCGAGCCCGGAGCCCTTCACGTTCTGGTGGCGGCCGCTGCGCCAGAACCGGTCGCCCACGCGGAGCAGCTCCTCCTCGGTGAGTCCCGGCCCGCGGTCGGCGACGACCACCCGGACGAAGCTCCCGGCCGCGGCGACCGACACCTCGACCTCCTCGTCCGCGGGCGTGAACTTCAGGGCGTTGTCGATGACGGCGTCCAGGGCGCTGGACAGGGCGACGGGATCCGCCCAGCCGGTGATGGCGGTGCGGCCCGTACCGGTGAGCCGGACGCCCTTCTCCTCGGCGTACGGGCGCCACGCGGTCACCCGTTCGGCCGTGAGCGCGCCGATGTCGATGAGGCTGATCTCGGCGGAGGCGTGCTCGGCCAGCGCCAGGTCCAGCAGGTCGTCGAGGACCCGGGTCAGGCGCTTGCCCTCGGTGCGCACGGAGGCGATCTCCTCGTTCCCCTCGGGCAGTTCGAGGGCGAGCAGCTCGATCCGCAGGAGCAGCGCCGCGAGCGGGTTGCGCAGCTGGTGGGAGGCGTCGGCGACGAACGCCCGCTGCTGCTCCAGCACCTCTTCGACGTTGTCCGCCATCTCGTTGAACGAACGGGCCAGCCGCTGCAGTTCCGGCGGCCCGCCGGCGGCCGCGACCCTGGACTGCATCCGCCCGGTGGCGATGCCGTGGGCGGCCGCGTCCAGGGTCCGTACGGGCTTGAGCACCCAGCTGGTCAGTCTCAGGGCCGCGCCGAAGGCGAGCAGCATGGCGGCGGCGAGTCCGGCCGCGATGAGCAGCCAGCCCCGCAGGATCCGGCCGCGCATCTGGTCGGTGGGTGATTCGGTGGCGACGACGGCGACCACGTCACCGTCGAGGACGACCGGGGAGACGACGAGCAGCTTCCCGTGGGTCTGCCAGGGCCAGACCTGGCCCGGGTCGTGGCTGCGCCGCCCGGCCAGCGCCTCTTCGAAGGCGCGCCGGCCCTCGCCCTGCTCGGGGAGCTGCCACCAGCCGGGAGCCCGGACCATGGCGTTGTCGTCGCGGTAGAAGATGCCGACGCGGATGCCGTAGAGCTCCTGGTAGCGGGCCAGTTCGAGCTGGAGGGTGTCGCGCCGCTCGTCGGCGCCGGTGGCCCCGGAGCCCTCGGCGTCGATGACGAACTGGGCGAGGGCCGCGAAGCGGGCGCTGTCGTCGATGCGGTCGACGACCACCCGCTGCTGCTGCGCGGCGGCCAGGCTGACGGCCAGCGGCAGGCCGAGCGCGAGCAGTACGCCCGCCATGAGGACGACGAGCAGGGGGAGCAGTCGGGCGCGCACGGAGGGTGACCGCTAGGGGGCGGACGGGGCGGCGGGGGTGACGAGCCGGTAGCCCACCCCGCGGACGGTCTCGATGAGTGCGGGCATGCGCAGCTTCGAGCGCAGCGAGGCCACGTGGACCTCCAGGGTGCGCCCGGTCCCCTCCCAGCTGGTGCGCCACACCTCGCTGATGATCTGCTCGCGGCGGAAGACGACTCCGGGCCGCTGGGCGAGCAGGGCCAGGAGGTCGAACTCCTTGCGGGTGAGCGGCACGTCGGCGCCGTCCACGCTGACCCGGCGGGTGGGCAGTTCGATGCTGACCGAGCCGAGGCGGACCAGACCGGGGGTGCCGCCGCCGGCCGCGGCCTCCTCGGCGGCGCCGGTGCCGGTGCGCCGGGCCACCGCGTGGATGCGGGCGAGGAGTTCACCGGTGTCGTACGGCTTGACGACGTAGTCGTCGGCGCCCATGTTGAGGCCGTGGATGCGGGAGCGCACGTCGGCCCGCGCGGTGACCATGATCACGGGCGTGGCGGTGCGCTTGCGGATCTTGCCGCAGACCTCGTAGCCGTCCTGGTCCGGCAGGCCGAGGTCCAGCAGTACGACGCCGAAGGGCGGGGCTCCGGCGGGCAGCAGCGCCTGGAGCGCCTCCTCGCCGTTGCGGGCATGGGTGACCTGGAAGCCGTGCCGGGCGAGGATCGCGGACAGGGCGGCGGCGACGTGGTCGTCGTCCTCGACGAGCAGCAGTCTCATGTCGTCCCCCTCTCCTTTTCTCGATCTTCACGTTCCGTGAGGGCCACCCTGCATCCCATGCGGATGCGGAGTCCCGCGTCAAGGGGGTTCCGCTCCGGCGCGCCTTCCGTTATCCACCCGGTACGAGCACACCACCGGCCACGCCGGTGCGGCACACGGAGCGTATCCGGGTGAGGCCGGATCGTTATGCTCAATTCTCCCTCAGATGTGATGACGGTGTGCTCGACACGTCACTACTGTCCTGCCAACCGAGGAGGACGGAGCAAGAAGCCGATGAGCGGAGTATCAGTGGCCGAGGACGTGCAGGACGCGGCTCCCGCCGCGAACGACCTGGTCGTACTGAGCAACGTCAACAAGCACTTCGGCGCGCTGCACGTGCTTCAGGACATCGATCTGAGCATTGCCCGCGGTGAGGTCGTCGTGGTGATCGGTCCTTCGGGATCGGGCAAGTCCACGCTGTGCCGGACCATCAACCGCCTGGAGACGATCGACTCGGGCGCCATCACGCTGGACGGCAAGGAACTGCCCTCGGAGGGCAGGGAACTGGCCCGACTGCGTGCCGACGTCGGGATGGTCTTCCAGTCGTTCAACCTGTTCGCGCACAAGACGGTGCTGCAGAACGTGATGCTCGGCCAGGTCAAGGTCCGCAAGACGCCTGCGGCCGCGGCCGAGAAAAAGGCGCGTGAGCTGCTGGACCGCGTGGGTGTCGGCTCGCAGGCCGACAAGTTCCCGTCGCAGCTGTCGGGTGGCCAGCAGCAGCGCGTGGCGATCGCACGCGCCCTGGCCATGGAGCCGAAGGTGATGCTGTTCGACGAGCCGACCTCGGCTCTCGACCCGGAGATGATCAACGAGGTGCTGGAGGTCATGCAGCAGCTCGCCCGGGAGGGGATGACGATGGTCGTCGTCACGCACGAGATGGGCTTCGCCCGCTCGGCGGCCAACCGGGTCGTCTTCATGGCGGACGGAAAGATCGTCGAAGAAGCCGCCCCCGAGCAGTTCTTCAGCAACCCGCGCAGCGACCGGGCGAAGGACTTCCTGTCCAAGATCCTGCACCACTGAGGGTCTTCTCTGGTAGGCATCCCTAGGCGGATCCCTGCCGGAACAGATCCTGACCGGCCGTCATGCGCCGTTCGCGTCGCTCGTCGTTCAACAACGTCTCATCCGAGGGAAGTTCACATGAAGATCTCCAAGGCCGTTGCGGCCTCGGCCGCGGCCATCGCTCTCGCCCTGACCGCGACCGCCTGTGGCGGCGGCAGCGACAAGGCCGCCAGTGACGGCGGGGCGTCCGGTGGCGCCAAGAAGGACAAGATCGTCATCGGCATCAAGTACGACCAGCCGGGTCTGGGCCTGAAGACGCCCGATGGCAAGTTCACCGGCTTCGACGTGGACGTCGCCACGTACGTGGCCAAGGAGCTCGGCTACCAGCCCGACCAGATCGAGTTCAAGCAGGCCGTCAGCGCCGAGCGCGAGAACCTGATCAAGAACGGCGACGTGAAGCTGGTCGTCGCGACCTACACGATCAACGACAAGCGCAAGGCGGCGGTCGACTTCGCCGGCCCGTACTTCCTGGCCCACCAGGACCTGCTGGTCCGCGCCAACGACAACTCGATCACCAAGGCCGAGGACCTCAACAAGAAGAAGCTCTGCTCGGTCACCGGCTCCACCTCCGCGCAGAACGTCAAGACCAAGCTGGCCCCCGAGGCCGACCTGCAGCAGCTGGGCGGCTACTCCGAGTGCCTCACCGGCCTGGAGAACGGCTCCGTCGACGCCCTGACCACAGACAACTCGATCCTCGCCGGCTACGCGGCGCAGGAGAAGAACAAGGGCAAGTTCAAGCTGGTCGGTCTGAAGCTCAGCGACGAGCCCTACGGCATCGGCCTGAAGAAGGGCGACAAGGAGCTGCAGACCAAGGTCAACGCCGCGCTCAAGAAGATGGTCGAGGACGGCTCCTGGCAGAAGGCGGTCGACGCGAACCTCGGCCCCGCCGGTTACAAGGCCGAGCCGGCCCCGCAGATCACCGAAGGCAGCTGATTCATCGGTGGGGCGGGGGGGGGGGGCCCCCCCGCCCGGGGGGGGGGGGGGCGCCCCCCCCCCCCGGGGGGGGGGGGGGGGGGGGGGGGGGGGGGGTGGGGGTGGTGTGGGGGGG
>NZ_JBIAUK010000010.1:0-41565 GCF_042892775.1 Streptomyces sp. NPDC001717 | reverse complement strand
CGCCCCCCCCCCCCCCCCCCCCCCCCCCCCGGGGGGGGGGGCCCGCGCCGCCGCCCCCCCCCCCCCCCCCCGCCCCCCCCCCCCCCCCCCACCGGCCATCCTGGGGAGAGCGCAGGGCAACGTGTTCGACTTTCTTACTTCCGGGCAGTACGACGTGCTCGGAGCCTTCTGGGTGACGGTTCAGCTCACCCTCTACTCCGCGGTCGGATCCCTGATCTGGGGCACGATCCTGGCCGGGATGCGGGTCAGCCCGGTCCCGATCATGCGGTCCTTCGGCACCGCGTACGTCAACGTCGTGCGCAACACGCCGCTGACCCTGCTGATCATCGGCTGCTCGCTGGGCCTCAATCAGACGCTGAAGATCACGCTCGGCGGCGAGAACTTCAAGGAGATCGGCTTCCGCCTCGCGGTCCTGGGCCTGATCGCCTACACCGGCACGTTCGTCTGCGAGGCGCTGCGCTCGGGCATCAACACCGTGCCCGTGGGGCAGGCCGAGGCCGCCCGCGCGCTGGGCCTGAGCTTCTTCCAGGTGCTCACGCTGATCGTGCTCCCCCAGGCCTTCCGGGCGGTCATCGCACCGCTCACCAACGTACTGATCGCCCTCACCAAGAACACCACGGTGGCGGCGACCATCGGCGTGGCCGAAGCGGCTCTGCTGATGAAGGAAATGCTGGAGAACGAGGCGGACGCCATCTTCGCGGTCTTCGCGGTCTTCGCCCTCGGCTTCGTCCTGCTGACCCTGCCCACCGGCCTGCTGCTGGGCTGGGTCTCCAAGCGAGTGGCGGTGAAGCGATGAGCTCCGTTCTGTACGACACCCCCGGCCCCAAGGCCAAGGTCCGCAACCGGATCTACACCGGCCTGTTCCTGGTGCTCCTCGCGCTGGCCCTGTGGTGGGTGCTGTCCCTCATGGCCGAGCAGAACCAGCTCGACGCCGACAAGTGGACCCCGTTCATCACGGACAGCCAGATCTGGACGACGTTCCTGCTGCCCGGCCTCGGTGAGACCCTCAAGGCCGGCCTGATCGCCATGGTGATCGCGCTGCCGCTCGGTGCGCTCCTCGGCATCGCCCGGCTCTCCGACCACACCTGGGTGCGCGTCCCGGTCGGCACGGTCGTGGAGTTCTTCCGCGCCATCCCGGTCCTGATGCTGATGTTCTTCAGCTCCGCGCTGTACGTGATGCTCGGCACCGTCAGCTCGGACCTGCGGCCGCTGTACGCGGTGGTCACCGCCCTCGTCCTGTACAACGCCGCGGTGATCGCCGAGATCGTCCGGGCAGGCATCCTGTCGCTGCCGCGCGGCCAGACCGACGCGGCCAAGGCGATCGGCATGCGCAAGGGCCAGATCATGACGTACGTCCTGGTCCCGCAGGCGGTCACGGCGATGCTGCCCGCACTGGTGAGCCAGCTCGTGGTGATCCTGAAGGACACGGCGCTCGGTGGCGCGGCCCTCGGCTTCGCCGACCTGATGTCGATGAACCGGCAGATCTCGGCGAACTACAGCAACACCATCGCGACCATGGTCGTGATCGCCCTGATCTACATCGCGGTGAACTTCACCCTGACCACTCTGGCCTCGTGGCTGGAGAAGCGGCTGCGGCAGTCGAAGAAGGGCACGGGCGCCGTGGTCGAGGCCGACGTGGCCGAGGTCGACGCGGGCGGCGCGGCGGGCGTGGGCAAGGCTCCCTGACGCCCGGTCAGTACACTGGCGTGACACGTGTGGTGCGGCGGAAGTCATCCGCCGCACCACACGGCGTTGTCCCGACCTGTGTCACTTGACGCAGGCACCTCCAGTGGGTTGCATACGTTCTGTGATCACATACCGGACACCGGGAGCCACATCATGGACCCGGTGATCGTCGTCGGCGCGGGCCCCGTCGGGCTGTCCCTGGCCCTCGCCCTGGCCGGCCAGGGCGTGCCCTCCGTCGTGCTCGACGAAGGCCCCGGCAAGGAGGAGATCCGACCCGCGCGCACCGTCGTCCTGCACGCGGACACCGCCGCCATGGCGCACCGGCTGGGCTGTACGACGCTGCGCGACGAAGGGGCGTACTACGCCGCCTGGCGCACCGTGCGCCGCGGCCGGCCCGCCCAGCGGATCACCTTCGAGGAGCACCCGGCACCCCTGCACGTGCCGCAGCACGCCCTCACGCGCGGACTGCGCGAGTCCGCGGCCGCGCACCCGCTCGTCCAGCTGGTCACCGACAGCAAACTGGACTCCCTGGAACAGGACGAGCGGGGGATCACCGCGCACACCCGCGGCGCCGAGACCACGTGGTGGCGCGGGAGTCACCTCGTCGGCTGCGACGGCGCCCGCTCCACCGTCCGCAAGCTCCTCGGGATCCGCTTCCCGGGCCGCACCGCCGTGGAACGGCACGCCGTGGCCGCGCTGCGCACCGAACTGCCGTGGCCCGGCGAGGCCCTGCTGCACCGCAACCCGCCCTCCGGCCCCGCCGAGGTCACCTCACGGCCGCTGGCCGACGGGGTGTGGCGGTTGGACTGGCTGCTCCCGGCCCGCGGTGAACTCGTCACCCCCGACGCGCTGGTGACCCTGATCCGGGACACCCTCGCGGTGTGGTGCGGGGGCACGACTCCCCCGTACGACCTCCTCGACACGGGCGTCCACACCCTGCACCACCGCCTCGCCCGGCGCTGGCGCGACGGCCGTGCCTTCCTCGCCGGGGACGCCGCCCACCTGTTGGGAGCCCTCGGAACCCAGGGCGTCGAGGAAGGGCTGCGGGACGCGGAGAACCTGGCCTGGAAACTGTCCCTGGCCTGGCACCAGGGTGCCTCCGAGGAACTCCTCGACAGTTACGAGGGCGAGCGGCGCACCGCGGTCGCGGCCCGGCTGCGCGCCGCCGACCAGGCGATGCCCACGCTGCGGGCGGGGGGCGCGCTGCGCACCTACCTGCCCGGGGCCGCGCGTTCCGCCGAGACCCTGCTCACCGACGGCCACCTGGGACGGGGGCCGCTGGGCGCCGAGCCGACGTACGCCCCGCCGATGGCCGTGCGGGAGGTCCCGACGGCCACCGAACCGGGGGGCCCCGTGGCCAACGTCCCGGTGACCGCGCCCGACGGCTCGACGGTGCCGCTGCGCGACCTGCTGGGGCAGGGCCGGCTGCTGGTGGTGCTGGTTGCTCCGGGCACCGGGGTCTGGGACCGCCGGCACTGGCTGGGCGCCGGGCTGATGCCCCGGCTCGCGGCGGCGGTGAGCGCCCTGCCGGTCCGGACCGATCTGCTGGTCGCGGACGGCTACCCGGGCGCGCCGGCGCACACCGTGCTCCTCGTACGACCGGACGGGCACCTGGCCGCGACGTTCGCGGGGGTCCGTCCGGCGGAGCTGTACGAGGCGGCGGACGCGGTCCGCGCGGGGGCGCCCGCGGCGCGGCCCGCGCCCCCCTCGGCGACGGCTCCGGCCACGACGCCGACATCCGTGATCGATTGACCGTTTCCGGGACCGCGTGGTTCACTCGCGGAATGACCGGCAACGACGTACGCCTGTGGCGGAGGGTCCATATGGACCTGCTCCGCTATGCGGGCTGCGTGTGTCGCCCTTCCTGCTGAGTCGCCCTTACGCCCCCGCGCGCCCCGTGCCGTCCACCGGCCCGCGCGCACCTCCGCGAACCCAGGAACGGTCACCTTCCATGTCTGCACCCGCGTTCTCCCCTGCCACCACGGTCAACGCCGCCGGCCCCACGGCCGCCGAACTCCTCGCCTTCGCGCTGCGCACCGCGGCGGACCCCGATGTCGTCGCCGCGCTCCCCCTCGACCCCGAGGGGCGTACCTGGATCCGGCTGGACGGCCCTGGCGGCAGCGAGGCCTGGCTGATCGGCTGGCCGCCGGGCACCGGCACCGGCTGGCACGACCACGCCGAATCGCGGGGCGCGTTCGCCACCGCCCGGGGCCGGCTCACCGAGCACTCGCTGTCCGTACGACTCCCCTCGGAGGGCTGGCAGTCCCTGCACCTGGCTTCCGGTGTCGACCGCAGCCGACGGCTGGGCGCGGGCGCCGGACGCGCCTTCGGGGAACACCACGTGCACGAGGTCCTCAACGAGTCCACGACCGAGCACGCGATCTCCGTGCACGCGTACTACCCGCCGCTGCCGCTGATCCGCCGCTACAGCCGCAGCGGCCCGGTGCTGCACCTGGAGCACGTCGAGCGCCCGGCGGACTGGCAGTGAGCGCCCCGGTCGGCATCGACGAGCTGCTGGAGCGGGTCCGCGCGGGCTACGACCGCGTCGACGCGCGGGAGGCGTACGAGGCGTCCCGCGCGGGCGCCCTCCTCGTGGACATCCGCTACCAGGCGCTGCGCGAGCGCGACGGCCTGATCCCGGGGGCGCTCGTGGTGGAGCGCAACGAACTGGAGTGGCGGCTGGACCCGCTGGGCAGCCACCGTGCGGCCGAGGCGACGGGGCACGACCTCCAGGTGGTGGTGATCTGCAACGAGGGCTACGCGTCGAGCCTCGCGGCGGCCTCGTTGCACGCGCTGGGGCTGCGCCGCGCGACGGACCTCGCGGGTGGCTTCCAGGCCTGGCGAGCCGCGGGCCTCCCCGTGTCCCTTCCCTGACGCCCCTTCGGCACCGCCCCCCCCTCGGCATCGGCCGCACCGGCCGGGCGCCGGGGCCGGACCGGCGTGGCCCGGCGGGGCGCGGGCCGCTGCGCGGAGCCGTCCCCCTACCCGCCCTTCCACCGTTCCCCGGGGCTCCGCCCCGGACCCCGCGCCTCAAACGCCGGCGGGGCTGGAGTTTCGCCCGGCGGGACTGGATTGCCCGCAGGGCAATTTCAGCCCGTCCGGCGTTTGAGGACCGGGGGTCCGGGGGCCGGCCCCCGGCAACGGCGCCGCACCGAACCAGCCCCGCCGGCGTTCGCAGCGCGGGGCGCGGGGCGGAGCCTCCGGCAGCCGCGCCGCAGCCCGGCGGCTACGCCTTGGACGTGGCCACGTCCACCGGGCGGACCCGGAGCGCCACCCTCCCCGGGAGGGAAGTGGCCGCGAGGGCCAGCAGTCCGGCCGCCCCGACCACCACCGCGTAGGCCACCGGCAGGACCGCCGGCGCGGCCACGCCCGTCATGCCCACGCTGAACGCGGTCAGTACGGCCAGTGCGATGCCCGACCCCAGCACCGCCCCGATCAGCAGGACGGAGACGGCCTCCGCGCGCAGCATCCGCAGCACCTGCCGCCGCTTCGCGCCCGCGAGCCGCAGCATCGCGAACTCCCGTACCCGCTCGGCGGTGGACATCGCGAGGGTGTTGACCACCGCGATCGCGGTGAAGGCGAGCACCAGGCCCATCGCCAGCAGGTTGATCTCGGCCCCGGCGTCCTGCCGCTCGGCCCGTGCCGCGTCGGCGTCCGCCGCGGAGAGCAGGGCCACCCCCGGGTAGGCCTTCACCGCGGTGGCGAGCCGCTCGCGCCCCGCACCCGCACCCGGCTCCGTCGCCACCAGCACGGTGCTCGCGAGCGGGTTGTCGACGTGTGCGGCGACGAGGCCGTGCGGCAGCGTCAGGTCTCCGAAGCCCAGCCCCCGCGCGTACACGGCGGTGACCTTCAGCGTGACCGGGGTGCCGTCGCCGAGGGTCAGCTCCAGCGGGCTGCCCGGCTTCAGGCCGAGCTGGTCGGCGGCGAGTTCGCTCACCGCGGCGTCGCCCTCGCCGAAGCCGGCCAGGCTGCCGCCGGTGACCTCGGGGTCCCAGGTCCGGGTCAGGCCCGCAGGGGTCACGCCCTGCGCGGCGTACTTCGCCAGGCCCACGCGTACGGAGGTGTGGACGATCTCGGTGGCCGCGGCGACTCCGGGCGTACGGCGGATCGTTTCGGCCGCTGCCGGGGTGACGCCCGGGCCCTGCGCCGCCAGCACCCAGTCGGCCCGGATGCCCTCGCGGGCCTGCGTCCGGGCCGCGTCCCCGAGGGTCGGGGTGATGAAGAGCACGGTGCAGGTCATGCCGACCAGCAGGGCGAGCGGGGTGACGGCGGAGGCCATGCGGGTGGCGTTGCCGCGCAGGTTCGCGCCCGCCAGGTGTCCGCCCGCCCCGGTCAGCTTCAGCGGACCGGCGAGCAGCGCCGTGGCACCTCGTACGAGCAGCGGCCCGAGCAGCGAGACCGCCCCGGCCAGGACCACCACGGCCAGGAAGGTGACCGGGGTGGAGGCCGGCTCGGTGCGCAGCGAGCCCAGTACGACGACCAGCACCGCGCCGCCGGCCAGCAGGAGCAGCCCGAAGGCGGTCCGGAGCCGGCGCGGTCGGGCGGTCTCGACGGCGGCTTCGGCGAGTGCTTCCGCGGGGCGGATCCGGGCGATGCGGCGGCCGGTGATCCGTGCGGCGGCCCAGGCGCCGAGCAGGCTCGCCGCGACGGCGGCGAACATCGGGAAGATCCCGGCGGTGCGCTCCAGCGAGGCGGGGACGACGCCGCTGTCGACGAACCGGCCGTAGAGCCAGGCGGCGAGCGGCAGTCCGGCGAAGGCTCCCGCGATGCCGGCGGCCAGGCCGACGAGCAGGGCCTCGCGTCCGATGAGCTGTCGCAGCTGGCGGGGTGTGGCGGCGATGGCGCGCAGCAGGGCGAGTTCGCGGTAGCGCTGCTGGACGGAGAGGGAGAAGGTGCCGACGACGACGAGGATCGCGACGAGGAGCGAGGTGCCGCCCATCGCGCCGCCCATGGAGACCAGTTTCACGCGGGCTCCGGCGGCGTCGAGGAACTCCACGGGGCCGCGCTCGTCGCCGGTGGCGACCTGCGCTCCGGTGCCGCGCAGGGCCTGCTCGACCCGGCCCGCCAGCTCGGCGGCGTTCACACCGGGTGCGGGCAGGATTCCGATGGCGCCGATCCGTCCGGCGCGGGCGGCGAGCCGCTGGGCCTCGGCGTCGCCGAAGAAGAGGGCGCTCTGCCGGGCGAGGTCCCCGTGGGCGCCCTGCGCGATGCCGCTGACCCGGTACGTCTTCGGTTCGCCGGTCGCCTGCACGGTCAGCTGCGAGCCGGCCTTCAGTCCTGCCCGGGTGGCCAGTGCCCGGTCGACGACGACCTCGCCGTCGCCCTGGGGCGCGCGGCCCTCCACGAGTGCGAAGGGGGTGAGCGCGGCAGAGGTCCAGGCGTGCCCGTACGAGGGCTTCGACTCACCGGGGGTCTTGACGAGCGGGACGGCCTGGAAGGTGAGCTCGGGCACGGCCCGCTCGACTCCGGGGACGGCGCGGACCGTGTCCAGGGTGCCGGCGGGCAGCCAGGCCCGCTCTGCGACGGGCTTCGCCTTGTGCTTCGTCTTCGTCTTGCCCTTCTTCTCCTTGACCGTGGTCTCGTGGACGTTCTGGTCGGCGGAGACGAGGACCGGCGTCGCCGCGTAGCGCTCGGTGCCGATCTTTCCGCGGAGTCCCGTTTCCAGGAGCGTGCCGCAGGCGGTGACGAGGGCGGCCGCGCAGAGGAGCGCGACGAAGGCGCCGAGGAAACCGGCTTTGCGGTCCCTGACGGTCTGGAGGGCGTAACGCAGCATCATGCGGTCAACTCTGGCGCCGGGCGCGCCTTTTGACATTGGCGTGCCCCGGCGTCCGCACCCGGGGGTTACCCCCACCCCGGGCGCACCGGCTCACTCCCCCGGGTACCCGAGTTCGTCGGCGTCGTCGGGGTCCGGGCCTTCCGCCTCCAGGGCGCGGCGGACCACCCGCAGGGCCATGCCCTCCGGGTACCCCTTGCGGGCGAGCATCCCGGCGAGGCGCCGGATCCGCTTGTCGCGGTCCAGGCCCCGGGTGGCGCGGAGCTTGCGCTCCACGAGTTCCCGGGCGGTCTCCTCCTCCTGATCGGAGTCCAGCTGTTCCAGGGCCTCCTCGACGAGGGTGGCGTGGACCCCCTTGGTCCGGAGTTCCTGGGCGAGCGCGCGGCGGGCCAGGCCCCGGCCGCGGTGCCGGGACTCGACCCAGGCCCCGGCGAAGGCGGCGTCGTCGATCAGGCCCACCTCCTCGTATCGGGAGAGGACCTCCTGCGACACCTCCTCGGGGATGCCCCGCTTGTGCAGGGCGTCCGCGAGCTGGCGCCGGGTGCGCGCACTCCCCGTGAGCAGACGCAGGCAGATGGCCCGCGCCTGCTCCTCGGGGCTCTGGGGCGGCAGCTCCTGGCGGCCCTCACGGCCGCCCCGGCGTCCGCCGCCCCTTTCCTGCTCCTGCACGGGTCAGCTCTTGGACGCGGCGGCCTTGGCCGTCGTCTTGGCCTTCGTCGCCGGCGCGGGCACGGCTGCCGAGCCGTCGGCCGGCGCCGCGGCCGCCTCGTCACCCGCACCGTCCGCGGCGTCCTTGCGCACGCCGACGCCCAGCTTCTCCTTGATCTTCCGCTCGATCTCGTTGGCGAGATCCGGGTTGTCCTTGAGGAAGTTGCGGGCGTTCTCCTTGCCCTGGCCGAGCTGGTCGCCCTCGTACGTGTACCAGGCGCCGGCCTTGCGGATGAAGCCGTGCTCCACGCCCATGTCGATCAGGCCGCCCTCGCGGCTGATGCCCTGGCCGTAGAGGATGTCGAACTCGGCCTGCTTGAAGGGCGGCGCGACCTTGTTCTTCACGACCTTGCAGCGGGTGCGGTTGCCGACCGCTTCCGTGCCGTCCTTCAGGGTCTCGATACGGCGGATGTCGATGCGCACCGAGGCGTAGAACTTCAGCGCGCGGCCACCGGTCGTGGTCTCGGGCGAGCCGAACATCACACCGATCTTCTCGCGGAGCTGGTTGATGAAGATCGCGGTGGTCTTGGACTGGTTGAGCGCACCGGTGATCTTCCGGAGCGCCTGGCTCATCAGTCGGGCCTGGAGACCCACGTGCGAGTCGCCCATCTCGCCCTCGATCTCGGCGCGCGGCACGAGGGCCGCCACGGAGTCGATGACGATCAGGTCGAGGGCGCCGGAGCGGACGAGCATGTCCACGATCTCCAGCGCCTGCTCGCCGGTGTCCGGCTGCGACAGGATGAGGTTGTCGGTGTCGACGCCGAGGGCCTTCGCGTACTCGGGGTCGAGCGCGTGCTCGGCGTCCACGAAGGCGACGGTGCCGCCGGCCTTCTGCGCGTTGGCCACGGCGTGCAGGGTCAGGGTCGTCTTACCGGAGGACTCCGGGCCGTACACCTCGATGACGCGGCCGCGGGGCAGCCCGCCGACGCCGAGCGCGATGTCCAGCGCGGTCGACCCGGTGGGGATGACCTCGATGGGGTCGTTCGGCTTGTCGCCGAGGCGCATGACCGCACCCTTGCCGAATTGTCGTTCAATCTGTGCGAGCGCGGCGTCGAGAGCCTTCTCGCGGTCGGTGCCTGCCATGGGTTCCACCCGGTTTGCTTGAGTCGATCGCTTCACGCCATTGACGCTAATGCCTGCCACTGACAATGCGCCTCCACGACCGGTTCGGCTGTGGACAACCCATCAGAATGGATGTTCGATTTCCCTGTCAAGCGCGCCACGCCGGCCCCGGCGGACGGCGCCGCGGGGTCAGAATCCAGGCCCGTGATCATCAGCGGGCGCGCACTCGACCGGGCCGCCCTCGGCCGCCGGCTGCTGCTGGAACGCAGCCACTGACCGTTCCCGACGGACTGCGACGCGTGGTCGCCCTCCAGGTCCGGCATCCCGCCTCGCCCTACGTCGCCCTGCGGAACAGGCTCGCCGGCTTCACCCCCGCCGAACCCGACGCCGCGTCCTCCGGGCGGTCGGCGGTCAGGGCGACCCCGGTGCGGATCGCCTCCGTCGCGGACGTGGCGCAGTTCGGTGCAGCGGGCGCCCGTCCGCGCGGCGCTCCGCGCCCTGGACGACGCCGTCGAGGAGCTCCGGGGGCCGGACGGCGCGACGCCCCCACCACGGGTGGGCGAAGCTCCCGGAGGCAGAGGTCCGGGTGCCGTGGAGCGGCGGCGGCCCGCCGAGTCAGGGGGAGAGCGCGGTTCCGAGGGAGGCCGCGCCCATGGGTTTCGGTGCGCCCTCCTCGTAGAAGACGTCGAGCGCCGTGATCGTGAACCCCGCCGCCTCCACCATGTCGACGGTCGGCCGGGTGAGGTGACAGCCGCCGAGCAGCCGCTTGTTGAGCGGTTCGAGCCGTCGCTGCCAGTCGCGTACGCGCGGGTCCCCCTCCGGGGCGAGGCCGTGCTCGACGAAGTGCAGGGTCCCGCCGGGCTTCAGTACGCGCCGCAACTCCCGCAGGACCGCTCCGGGATCGGGGACCGTGCACAGGGTCCAGGTGGACAGGGCGGCGTCGAAGGTGCCGTCCCCGAAGGGAAGTGACCGGCCGTCGAGTCCGGCCCGGCGCACCGGGATCCGCGAGGCCCCCACGCGGTCGGCGGCCAACTTCCACCCGAGGTCGGAGGGTTCGACGGCGGCCACGCCCGTCACCTCCGGCGGATAGAACGGGACGTTGTGTCCGGAGCCGAATCCGATCTCGACGACCTCGCCGCTCAGGCCTTCGCAGACCCGGCGCCGCAGCGGCCGCGCCTGCTTGACCCCGCAGGCGAGGTCGATGATCCGCGGCAGGATCCGTTCTCCGTAGAACCCCATCCCGACCTCCGTGTCCCGCTTCAGCATGGCACCGCGGGCTCCCGATCGCGTACCGACCGAGCGGCCTACCAATCAACCGACCGACCCCGAAGTGACAACCAACGGTTGACAGTCAACCGACTGTCAACCTAGGGTTGCATCCATGACGAACCCTTCGGTGGAACCCGTTCGCATGACCAATCCGGTACGCCTCGACGATCTGATCGCGGCCATCAACAAGGTCCACACCGACCCCCTGGAGCAGCTCAGCGACGCAGTCGTCGCCGCCGAGGCGCTCGGGGAGGTCGCCGACCACCTCATCGGCCACTTCGTGGACCAGGCCCGCCGCTCCGGCGCCTCCTGGACCGACATCGGCCGCAGCATGGGCGTCACCCGCCAGGCCGCACAGAAGCGCTTCGTCCCCAAGGCCGACAAGGAGGGCGAAGCCGGCCTCGACCCCAACGCGGGCTTCGGCCGCTTCACCCCCCGCGCCCGCAACGTCGTCGTGACCGCGCAGAACGAGGCCCGCGCCGCCGGCAGCCCCGAGATCGGCACGGCGCACCTGATCCTGGGCCTGCTCGCCGAGCCCGAGGGCCTCGCGGCCCTCGCCCTGCGCGCCCAGGACGTCGCGGAGCAGGACGTGCGCGCCGCCGCGACGGCCGCACTGCCCCCGCGCCAGGAGGACCTTCCCGCCCTCATCCCCTTCGACGCGTCGGCGAAGAAGGCCCTGGAGCTCACCTTCCGCGAGGCCCTGCGCCTGGGCCACTCCTACGTCGGCACCGAGCACGTCCTGCTGGCCCTGCTGGAACAGGAGAACGGCGAGGGCCCGCTCAGCGGCCTCGGGGTGGAGAAGGACGCCGCCGAGGCGGCCGTCACCGAAGCCCTGGAATCCGTACTCGGCGGCTCGGACGGTCCGTAGTCGCGGCCGCGCCCTCCGTCAGCTCGTACCGCTTCACGTACGCCCCGAGGAAGGCCTGCAGCGTGGCGACGGCCGGGATCGCGATGAGCGCCCCGACCGCGCCCAGCAGGGCGGTGCCCGCGATGACCGATCCGAAGGCCACGGCCGGGTGGATGTCGACGGTCCTCGAGGTCAGCTTCGGCTGGAGCACGTAGTTCTCGAACTGCTGGTAGACCACCACGAATCCGAGGACGTACAGGGCGTACCAGGGATTGACGGTGAAGGCGATCAGCATCGGCAGCGCGCCCGCCAGGTAGGTGCCGATGGTGGGGATGAACTGGGAGACCAGCCCCACCCACACCGCGAGCGCGGGCGCGTACGGCACCCCGAGGAACACCAGCACGATGTAGTGGGCGATGCCGGAGATCAGCGCCATCAGCCCGCGCGAGTAGAGGTAGCCGCCGGTCTTGGCGACGGCGATCTCCCATGCGCGCAGCACCTCGGACTGCTTCGCGGGGGGCAGTACGGAGCACAGCGCGCGCCGCAGCCTCGGTCCGTCGGCGGCGAAGTAGAAGGAGAAGAGCCCGATCGTCAGCAGCTTGAAGAGTCCGCCGAGCACGGTGGCGGACACGTCGAGCACGCCGGTCGCGCTGTTCTGCACGTACTTGCGCAGCCAGTCGGAGCGCAGCAGGCTCTCCTGGATCTCCAGCCGGGAGAGCTCGGTGTGGAAGGTGGAGTTGATCGAGTCGATCACCGAGTCGAGGTAGCGGGGGAAGCCCTCGACCATCTCGACGATCTGCCCGGCGAGCATGGAGCCGAGCAGGGCGAGGAAACCGACGGCGGCGACGAACACCCCGAGGAACACCAGGAAGGTGGCGAGCCCGCGGCGCATGCCGCGGGCCGCCATCCGGGCCACGGCGGGTTCGATCGCGAGCGCGAGGAAGAACGCGATCAGGATGTTGACGAGCAGCCCGATCAGCTGGTGGAAGGCCCAGCTGCCGAGCTGGAAGCAGGCGACGAGTGCCAGTACGAGGACCACGGCGCGCGGCAGCCAGCGCGGCATCCGCGCGTCGGCTCCGGCGGGAGTGGTGGGTGGGACCCGGCTCCCGTCCCCGGGGGCGCTGCCCCGCGGGCCGGGCATGCGGGGGTGCTCCGCGTGCGCGTCGGCGGGGCCGTCGGCGCCCTCCGGGACGGCGGCCGGTGCTGTCGGCTCCGCCCGCCCGGGCGAGGGCGCGCCCTCGGCGCCCGGGGGCTGATCGGTCGTGTCTTCGGTGGCTGCCACCCGGCCAAGTCTGGCCCACGCGAGGCACTGACCACGAAACGGTGTCCTTCGGGCCCCGGCCGGCGCCCCGGGCGTACCCGGCGGAGCCCCGGGGCGTCAGCGCAGGGAGGCCGGTACGTCCATGGCCGAGCACACGGCGCGCCACACGTCCTTGGTCTCCCAGCCCGCGTCCAGCGCCTGGTGGACGGTCCGCCCGCCGAGCTCCGTCATGACGTGGTCCCGCGCGAAGGAATCGGCGTAGCCCTCGCCGAAGTGCTCCGCCATCCGCTCCCAGAAAATCGTCAACCGCATGCCCCCAGTATCCCGCCCCGGGAGAGTGCACCGGCCGCGTTCGCCCCTCCGCCGTGCGTCACGGCGTCCTACCTTGCACGCATGCCCGGAGACGAAGGTCCTTCACCGACCTCACCGACCTCACCGACCTCGGCGACCCCACTGGCCCGTGCCGAGCAGTTCATCTGGCTCACGGCCCGGGTCCTGGAGCAGCGGCGGTTCGCGTTCCACTTCCTCGGAGGGGACGCCGACGCGGTCGACACCGCCCTCGGCTCGTACCTGAACGGCGACGGCGGCTACGGCCACGCGCTCGATCCGGATCTGCGCGGCCCGCTGAGCCAGCCCCTGCACACCGCGCACGCGCTGCGGGTGCTGGACGGCCTGGGTCGGTGCGGCGGGCAGCGCATCGAGCGGCTCTGCCGCCACCTGACCCGGGTGTCCACCCCGGAGGGTGCGCTTCCGGTGACGTTCCCGGCCCCGCGCTGCTACCCGGCGGCGCCGTACCACCCGGTGCACGACGATCCGCCGGGCGAGCTGCTGACCACGGGCCCGGTGGTCGGGGTGCTGCACCGCAACCGGGTCTGGCACGCGTGGCTCTTCCGGGCCACGGACTTCTGCTGGGACCGGGTCGAGAGCCTGCGCCACACGCATCCGTACGAGCTCCAGGGCGCGGTGGCCTTCCTGGACGGGGCGCCCGACCGGGCCCGCGCGGCGGCGGCCGCGGACCGGCTCGGGAGGCTGGTGCGCGAGCGGGGGCTGGCCGTGCTGGATCCGGGGCGGTGCGAGGACTATCCGCTCGCCCCCGGCTACGCGCCGGGCGAGCGGCTTTTCCCGTACGACTACGCGCGGCGGCCCGAGTCCCTGGCGCGGGGCTGGTTCACCGACGAGGAGGTGCGGCGCTCGCTGGACTTCCTGGCGGCCGAGCAGCAGCCGGACGGGGGCTGGCCGGTGCGCCGCAGGGCCTGGGCGCCGGGCAGCTCGCTGGAGCGGCGGCCGATCGCCACGCTGGAGGCCCTGCTGACGCTGCGGGCGTACGGGCGCCTGCCGGCGCCGGTCAGCCGCCCAGCGCCCGGACGCCCGCGGTGACGACGACGGCGGCCGCGACCACGACCAGGAACGGGGCCCTGAGCAGCAGTGCGAGTCCGGCGGCGGCGAGTCCCGCGGCCCGTGCGTCGAGGACGAGTTCGTGCCCGGTGGCGAAGGTCTGCTGGGCGGTGAGGGCGGCGAGCAGCGCGACCGGCAGCAGCGCGGAGAGCTTGCGCACCAGCGGCCGTTCGAGGGCACCGGCGGGGACGAGGAGTCCGGCGAGCTTGACGGCGTAGCAGCCGAGGACGGTGATCCCGATGGCGATCCACACGTTCATGCCGTTCACGGGCGGCGTCCCTTCATCCAGAGCACGACGGGGGCGGCGAGGGCCGCGATCAGTACGGGCACCCCGGCGGGGAGCACCGGCAGGAATCCGAGTCCGAGGACCAGTGCGAGGGCGGCGACGGCCCGCTCGGTGGTGGTCTTCAGCATCGGTGCGAGGAGGGCGAGGAACACGGCGGGCCCGGCGGCGTCCAGTCCCCACGCGTCGGTGTCGCCGATGGCCTCGGCACCGAGGGCGCCGAGCAGGGTGGTGAGGTTCCACAGCACGTAGAGGGCGAGCCCCGTGACGCCGAAGCCGAGCCGGGCCGACCTGCGGTCCGGCTGCGCGAGTGCCACGGCGGTGGTCTCGTCGATCACCCAGTGCGCGGCGAAGGGCCGTGCCGCGCGGGGCAGCGCGAGCAGCTGCGACAGCCTCAGGCCGTAGAAGGCGTTCCGGGTGCCGAGGAAGAAGGCCCCGGCGGCGGCGGTGAAGGGGTTCCCGCCCGCGGCCAGCGCTCCGACCAGCGCGAACTGGGAGGCGCCGGTGAAGACGAGCAGGCTGAGCGCGCAGGCCTGGAGGGTGCTGATGCCGGCCCCGGCGGCGGTCACGCCGAAGGCGAACCCGGACAGCCCGACGGCCACTCCGACCCCGAGCGCGTCCCTGATCACGGCCGCCCGCGGCCGGGCGACGGGCGGTGCCGGCCGTCGTGTGTCCTGCTCTTCGATCATCGTCTGGTCTCCCACGCCCCGAAACTAGGCGGGGGCGGGCCGGGCCGTCTTGTACGTTCTTGCGCGCGGGGCCCAGGCCCCGCTGTCGTCGGGCGGAGTCCGACCGGCGCGCTCCCGCCGGTAGGCGCCCGGGGGGACGCCCACGATGCGGGTGAAGTGGCGGTTCAGGTGCGGCTGGTCGGTGAAGCCGACGGTCACGGCCGCCTCCGCGGGCGGGGTGCCCGCGTCCAGGAGCCGGCGGGCCCGGCGAACGCGGGCGTCGGTGAGCCAGGTGTGCGGCGGCATTCCGTAGCGGTCCCGGAAGGCCCGCAGCAGGGCGAAGGGGCTGGTGCCCAGTTCGGCCGCCAGCTGCTCCAGGGAGGGCGGGTCGGCCATGCGGTCCTCCAGGACGGCCCGGGCGGCCTCCGCGTCGGTGCCGCCCGTACCGCGGGCCGTGCGGGCCGGCAGCGGTCCCGCGTGCCGGGTCAGCATCCGCGCGACCACGCCCCGCAGCATCGTGTCGGCGGCCAGCGCGTTGCCGGACTCGGCGGCCCGGTGCAACTCGGTGATCGTCCGCGAGGCCTGCGGGTCGGTGACCATGTCGGCGGTGAAGCCGGGCGTGCCGCGCAGGGTGCCGATCTCGGCGGCCACCTCGGCGATCAGTTCGCGGGAGGGGTAGAGGGTGGCGTACGCCCAGCCCTCGGGCACCCCGGCGCGCGCGGTGTGCGCCACCTCGGGGTTGATCAGGACCACGCTGCCCGGTCCGGCGCGCAGTACGTGGCCGGGGAGGCCTATCTCCTCGATGCCGCCGGTGACCGCCGCGATGACGTACCCGTCGTGCGCGTGGCGCGGGAAGGTGTGGCGTACGTAGTGGGCGCGCAGCAGGTCCAGTCCGGGCAGCTCCGGGTACTGCCAGTGCCTGGCCCACTCCCGGCGGCCCTCGTCCGCGTCCGTCCCCATCCCCCCATTCTGGGCCTCGCCCGGCAGGGCTGTTTCCCCAGGTCCGGGCCGTTGTCAGTGGCGGGGTGCACGATGGGGGCATGTCCGGCTCCGCGCTCGATTCGTTCTCCCCCGCGACCCGCTCCTGGTTCACGGGGGCCTTCGTCAGGCCGACCTCCGCGCAGGAGGGCGCCTGGCGGGCCATCTCGGAGGGGTCGGACGTGCTCGTCGTGGCGCCCACCGGCTCCGGCAAGACGCTGGCCGCGTTCCTCGCCGCGCTCGACCGGCTGGCCTCGGCCCCGCCGCCGGCCGAGCAGCGAAAGCGCTGCCGCGTGCTGTACGTGTCGCCGCTGAAGGCGCTGGCCGTGGACGTGGAGCGCAACCTGCGCAGTCCGCTGACGGGGATCCTGCAGGAGTCGGTGCGGCTGGGGCTTCCCGAGCCGGAGATCCGGGTCGGGATCCGTTCGGGCGACACGCCGCCGGCGGAGCGGCGGGCGCTGGCCACACGGCCGCCGGACATCCTGATCACGACGCCCGAGTCGCTGTTCCTGATGCTGACGTCGTCGGCGCGCGAGGCGCTCGCCGGCATCGAGACGGTGATCCTGGACGAGGTCCACGCCGTCGCGGGGACGAAGCGCGGGGCGCACCTGGCGTTGTCGTTGGAGCGTCTGGACGAGCTGCTGCCGCGTCCGGCCCGCCGGATCGGGCTGTCGGCGACGGTCCGTCCGGTGGACGAGGTGGCCCGGTACCTGGCGCCGCGCGGCAGGGTGGAGATCGTCCAGCCGCCGTCCGCGAAGGAGTTCGACCTGTCGGTGGTCGTCCCGGTGCAGGACATGGGCGAGTTGGGCGGCTCCCCGGCGAGCGAGGGCAAGGAGGGCGGGGACAAGCCGTCGATCTGGCCGCATGTGGAGGAGCGCATCGCGGATCTGGTGCAGTCGCACCGTTCGACGATCGTGTTCGCGAACTCCCGTCGTCTCGCGGAGCGGCTGTGCAACCGGCTGAACGAGATCGGGTACGAGCGGGCGATGGGCGAGCGCCTGCCGGAGGGGGCGCCTCCGGCCGAGGTCATGGCGCAGTCGGGTGCCGCGCTCGGCGCGCCGCCGCTGCTGGCCCGTGCGCACCACGGTTCGGTCTCCAAGGAGCAGCGGGCCCTGGTGGAGGAGGACCTGAAGGCGGGCCGGCTGCCCGCCGTGGTCGCCACCTCCAGTCTGGAACTGGGCATCGACATGGGCGCGGTGGACCTGGTGGTGCAGGTGGAGTCCCCGCCGTCGGTGGCTTCCGGGCTCCAGCGGGTGGGCCGGGCCGGGCACCAGGTCGGCGCGGTCTCCACCGGGGTGGTGTTCCCCAAGTACCGGGGCGACCTGGTGCAGGCGGCGGTGGTCACCGAGCGGATGCGCACCGGTTCGATCGAGTCCCTGCGCATCCCGTCCAACCCGCTCGACGTCCTCGCTCAGCAGATGGTCGCGATGACCGCGATGGACACCTGGCAGTTGGACGACCTGCTCGCCCTGGTGCGGCGGGCGGCCCCGTTCGCGGCTCTGCCGGAGTCGGCGTTCACGGCGGTGCTGGACATGCTGGCGGGCCGCTATCCGTCGGACGCGTTCGCCGAGCTGCGACCGCGGGTGGTGTGGGACCGCGTCGCGGGGACGGTCACGGGCCGGCCGGGGGCCCAGCGCCTCGCGGTCACCTCCGGCGGCACCATCCCGGACCGCGGCCTGTTCGGGGTGTTCCTGGCGGGCTCCGATCCGAAGAAGGGCGGCGGCCGGGTCGGCGAGCTCGACGAGGAGATGGTCTACGAGTCCCGTGTCGGGGACGTCTTCACGCTGGGGACCACTTCCTGGCGGATCGAGGACATCACCCGTGACCGGGTGCTGGTGACGCCCGCCCCCGGGGTGCCGGGCCGGTTGCCGTTCTGGAAGGGCGACCAGCTGGGTCGCCCGCTCGAACTGGGCCGCGCGGTCGGTGCGTTCCTGCGCGAGCTGGGCGGCCTGTCGGAGGAGGACGCGCGGCTGCGGCTGCTGGCGGCCGGCCTGGACGCCTGGGCCGCGGAGAACGTGCTGGCGTACCTGACCGAGCAGCGCGAGGCGTGCGGGCACGTGCCGGACGACCGGACGATCGTGGTGGAGCGCTTCCGCGACGAGCTCGGCGACTGGCGGGTCGTCGTCCACTCCCCGTTCGGCGCGCAGGTGCACGCCCCCTGGGCGTTGGCGCTGGGCGCCCGGCTCGCCGAGAAGTACGGCATGGACGCGCAGGTGATGCACGCGGACGACGGGATCGTGCTGCGCCTGCCGGATGCGGACCTGCTGTCGATGGACCTCCTGGACCACGATCCTTCCGCTTCCGCCTCGTTCGAGTTCGACGACGAGCAGGCGCCGCTGGGCGCCGCCGACGTGGTCTTCGACCACGGGGACGTCAACGGGATCGTGACCGACCAGGTGGGCGGCTCCGCCCTGTTCGCCTCTCGGTTCCGCGAGTGCGCGGCGCGCGCCCTGCTGCTGCCGCGCCGCAGTCCCGGCAAGCGGACCCCGCTGTGGCAGCAGCGGCAGCGCGCGTCGCAGCTGCTCCAGGTGGCTTCGGAGTTCGGTTCGTTCCCGATCGTGCTGGAGGCCGTACGGGAATGCCTCCAGGACGTCTTCGACGTGCCGGGGCTGACCGAGTTGATGGGTGACATCGAGGCGCGGCGGGTCCGGTTGGTGGAGGTCACCACTCCGGAGCCGTCGCCCTTCGCGCGTTCCCTGCTCTTCGGGTACGTCGCCCAGTTCCTGTACGAGGGTGACTCGCCGCTCGCCGAGCGCAGGGCGGCGGCGCTGTCGTTGGACTCCCGGCTGCTGGCCGAGCTGCTGGGGCAGGCCGAGCTGCGCGAGCTCCTCGACGCCCAGGTGCTGGAGGAGCTGGAGCGGGAGTTGCAGTGGCTCACCGAGGACCGGCGGGCCAAGGACGCCGAGTCGGTGGCCGACCTGCTGCGGCTGCTGGGTCCCCTCACCGACGACGGGCTGGCGGAGCGCGGCGCGGATCCTGGCTGGGCCCCGGCCCTGGCGGCGGCCCGGCGCGCGATCCGGGTCCGGATCGGCGGCGCGGACCACTGGGCGGCGATCGAGGACGCGGGTCGGCTGCGGGACGCGCTGGGCACGGCGCTTCCGGTGGGCGTCCCGGAGGCCTTCACCGAGCCGGTGAAGGATCCGTTGGGCGATCTGCTGGCCCGGTACGCGCGCACGCACGGGCCGTTCACCACGGCCGCGGTCGCCGCGCGCTTCGGGCTGGGTCCGGCGGTGACCGAGGGCGCCCTGAACCGGCTCGCGGCGGCTGGCCGGGTGGTCCAGGGCGAGTTCCATCCGGCGGGCATCGGGCAGGAGTGGTGCGACGCGGCGGTGCTGCGCAGGCTCCGGCGGCGTTCGCTGGCGGCGCTGCGGCAGGAGGTGGAGCCCGTTCCGCCGACCTCGCTGGCCACGTTCCTGCCGCAGTGGCAGCACCTGGGCGGTGGCCTGCGCGGTATCGACGGCCTGGCGCGGGCGGTCGAGCAGCTGCAGGGCGCCCCGGTGCCGGCGTCCGCGCTGGAGCGGCTGATCCTCCCGTCGCGGGTCGCCGGGTACTCCCCGGCCCTGCTGGACGAGCTGACGACCAGCGGCGAGGTGGTCTGGGCGGGCGCGGGGGCCCTGCCGGGCAAGGACGGCTGGGTCTCCCTCTACCTGTCGGAGGCGGCGCCGCTGCTCCTGCCGCCGCCGCACCCGCTGGAGCCGGGTCCCCTGCACCAGGCCGTGCTGGACGCCCTGGCCGGTGGGTACGGGCTGTTCTTCCGCCAACTCTCCCAGATGGTCCGCGACCGGCATCCCGAGGCCTCGGACCTGGACCTCTCCTCGGCCGTGTGGGACCTGGCCTGGTCGGGTCGGCTCACCAACGACACGCTGGCCCCGCTGCGCTCGCTGCTGGGCTCGGGCCGCACGGCGGGCTCGACGGCCCACCGGGCGCGGCGGACGGTGCCGCGCGGCCGGTACGGCACGCTGAGCTCGACGGTGTCCCGTACGGGCCCGCCCACGGTTTCGGGCCGCTGGTCCCTGCTGCCGTCCCAGGCCCCCGACCCGACGCACCGTGCGCACGCCCTGGCGCGCACCCTGTTGGACCGCCACGGGGTGGTGACCCGGGGCGCGGTCGCGGCGGAGGGCGTGGAAGGGGGCTTCAGCGCGGTGTACCGCGTGCTGTCCGCGTTCGAGGACAGCGGGCAGGCCCGGCGGGGTTACGTGGTCGAGGGGCTGGGCGCGGCCCAGTTCGCGATGGACGGCGCGGTGGACCGGCTCCGTGCGGCCGAGCGCACGCCGCCCCCGCTGGCCGCGGTGGTGCTGGCCGCCGCCGACCCGGCGAACGCGTACGGTGCGGCGCTGCCCTGGCCGGAGCCGCCTGCCGGGGCGAGCCACAAGCCGGGCCGGAAGGCGGGTTCCCTGGTGGTCCTGGTGGACGGTGAGCTGACGCTGTACCTGGAGCGCGGCGGGAAGACCCTGTTGGCGTGGCCGGAGCCCTCCGACCCCCGTCTGGAGGCGGCGTTGGCGGCCCTCGCCGCGGGATCCCGTGCCGGCACGCTCCCGGCCCTCACGGTGGAGCGGATCAACGCCGCGGCCTCGCTGACGTCGCCCCTGGGGGCCGCCCTGGAGTCGGCCGGTTTCCACGCCACCCCCAGAGGGCTGCGCATGCGCCCTTGAAGGCGTCCGACCTCGACCGTCGGGTATCGGGAGGGCTTCGAATGTCTTGGGCATGTCACAGGACCGTCGCCGACCGACTCCCGGACTGGCCTAGGCACTTATTCATCCCCTACAAAGATGATCACAGGCATCACGTTGACGATGCACAGTCATGGGGGAGAAGAAAAGTGAGCAGCATCAGCATGCGCAAGTCCACCCTGGTCGCCGTCGGTCTCGCGGTCGCCGGCACCATGGCCCTGACGGGCTGCAAGAACGGCAACGAGGACGCGGCCGCGCCGAGTTCGTCCGCCCCGGCGGGCGCCCCGGCCAGTCCCTCGGCCGGCGGCTACAGCGAGGCCCCGGGCGGCGCGGCCAGCCCCTCCGCCGGCTACAACGAGGGCACGGGTGGCACGGGTGGCGCGGGCGGTGCGGCGGGTGCCGCGGCGAAGCCCGGCCAGGCCTTCAAGATCGGCGAGACCGCCACGGTGCCGTTCGACTCCGGCAACACCAAGGGCGGCACCATCGCCCTGACGGTCACCGCCGTCGAGCAGGGCAACCCCGCCGACCTGGCGCCGCTCAACCTCGGCGACAAGGTCAAGGGGATGATCCCCTACTACGTGCGCTACACGGTCAAGAACGTCGGCACCGTGGACCTGTCGTTCACCTCGGTGAGCCACATCAAGGGCCTGCTCGCGGACGGAAGCGAGGCGCAGGGCGTCTCGGTCATCGGCAAGTTCGAGAAGTGCAAGGAGGACTCGCTGCCGAAGGGCTTCACCAACGGCCAGACGCAGCAGGAGTGCGCCATCGCGCTGGCCCCCTCCTCGCAGACGAAGGTCTCCGGTGCCCAGTACTGGAACAACCCGTACATGAGCAAGGGCAAGGAGCTCACCTGGAAGTGACGGGGCGGCCGACAGGCCTTCCGTCCTCCCACCGCGAGCCCCCGCGACGGCACCCCGTCGCGGGGGCTCGCCCCTTTGCCCACGGGCTACCCCGTCAGCGCATCACCTTGATGCCGAACCGGGCGCCGCCGAGCGCGAACTGGATCGCGCTGTGCATGTGCGAGTACATCTCCATGCCGCGCGAGCAGACGAGCGGGCCGAGGTCGAGCACGTCCTGCCAGCCGTAGGCCCGCAGCAGGGCGGTGACCTCCGCCTTGGCGTCGTCGTGGTCGCCCGCGACGAACATCGTGTGGTCGCCGCCCGCCACGGAGCGCGGGTCGACGGCGGTCGTCTGCTCCTGGGTGACGCAGGCCTTGACCACCTTGGCCGCGGGGACGGCGCGCTGGATCCGCTCCCCCAGGCTGTCGTGGTCCACCGGGTCCAGGGCGGGCATCACCCCCCACGGGGTGGGCCACGGGTGGGCCTGCTCGGGGTTGTAGACGAACGGCACGGCGTAGTCCATCAGGGTCTTGCCGGCCAGGTGCCGGCCGATCCCGGTGAGCACGTGCACCGCGTTGGCGCCGTCGATCCCGTTGATGACGAAGTCGGCGGCGGCCGCGGCCGCGGCGAAGTCCACGAGCTCGATGTCCGGGTATGCGGCGGCCCACTGCCCGAAGGGATCGATGCCCATGAAATCGGGTTCGGAGCGGCCCAGGGTCACCTGCGCGTCCCGGGTGCCGACGAACACCCGGTGTCCGAGCTCCAGCAGCCGGGCCGCGTGCGCGCGACCTCCACCGCCGGTGCCGAGAACTGCGACCTTCATGCGGATGCTCCGTTCTGCGCGGGCGGCTCCCCGTACGCAGAGCCTCGCGAGGATTCCGCCCCGCCCGGCAGCGGACGCGCGGGCCCACCCCGGCGCGTCCCCCGGCCGGCCGAGTCCACCGCCCCGCTCCGGGGCGGACAATGGGGGCATGCCCGAAGGAGACAGCATCCGCCGCGTCGCGGACCGGCTGCACGCGGCCCTCGCCGGAAAGCCCCTCGTCCGCAGCGACCTGCGCGTCCCCCGCTTCGCCACCGCCGACCTCACGGGCCGCGTCACCCTCGACGTCACGCCCCGCGGCAAACACCTCCTCGCCCGCTTCGAGGGCGGCCTCACCCTGCACAGCCACCTGCGGATGGACGGCGCCTGGTACGTGTTCCCCGTCGACGAGCGCTGGCGCGGCGGCCCCGCCCACGAGATCCGGGCGGTCCTGGGCACCGCCGAGCACACCGCCGTCGGCTACCGCCTGCCCGTGCTGGAACTGATCCGGACCGCCGAGGAGGACCGCGCCGTGGGCCACCTGGGGCCCGATCTGCTCGGCCCGGACTGGGATCCCGCCCTCGCGGCCGCCAACCTGCTCTCGGACCCCGCGCGCCCCCTCGGCGAGGCCCTCCTGGACCAGCGCAACCTCGCGGGGATCGGCAACATCTACAAGGCCGAGCTCTGCTTCCTCGCCCAGGTCACGCCCTGGACCCCGGTCTCCGCCCTCCCCGACCCCGAAACCACGCTCCCCCGGCTGGCCGCCGCCGCCCACCGTCTGCTCGCCGCCAACATCGGCGACACCCACCGCCGCCGCAACACCACCGGCAGCCGCCGCCCCGGCCAGGAGCTGTTCGTGTACGGACGCGCGCACGCCCCCTGCCTGCGCTGCGGCACGCCCGTCCGCGAGGCCCCGCAGGACGATCGGCCCACGTACTGGTGCCCGCACTGCCAATCCGGCCCCACCGCCTAGTTGACGCACCGTCAGATCCGCTCGTACGGTCCCGGCATGCCCACACCCACAGCCTCGTACGACCTCACCGGCCGCACCGCCCTGGTCACCGGAGCCGCCGGCGGCATAGGCCGTGCCACCGCCGTCCTCCTCGCCGCCGCGGGCGCCCACGTGCACTGCGCGGACCGCGACGAAGCCGGCCTCGCCGAAACGGCCGCACTCGTCTCCAAGGCCGGCGGCGCCGCCACCGTCCACCCCCTCGACGTCACCGACCGGGCGGCGCTGCGCGCGGCCGTCGCCGCGGCCGGGCCGCTCGACATCGCCGCCGCGATCGCCGGGATCATGCACAGCAGCAGCGTCCTGGAGACGGCCGACGAGGACCTCGACCGGGTTCTCGACATCAACTTCAAGGGGGTCCTGCGCACCTGCCAGGAGGCCGCCCGCGCCATGATCGCGGCGGGCCGGCCCGGTTCCATCGTCACCATGGCCTCCGGCGCCGTGGACGCCGCCCAGCCCGGTCTGCTCTGCTACAGCGCGGCCAAGGCCGCGGTGGTCCAGCTGACGAAGACCCTCGCCACCGAGGCCGGCCCGCACGGGATCCGGGTCAACGCGGTCGCGCCCGGCTGGATCCGCACCCCCATGACCGACCGGCACAGCCCCGAGGCGCAGGAACAGACCGAGGCGATGATGGTCCGCATGTCCCCGCTGCGCCGGGTCGGCGAGCCGGAGGACATCGCCCAGGCCGTGCTCTACCTGGCGTCGGACGCCTCGTCCTTCATGACGGGACAGATCCTTCGCCCGAACGGTGGAGTGTCGATGCCCTGGTAGCGGCTTCCTCCGCAGCGCCGGACGCCCCCCGCCGGGCCTTCCTCACCGGGCGCGGCACACAGTGCACCGGCAGCAGCCCCAGCCCCCACCCGCCCACGGCCACCGCACCCTCGACGGGCCCGGCCTGAGCCGGCGCGAGGACCAGCCTCAGTACGGCCCACCACCACAGCAGGCCCACCGTGAGGGCCAACGCCACAGGCAGTCGCGGTAACCGCCGCACGGCTGCCTCCCAGGGGGCCGGGACCCGGACGGCCCCATCCTCCCGCACCCCCCGCCAGCCCGCACCCAGAACGGCCGGGAGCCCCGGCCGGTGCTCCACGCACCGACCGGGGCTCCGGCCACACTCACGAACCGACGTGCTCGCTCACGCGGCTACGACATTCACCGCTTCCGCAGGCGCCTTGATGGTCACCCGCTCGGGACCCGTGACCGAAGTCATGGAGACCGAATTGAGCATCGGGCGTACCGGCACACTCACCGGTTCGCTTGCCGCGGCCGACTGTGCCAGCTCGGCCAGCGACAGTTCATCGCTGACTTCGCGCATCAGCTCGGACATCCGTACGTCCAACGCGTCGCAGATCGCGGAGAGCAGCTCGGAGGATGCCTCCTTCTGCCCCCGCTCCACCTCGGAGAGATAGCCGAGCGAAACTCGGGCCGACGAGGAGACTTCGCGCAGAGTACGGCCCTGGCGCTGGCGCTGCCGACGCAGCACGTCACCCAGCAGGCGACGGAGCAGAATCATCGGTGGCTCCCTCCTCTGACCGTGTAGCCGCATCCTTCACGCCCCACCGTACCGCCTCGCGCCGCGGCCGTGCGGGGAGCGATGTCGTGTTCACTCAGGGCTGCAAACATCAAATCCCCCCGTTCTGTTCCGTATCCTGCCTCCGCGCATTCTCACGGAGTTGGCTTGAGAGAAGTTCGAGCACTGTGCGTGCACTCTCCCTACGGATTTCCGCACGGGAGCCGTTCAACCTCAGCCGAGCCGATTTCCTGCCCGCCGGACCGTCCACGGCGACGAAGACGGTGCCCACCGGCTGGCCGTCCTGCGGGTCGGGACCGGCCACTCCGGTGGTCGCGATCCCCCACGAAGCGTCGAGCACCCGCCGCACTCCGGCCGCCATCTCCTCCGCGACCTGCGCGTTCACCGCGCCTTCGGCCGCAAGCAGCCCCGCGTCCACTCCCAGGACGCGGTGCTTGAGCTCCGTCGCGTACGCCGTGACCGATCCGCGGAAGGACCGGGAGGCCCCGGGGACGGCCGTGAGCTCGGCGGCCACCATGCCGCCGGTCAGGGACTCCGCCACGGCGAGGGTCTGGTCACTCTCCGCGAGCAGTCGCAACACCTCCGTCGCCACCGCGACGGCACTCGCGCCGGATCCCGCCCCCGCGGAATTCCCGGCGCTCTCCCCCGCCACCCCTGTCACGCCGCGGCCCGCTCCGCCGCGAGACCCTTGCGGCGCAGTACGACCGCCTGCCGGATGTAGTCCAAACCGGTGAGGACGGTCAGCACCACGGCGAGCGCCATCACCCAGAAACGCATCGTCGCCAGCGCCCCGGTCAGCGCGAGCACGTACATGCCCACGGCCGTGCCCTGGGCGAGGGTCTTCATCTTGCCGCCCCGGCTGGCCGGAATCACTCCGTAGCGGATCACCCAGAAGCGCATCAGCGTGATCCCGAGCTCCCGGCCCAGGATCACCCCGGTCACCCACCACGGCAGGTCTCCCAGCCAGGACAGGCAGACCAGCGCGGACCCCATGATCGCCTTGTCGGCGATCGGGTCGGCGATCTTGCCGAAGTCCGTGACCAGGTTGTACGTCCGGGCCAGGTGCCCGTCGAAGATGTCCGTGATCATGGCGACGGCGAACGCCGCCCACGCCCACGCCCGCCAGACGGGGTCGTAGCCCCCGTCGGCGAGCAGCAGGAGCACGAATCCCGGCACGAGGACGAGCCGGACCATCGTCAGGATGTTGGCGATGTTCCACAGGCTGGCCTGATTGACGGCCGCGGCCCCCAGCTTCGCGCCGGGCGCGGGCCGGCGGCCGGTCCCGCCCGCCGCAGATGCCGGGACTCCGGTCATCCGGCCGCCTCCTCGAGTTCCAGGCCCAGCGGCTCGGCCACGAGGTCCACACCCAGGGTGCCGACCACCTTCGCGGTGACGATGCGCCCCGGGACCAGACCCGTGCTGTCCGTGAAGACCACCTGGCCGTCGGTCTCGGGCGCCTGGTGCGCGGCACGTCCGTAGGCGCCGACCTCGTCCTCGTCGTCGCCGCCGACGGGCTCGACGGACTCGACGAGCACCTCCAGGGTCTCCCCGATCCGCTCCTCCGCGCGCTGCGAGGTGAGCTCCTCGGCGAGGCGCTGCATGTGCGCGAGACGCTCGGCGATCGTGTCCTCGTCCAGCTTGTTCTCGTAGCCGACGGCCTCGGTGCCGTCCTCGTCCGAGTAGCCGAAGACGCCGATGGCGTCGAGGCGGGCGTGGGTGAGGAAGCGCTCCAGCTCGGCGAAGTCGCCTTCCGTCTCTCCGGGGAAGCCGACGATGAAGTTGGACCGCACGCCGGCCAGCGGGGCCTTGGAGCGGATGGTGTCCAGCAGCTCAAGGAAGCGGTCGGTGTCACCGAAGCGGCGCATGGCGCGCAGCACGTCGGGGGCGGAGTGCTGGAAGGACAGGTCGAAGTACGGCACGACCTTGGGGGTCGAGGTCAGTACGTCGATCAGGCCCGGGCGCATCTCGGCGGGCTGGAGGTAGCTGACGCGGACGCGCTCGATGCCGTCCACGGCGGCCAGCTCGGGCAGCAGGGTCTCCAGCAGGCGGATGTCGCCGAGGTCCTTGCCGTACGAGGTGTTGTTCTCGGAGACCAGCATGATCTCCTTGACGCCCTGCTCGGCGAGCCAGCGCGTCTCGCCCAGCACGTCGCTGGGGCGGCGGGAGATGAACGAGCCGCGGAAGGACGGGATGGCGCAGAAGGAGCAGCGCCGGTCGCAGCCGGAGGCCAGCTTGACCGAGGCCACGGGGCTCTTGTCGAGGCGGCGGCGCAGCGGCGCGCGCGGCCCGGAGGCGGGCGCGAGGCCCTCGGGGAGGTCCGAGGGGGCGGCCGCGGGCTCCTGGGCGTGGCCGGGCAGGGCCACGGCGGTGTCCTGGCGCTCGGCCGGGCTGATCGGCAGCAGCTTGCGCCGGTCACGCGGGGTGTGGGCCTCGACGCTGCCACCGCTGAGGATGGTCTGGAGGCGGTTGGAGATGTCGGCGTAGTCGTCGAAACCGAGGACTCCGTCGGCCTCGGGGAGCGCTTCGGCGAGTTCCTTGCCGTAGCGCTCGGCCATACAGCCGACGGCGACGACGGCCTGGGTCTTGCCGTGATCCTTGAGATCGTTGGCTTCCAGGAGGGCGTCTACGGAGTCCTTCTTGGCGGCTTCGACGAAGCCGCAGGTGTTGACGACGGCTACGTCCGCATCGGCGGCGTCCTCGACGAGCTCCCAGCCATCCGCCGCCAAGCGGCCTGCGAGCTCCTCCGAGTCCACCTCGTTACGGGCGCAGCCAAGAGTGACAAGGGCGACGGTACGGCGTTCGGGCATGGACTCAAGACTACTTCGTCCCGACGCCGGCCCCGGCCCCAAGTCCCCTTACATCAAGATCCCCGGGGTGCGGAAGGGCACCCCGGGGATCCGGATCAAAGCATTCCGCCCTAGGGCGGACCGGGCTCAGCCCGCCTGGGGCTGGTTCTGGAGCGGGTCCTGCTTGGTGTATGTGAGACGTTCCACCTGCCCCGGCTGGAAGTCGTCCTTGATCTCCTTGCCGTTCACGAACAGCTTCACGGCCCCGGCGTCGCCGAGCACGAGGTCGACGGACTCCTTGTCCGTGAAGGTCTTCGACTCGCCCCGCGCGAGGGTGCCGTCAAAGAGCAGACGGCCGCTGTGGTCCTTCGCGGAGATCCAGCTCTCCCCCGTCTCGGCCGTCAGGACGACCGTGACGAGGTCCTTCGGTGCCGCGGCGATGGCGCTGTCCGAAGGCTCCGGCTTGGGCGCCTGCGGGGCCTGGGGGGTCTGCTGGGGCTGCGCGGCGGGCTTTCCGCCGCTCTGCTTGGGTGCGGGCTTCGGCGAGGCGGAACCTTCCGCCACGGGCCGCTTGTCCTTCTCGTCGCCACCGCTGAAGGCGGTGAAGCCCACGAAGCCGATCACGGCGACGATGGCGGCGACCATGGCGGCGGTCCAGTTGGGCCGCTGCCGCTCGGGGCGGATCCGCTCGGCTTCGAACATCGGCGCGGCGGGGGTGGGTGCCGGCCGGCCGCCGTGGGCCGCGTCGTAGGCCTCGACCAGGGGTGCCGGATCGAGGTGTACGGCGCGGGCGAGCGTACGGATGTGACCGCGGGCGTAGACGTCGCCGCCGCACCGCGTGAAGTCGTCCTCTTCGATCGCGTGCACGATCGGGATGCGCACGCGGGTGGTGGAACTGACCTCGTCGACTGTCAGCCCGGCGGCGATCCGGGCCTTCTTGAGGGCCGTCCCGATGGACGGTCCTTCGACGGTGCGTTCGACGATGCGGTCCTCGGACCGGTCGTCGGTCGAAGGCCGCTTGTCTTCGGGGGAGTTGGAGTTGCCGATGGACACGAGTGCGCCTTTCGAGCGTGTAGCCACCTGCTGGATGTCCAGTCTAGGGGGGTGACGAAAGGGTGGAGCAACCGGAGGGTGCACTTCCTACGCCATCCGAATGGCGGGGGAAGCTCCCCTCCGTTCAACTTGACGCGGGGCCAAGGGAAACGGTTGCCCGCGGTTTGCTTACGGTCCGGTCTCGCCGCGGATGACGGCCAGCACGGCGTCCAGCTCGTCGGCCTTGAGCAGCACGTCGCGCGCCTTCGAACCCTCGCTCGGGCCGACGATCCCCCGCGATTCCATCAGGTCCATGAGCCGACCGGCCTTGGCGAAACCCACCCGCAGCTTGCGCTGGAGCATCGAGGTGGAGCCGAACTGGGTCGAGACCACCAGCTCCGCCGCCTGGCACAGCAGGTCCAGGTCGTCGCCGATGTCCTCGTCGATCTCCTTCTTCTGCTTCTGCCCGACGGTGACGTCGTCCCGGAAGACGGGCGCCATCTGGTCCTTGCAGTGCTGCACGATCCCGGCGATCTCGTCCTCGGTGACGAAGGCGCCCTGGAGGCGTACGGGCTTGTTCGCGCCCATCGGCAGGAACAGGCCGTCGCCCTTGCCGATGAGCTTCTCCGCGCCCGGCTGGTCGAGGATGACCCGGCTGTCGGCGAGCGAGGAGGTCGCGAAGGCGAGCCGCGAGGGCACGTTCGCCTTGATCAGACCGGTCACCACGTCCACGGAGGGCCGCTGGGTCGCGAGCACCAGGTGGATGCCGGCCGCGCGGGCCAACTGGGTGATGCGGACGATCGAGTCCTCGACGTCGCGCGGGGCCACCATCATCAGGTCGGCCAGCTCGTCGACGATCACCAGCAGGTACGGGTAGGGGCTGAGCTCGCGCTCGCTGCCCGGCGGCAGTTTGATCTTGCCGTCCCGGATCGCCTGGTTGAAGTCGTCGATGTGCCGGTACCCGAAGGCCGCCAGGTCGTCGTAGCGCAGGTCCATCTCGCGCACGACCCACTGGAGGGCCTCGGCGGCCCTCTTGGGGTTGGTGATGATCGGCGTGATCAGGTGCGGGATGCCCTCGTACGCCGTCAGCTCGACCCGCTTGGGGTCGACGAGGACCATCCGCACGTCCTCCGGCGTGGCCCGGACCATGATCGAGGTGATCAGGCAGTTGATGCAGGAGGACTTGCCGGAGCCGGTGGCGCCGGCCACCAGTACGTGCGGCATCTTCGCGAGGTTGGCCATGACGTAGCCGCCCTCGACGTCCTTGCCCAGCGCCACCAGCATCGGGTGGTCGTCCTCGGCCGCGTCCGCGAGGCGCAGCACGTCACCGAGGTTGACCATCTCCCGGTCGGTGTTCGGGATCTCGATGCCGACAGCCGACTTGCCCGGGATCGGACTGATGATGCGGACGTCCGGCGAGGCCACCGCGTAGGCGATGTTCTTGGTCAGCGCGGTGATCCGCTCGACCTTGACCGCAGCGCCCAGCGTGACCTCGTACCGGGTGACCGTCGGCCCCCGGGTGAAGCCGGTGACGTCCGCGTCGACCTTGAACTCGGTGAACACGTTGCGCAGCGAGGCGACGACCGCGTCGTTCGCGGCGCTGCGGGTCTTGCCGGGCCCGCCCTTCTCCAGCAGGTCCAGCGAGGGCAGGGAGTACGTGATGTCACCGCGCAGCTGGAGCTGCTCGGCGCGCGGGGGCAGCGGCTGGGTCTCGGGCGGGGCCTTGGTCAGATCGGGCACCGACAGCGTCCCGGAGGCCGCGGCGGTGGTGGCGTGCGGCGCCTCGGCCTGCGGCACCTCGGCGGGAGGGGCCTGCGGTACGGGGCGTTCCTCTCGGGCGGGCGGCACGGGAGCGGTGACCTCCACGCCCTCCCGCTCGGGCGTGATCCCCTGGGTGAGGTCGGCGACGAGGGGCGAGGGCGGCAGCCCGCCGTAGACCACGCCGTCCAGCGCCGCGGCGGCCGCGGCCGCCACGTCGACGGCGTCCATCTCGCGGTCCATGGACGGCCGGGCCCTGCGCGGGCGCCGGCGCCGGGCCAGCGCTTCCTCCTCGGCGGCGTCGGCGGGATCGTCGGAGCCGGCTGCCGCGCCCGAACGGGCCCGCCACTGCTCGGCGTCGTGCCGGTCCCGGCGCGCCGGGACGGCGCCCTCCTGTTCCCCGTAGACCTCGTCGTACTCGTTCGGGGCGATGATCCCGAGCCGGATCCCGAGCCGGCGCAGTCGCTGCGGGATCGCGTTGACCGGGGTCGCGGTGACGACGAGCAGCCCGAAGACGGTGAGCAGCACCAGCATGGGCACGGCCAGCGGCGCGCCCATGGTGAAGATCAGCGGCTTCGAGGCGCCCCAGCCGATCAGCCCGCCCGCGTTCTGCATGGCGGTGGTGCCCTCGTCGCGGCCGGGAGCGCCGCAGGCGATGTGGACCAGGCCGAGCACGCCGATGACGAGGGCGGAGAGGCCGATGCCGATCCGGCCGTTGGCGTCGGTCTGCTCGGGGTGGCGGATGAAACGTACCGCCATCACGCCGAGCAGGATCGGCACGAGCAGGTCCAGTCGTCCGAAGGCGCCCGTGACCAGCATGGTGACCAGGTCCCCGACGGGCCCGCTCAGATTCGACCAGGTTCCGGCGGCGACGATCAGCGCGAGGGCGAGCAGCAGCAGCGCGACGCCGTCCTTGCGGTGGGCGGGGTCGAGGTTCTTGGCCCCTTGGCCGATCCCGCGGAAGACCGCGCCGACCGCGTGCGCGCAGCCGAGCCACACGGCGCGCACCAGCCGCAGCACGCCCCCGGTCGGGGACGGCGCGGGCTTGGCCGCGACCTTCTTCACCGGGGCGCGCTTGCCCGCCGCGGCCTTCTTCGCGGGCGGTTTGCGCGCGGGAGCCGCCTTCTTCGCCGGCGCCGTCGTACGGCCGGTGCGGCTCTTCGCGGTGCCCGCGGTGCTCTGGGAACCCTTGCCGGACGTACTTGAGGCCATGGGCCCGAGGTTACCGGTGCGCGCCCCGGTGGACACGCGTGCCCACCCCTTCACCCGTTCGTGTCGCGTGCCCCATGGGCTCTTTGACGCCCCACCAAACCTGACGAAGCCTCAACCCGCGCCCCGGGGCCACTTCGCGACACCCCGGGCGCACGTCGGCACCCCGGCTGCCGCGACCCGCCGGGCACCCCGCAGTCCGCCGGCACCCGGGTCCCGACCCGGGCACGGCGGCAGGCCGCGCCCCGGCTCAGCCCTGCGCGGGGAGCACCGCTCCCCCGGCACCGGGCTCCAGCGCGTCCAGGGCCCTGCGCAGTCCGGTGAGCTTGCGCTCCAGGTGCGCCGCGGTCGCCACCACGCCCGCATCCGCCGAATCCTCGCCGAGCTGCTTGGTCAGCGCCTCGGCCTGCTCCTCGACCGCCGCGAGCCGCGCGGAGAGCTCGGCCAGCAGACCGGCCGTCTCCTTGCTGCCGTCGCCGTTGGAACCGCCGCCCTCCAACTGGAGCCGCAGCAGCGCCGCCTGCTCCCGCAGCTTGCAGTTCTTGGTGTACAGCTCCACGAACACCGAGACCTTGGCCCGCAGCACCCACGGGTCGAAGGGCTTGGAGATGTAGTCCACCGCTCCGGCCGCGTAGCCGCGGAACGTGTGGTGCGGACCGTGGTTGATCGCAGTGAGGAAGATGATCGGGATGTCCCGGGTCCGTTCCCGCCGCTTGATGTGCGCGGCCGTTTCGAAACCGTCCATTCCCGGCATCTGGACATCCAACAGGATGACCGCGAAATCGTCCGTCAGCAGCGCTTTGAGCGCTTCCTCCCCCGACGACGCCCGGACCAGTGTCTGATCGAGCGCGGAGAGGATGGCCTCCAACGCCAGCAGATTCTCCGGCCGGTCGTCGACCAGGAGGATCTTGGCCTTCTGCACCATGCCCTGTCCTCCTCGCCCCGGCATGGGGCCTCCCCGGCTCAAGGCTCCGGCCTGTCCGCCGGGCCCCGCCCCAGAGGACGGCATCCTTACGCCGTCCGTCCTTGTGCCGGTCATCGTAGCCCCAGTCCCGAGATCGCCACACCCTGTCACCAAGATGTCACTGTGCACGATGCGGAAACGTGGTGGGAGGGCAGAAGGTTCCCCCCTGCGCCTCCCGATCACCTCCGCACGTTGATCACTTTCCGCGCATATGCCCTTCCATGACCGACAGTAGGTAGTCGGGCTCGACCGGCTTGGTGACGTAGTCGGACGCACCGGACTCGATGGCCTTCTCCCGGTCGCCCTTCATCGCCTTGGCGGTGAGCGCGATGATGGGCAGCCCCTCGAACTGCGGCATCTGCCGGATCGCGGCCGTCGTCGCGTACCCGTCCATCTCCGGCATCATGATGTCCATCAGGACCACCGCCACGTCGTCGTGCGATTCCAGGACCTCGATGCCCTCCCGCCCGTTCTCGGCGTAGAGCACCGCCAGCCCGTGCTGCTCCAGCACGCTCGTGAGCGCGAAGACGTTGCGTACGTCGTCGTCCACGATCAGCACCCGCTCGCCGCGGAAGTCGTACGCCCGCGGCGGGACCGGGAGCGGCTCCTCCACGCCCCAAGCGTCGACGTCCGGCCGGCCCTGCGCCTCCGCCCTCGGCAGCGGCTCGGGCAGGCTCTTGCGCCGCCTGCGGAACAGCGCCGAGGAGCCCTGACCCGACGGCTCCGCCGCGGGCAGCCCCGGCCGGGCATGTTGTGCGTGCACCGTCGGTACGGGCACGGAGGCGGCCGGGGCCTGCGGCAGCGCGGGCCGCACCCCGTCGGCCGACCTGCGGTACAGCTCGCCGCGCGCACCCCCGGGCGTGGGCGGCGCGTACCCCTGCGGGGGCAGCTCGCTCGGGTGCAGCGGCAGGTACAGCGTGAAGGTGGACCCGCGGCCGGGCTCGCTGGCCGCGTGGATCTCCCCGCCGAGCAGCCGGGCGATCTCCCGGCTGATCGACAGCCCCAGGCCCGTGCCGCCGTACTTGCGGCTGGTCGTCCCGTCGGCCTGCTTGAACGCCTCGAAGATCACCAGCATCTTGCTCGCCGCGATCCCGATGCCGGTGTCGGTCACCGAGAAGGCGATCAGGTCGGCGTCCGCCTCCCGCAGCGAACCGGCCTCCAGCAGCTGCTCGCGGATCGCCGTCGGCACGTCGGTCCCGGCGGGCCGGATCACCAGCTCCACCGCCCCGGTGTCGGTGAACTTCACCGCGTTCGACAGCAGGTTGCGCAGCACCTGCAGCAGCCGCTGCTCGTCCGTGTGCAGGGTCGCCGGGAGCTCCGGCGAGACCCGCACCGAGAAGTCCAGGCCCTTCTCCGCCGTCAGCGGCCGGAAGGTGGCCTCCACGTAGTCGACCAGCTGCACGAGGGCGATCCGGGTCGGCGAGACGTCCATCTTCCCGGCCTCGACCTTCGACAGGTCGAGGATGTCGTTGATCAGCTGGAGCAGGTCGGAGCCGGCGCCGTGGATGGTCTCGGCGAACTCCACCTGCTTCGGCGAGAGGTTCTCGTCCGCGTTGTCGGCGAGCAGCTTCGCCAGGATCAGCAGCGAGTTGAGCGGGGTGCGCAGCTCGTGCGACATGTTCGCCAGGAACTCGGACTTGTACCGCATCGAGACCGCGAGCTGCTCGGCACGCTCCTCCAGGACCTGCCGGGCCTCCTCGATCTCGGTGTTCTTCACCTCGATGTCCCGGTTCTGACGGGCCAGCAGCTCAGCCTTCTCCTCCAGCTCCGCGTTGGCGGCCTGGAGGGCCTTCTGCCGGTTCTCCAGTTCGTCGGACCGCTCGCGCAGCTGCTCGGTCATCTCCTGGGACTGCTTGAGCAGCATCTCCGTCTTGGAGTTGACGCTGATGGTGTTGACGCTCGTGCCGATCATCTCGGCGATCTGGCTGAGGAAGTCCTTCTGGATCTGCGTGAACGGGGTGAAGGACGCGAGCTCGATGACGCCGAGCAGCTTCCCCTCGAAGAGCACCGGCAGCACGATCACGTGCGCGGGCGGCGCCTCGCCGAGCCCCGAGGAGATCTTCAGGTAGCCGGGCGGGGTGTTCTCGACGAGGATCGTCCGCTTCTCCTCGGCGACCGTGCCGATCAGCCCCTCGCCCGGCCGGAAGGAGGTGGGCACCTGGCCCCCGGCGTACGCGTAGCTCCCGCGCATCCGCAGCTCGTACGAGCCGTCCGTGCCGCCCTCCGTCCCGATCTCGGTGGTGCCGCCGGCCGGCAGTGCCAGGAAGAAGGCGCCGTGCTGCGCGGAGACGACCGGGGTCAGCTCGCTCATGATCAGCGAGGCCACGTCGTCGAGCTCCCGGCGGCCCTGCATCAGCGCGGAGATCCGGGCGAGGTTGCCCTTGAGCCAGTCCTGCTCCTTGTTGGCCAGGGTGGTGTCGCGCAGGTTGACGATCATCGTGTTGATGTTGTCCTGGAGGACCTGGATCTCGCCCGCCGCGTCCACGTCGACCTTCAGGCTCAGGTCGCCGCGGGTCACCGCGGTGGCCACGGCCGCGATGGCGCGCACCTGCCGGGTCAGGTTCCCGGCCATCTCGTTCACGGACTCCGTCAGGTCCCGCCAGGTGCCGTCGACGTCCCGGACGCGGGCCTGGCCGCCCAGGATGCCCTCCGTGCCCACCTCGCGGGCGACGCGGGTCACCTGGTCGGCGAAGGAGGACAGCTGGTCGACCATCGTGTTGATGGTGGTCTTGAGCTCCAGGATCTCGCCGCGGGCGTCGATGTCGATCTTCTTGGTCATGTCGCCCTTGGCGATGGCGGTCGTGACCATGGCGATCTGCCGCACCTGACCGGTGAGGTTGGAGGCCATGAAGTTCACCGAGTCGGTGAGGTCCTTCCAGGTCCCCGAGACGCCCGGCACGTGCGCCTGACCGCCCAGGCGGCCCTCCGTACCCACCTCGCGCGCCACGCGCGTGACCTCGTCCGCGAACGAGGAGAGGGTCTTCACCATCGTGTTGACCGTGTCCGCGAGCTGGGCGACCTCGCCGCGCGCCTCGACCGTGACCTTCTTCGTCAGATCGCCGTTGGCGACCGCCGCCGAGACCTGCGAGATGTTGCGCACCTGCGAGGTCAGGTTGTTGGCCATCAGGTTGACGTTGTCGGTCAGGTCCTTCCAGATGCCGGTCACGCCGCGCACCCGTGCCTGACCGCCCAGGATGCCCTCGGAACCCACCTCGCGGGCCACCCGGGTCACCTGCTCCGCGAAGGAGGACAGCTGGTCGACCATCGTGTTGACGGTGGTCACCAGCTCCAGGATCTCGCCCTTGGCGTCGACGGTGATCTTCTTCGACAGATCGCCCATGGCGACGGCGGTGGTCACCTCGGCGATGTTGCGCACCTGCGAGGTCAGGTTGTTCGCCATGAAGTTGACGGACTGGGTGAGGTCCTTCCAGGTGCCGGAGACACCCTTGACCTCGGCCTGACCGCCCAGGATTCCCTCGGTGCCCACCTCGCGGGCGACCCTCGTCACCTGCTCCGCGAAGTTCGAGAGCTGGTCGACCATGGTGTTGAGGGTGTTCTTCAGCTCCAGGATCTCGCCGCGCGCGTCCACGTCGATCTTCTGCGACAGGTCACCGCGCGCGACCGCCGTGGCGACCTGCGCGATGTTGCGCACCTGCGAGGTCAGGTTCCCGGCCATGCCGTTCACCGAGTCCGTCAGGTCGCGCCACACGCCGGCCACGCCGGGCACCTGCGCCTGACCGCCGAGCCGGCCCTCCGTACCCACGTCCCGGGCCACCCGGGTCACCTGCTCGGCGAAGGCCGAGAGCTGGTCGACCATCGTGTTGATGGTGTTCTTCAGCTCCAGGATCTCGCCGCGCGCGTCCACGTCGATCTTCTGCGACAGGTCACCGCGCGCCACGGCCGTGGTGACCTGGGCGATCTGGCGCACCTGGGAAGTCAGGTTGCCGGCCATGAAGTTGACGGAGTCGGTGAGCTCCTTCCACGTGCCGGACACCCCCTCGACCCTGGCCTGGCCGCCCAGTCGGCCCTCCGTACCCACGTCCCGCGCCATCCGCGTGACCTGGTCGGCGAAGGAGGACAGCTGGTCCACCATCGTGTTGACGGTGTTCTTCAGCTGGAGCATCTCGCCGGAGACGTCCACGGTGACCTTCTGGGACAGGTCGCCGTTGGCGACCGCCGTCGTCACCTGGGCGATGTTGCGGACCTGCCCGGTGAGGTTGCGGAAGGCGGTGTTCACCGAGTCGGTGAGGTCCTTCCACGTACCCGCCGCGCCCGGAACCTGCGCCTGACCGCCCAGTTCACCCTCGACGCCGACCTCGCGGGCCACGCGCGTCACTTCCGCACCGAAGGACTGGAGTTGGTCCACCATCGTGTTGACGGTGTTCTTCAGCTCCAGCATCTCGCCGGCCACGTTGACCGTGACCTTCTGCGAGAGGTCGCCGTTGGCGACCGCCGTCGTCACCTGCGCGATGTCCCGCACCTGCGTGGTGAGGTTGCGGAAGACCGTGTTCACCGAATCGGTGAGGTCCTTCCACGTGCCCGCCGCGCCGGGAACCTGCGCCTGACCACCGAGCAGACCCTTGGCCCCGACCTCGCTGGCCACACGCGTGACCTCGTCCGCGAACGTCCGCAGCGTTTCGGTCATCTGGTTGATCGTTTCGGCCAGCTGCGCGACCTCGCCCCGCGCGCTCACCCGTACCTTCTGCGACAGGTCGCCGTTCGCGACCGCCGTCGTCACCTGGGCGATGCCGCGCACCTGGGCCGTCAGGTTGCCGGCCATGGTGTTGACGGAGTCGGTCAGGTCCTTCCACACGCCCGCGACACCGGGCACCTTCGCCTGGCCGCCCAGCTCGCCCTCCGTGCCCACCTCGCGGGCGACGCGGGTCACCTCGGAGGAGAAGGAGGACAGCTGGTCCACCATCGTGTTGACGGTGTTCTTCAGCTGCAACATCTCGCCGGCCACGTGCACCGTGACCTTGCGCGACAGGTCGCCCTTGGCGACCGCCGTCGTGACGAGGGCGATGTCACGCACCTGGGCGGTGAGCCGGTACGCCATGGTGTTGACGGAGTCGGTCAGGTCCTTCCAGGAGCCCGACATTCCGCGCACCTGGGCCTGGCCGCCGAGCTTCCCCTCGGTACCCACCTCCAGCGCCACGCGCGTCACCTCGTCGGTGAACGCGGACAGCTGGTCGACCAGGTTGTTGACCGTACGCCCGACCTTCAGGAACTCACCGCGCAGCGGATGCCCCACCCCCTCCGGGGCCTGGGTCCGCAGGTCCATCCGCTGGTCCAGGTCGCCCTCGGCGACCGCCGACAGCACCCGACCCACCTCGGACACCGGCCGCGCCAGGTCGTCCACCAGCTGGTTCGAGGCGTCGATCGCGGCCGCCCAGGAGCCCTCGCAGGCACCCGTTTCCAGCCGTTCGCTCAGCTTGCCCTCGCGGCCCACCATCCGTCGGACCCGGGAGAGCTCCCCCGTGAGGTGCAGATTGCGGTCGGCGACCTCGTTGTAGACGGCGGCGATCTCCGCCATCACGCCTTCGCCGGACACCGTCAACCGCTTGCGGAAGTTCCCGTCCCGCATCGACACCAGGGCCGTGAGCAGCCGGTTCAGAGCCGCGGTATCGACCTCGGTCGTGTCGCCGCGCCGCGGACGCCCTCCCTTGGCCCGCGTCCCTGTACGCCGCACCGCTGCGCCAGACTCCACCGTGTCCCTCCCGAAAGGGTCGACCGCCGTTCCACCGGACACCTGACTCCTCACGAGCCGGTTCCGCAAGCCTGCCCAGTGTTTCACCCTGGCCGAACCCGGCCATAACACTTCGGCACCATCGCATACCCGCCGTACCCTCCGAGTGGATTCCCGGACGACGGCACCATGCCGACCGCGAAGGTAAGTAACCTGGCACTCGATGTCCAACCGCGTCGAAGGAGAGCAGTGATCACGGCACGGGCGGCTGCCAGTTTCGATCCCGTCGGGCGATCCGTCGCCGCCGCTCGCGCGTTCGTCCGCGACACGCTGCAGGGCTGGGGCTTCGCGGACATCGTCGACGACGCGGTGGTCCTCACCAGCGAGCTCGTCACGAACGCCGTGGTCCACGCCGGGACCCGGGCCGAGGTCCTGTGCCTGCGCTCCGGGGACGGAGTGCGCGTCGAGGTCGCCGACCGCTACCCGGAGCGGGAGCTCCCGCTCCAGCACCCCGGCGAGCGTCCGTACGCCGACCCCGACCGTGAGAACGGCCGCGGCCTGATGCTCTGCGCCGCCCTCGCCACCCGCTGGGGCGTCGAGTACACGGCCACCCACAAGCACGTGTGGTTCCGGCTCGACCTTCCGGACCGGCCGGTCGGTACCCGCTCCGCGGGCCCGGTCGTGCCCGACCGCCTGCTCCCCCTCGCCGACAGCCGGGTCCGCGTGGCCGTCCTCCAGATCGACTCCGGCGACCGCATCAGCGCCTGGAACGAGGACGCGGAGCACATCTTCGGCTACCCCGCGGAGAAGGCCCTGGGCCGCCCGCTCGCCGAGCTCGCCGCCTGGCCGCAGACCCCCGGCACCGGAACCGGCATCGCCGAGGCCCTGCGACTCTCGCGCTGGGAGGGCAGTTACGGAGTCCGCGGCGCGGACGGCCGCGTCATCCCCATCTACGCCTCCCACCTGCGGGTCCGCGACGCCCACGGCGAGCCGTCCATCGTCTGCCTCCTCGTCCACGACGACGAGCGCGCCCTGCTCCAGACCCCCGTGCGCACACCCACCGGCGACAGCGCCCAGCTCACCGAGCCCCGCCCCGTGGACCCCTTCGAGGTCTTCATCGGCTCTCCCGCCCCCGACGACCTCGACGCCCTGCTCCAGCGCACCGTCGAACGGGCCCGCGACCTCCTCGACGCCGACTCCGCCTTCCTCCTCCTCGCGACGGACGACGAAACGGAGCTCGAGGTCCGCGCCACCACCGGCCTGCCCTCCACGCGCCAGCGGTTCGCCCGCGTCCCCGTCGAGGCCGGCACCAACCGGTACGGCTCCGCCCGCATGCCCGCCGTCCACGACGACCTCTCGGTCGTCCCCGGCGCCGTGCCTCTCCTGGAGTCCACCGGCATGCGCTCGGCGGTCACCGTCCCGCTCAAGGTCGAGGGCCGGCTCACCGGCTCCCTCGGCGTGGCCGCCGAGATCCCGGGCCGCTACACCAACGAGGAGGCCCTGCGCCTCCAGTTCGCCGCCGACCGCATCGCCCTGGCCGTCGAGTCCGCCCGCCTCGGCGAGCTGGAACGCCTCCGGCGCGGCTCCCTCTCCTTCCTCGTCGAGGCCTCCGACCTGCTGGCCGGCACCCTCGACCGGGACCAGACCCTGGCGCTGATGGCCCAGATGACCGTCCCGACCCTCGCCACCTGGTGCGCCGTCTACACGATCGCCGACCAGTCCTCCGACCCGTACCTCTCGTACGTGCTCCACGAGGACGAGGAACGCATCGACGCCCTCAAGGCCCTCCTCTCGCGGGTCAGCCCGCCCGAACCGGTCCGCGAGGCCGGCGCCCGCCCCTGGCCGGAGACCTCCCTCGCCGTCGGCGGCGAGACCGTGGTCCTGCCACTGCTCGCCCGCAACCGCGTCATCGGACTGCTGACCCTCGGCAAGCCGTCCGAGGAACACTTCCGCCAGGAGATCCTCGAACTCGCCGAGGACCTGTCCCGGCGGGCCGCGCTGGCCCTGGACAACGCCCGTCTCTACTCCGAGCGCACCGCGATCAGCCGCTCCCTCCAGCGCAGCCTGCTGCCGCCCGGCTCCCCCGCGATCCCCGGCATGGAGGTCGAGGTCATCTACCGCGCGGCCGGCGAGGGCAACGAGGTGGGCGGCGACTTCTACGACGTCTTCCCGATCCGCGACGGCGCGTACGGCTTCGCCATCGGCGACGTCTGCGGCACGGGCCCCGAAGCGGCCGCGGTCACCGGCCTCGCCCGGCACGCCCTGCGCCTCCTGGCCCGCGAAGGCCTGGGCGGCCCGGCCGTCCTGCAGCGCCTGAACGCGGCCATCCTCGACGAGGGCGCCCGCAGCCGCTTCCTCACCCTCCTCTACGGCGAACTGCACCCGCAGCCGGACGGCGGGGCCCTGATGAAGGTCGTCTGCGCCGGCCACCCGCTCCCGCTGCGCCTGCGCCCAAACGGCGAGGTCCTGGCGGCCGCGGAGCCCCAGCCGCTGCTGGGCGTCATCGACGACCTCGACCTCTACGAGCAGACGCTGACCCTCGATCCGGGCGACGTGCTGCTGTGCGTCACGGACGGCGTGACCGAACGCCGCGAGGGCACCCGCATGCTCGGCGACGACGGCCTGACCGAGGTCCTCACCACCTGCACGGGCCTCACCGCGGGCGCGGTCGCCTCCCGCGTGCTGCGCGCCGTGGAACGCTTCGCGGCGGAACCCGCCTCGGACGACATGGCCATCCTCGCGTTCCGGGTCCCCCAGCAGCGCACGAGCGACTGATCACCGCCGCGGCAATCGCGGCGACACGATCATGAATGACGGTGCGGCCATCTCCGAGACCCAGGGAGGCGCGGAGGCCGCCCCGACACCCGGGTCGGAGCTCTCGGCCACGGGACCGGGCTCGAAGGGCACCGACGACGACACGCAACCGCCACCGGCAACGCCGGCCGGGGCCGTCACGAGCCGGAGGAAGAGGCGTCGGATCCATGCGATGTTCGTGGTGATGTTCGTGTTCAGGCTCATGAGAGGGTCCTTCCTCGGATCGAGGAGCTCGGGCTCCCGTGATCCCATTGCGCCCCGAGGCGCGACCCTGGTCATGGCCCGGAAAGTCGGGACTTGACAGGCACCGCACGGACCCACAAACGCAGAAAGGCCCCCGCCAACAGGCGGGGGCCTTTCTCTTTGGAGCCCTTTAACGGAATCGAACCGTTGACCTTCTCCTTACCATGGAGACGCTCTACCGACTGAGCTAAAAGGGCGGGTTGTTCGGCGGCGTCCTACTCTCCCACAGGGTCCCCCCTGCAGTACCATCGGCGCTGAAAGGCTTAGCTTCCGGGTTCGGAATGTAACCGGGCGT